>QHRD01000081.1:15806-25249 GCA_003220005.1 Verrucomicrobiota bacterium | reverse complement strand
TCGCAGTATTGTTGCACTCGATTGTCTTGTTGATGCCCTCCAGTCCGCCGACCACGAAAGCCATCTTGCCTGCAAATTCTTCCAGCACATCCTTCAAGTGCTGAAAATCGCGGCAAACAAAGAGCTGCGGCTGCCGGGTCGTGATATCGAACGGCTGATTCATCGCATCGATGGAGTAGGGGATCTTCTTCACTGCCGGCTCAAGACATGAAACCGATTCGCCAATCGATGAAAGCAATCCTGCGCCATAAATCTTTGGATTCTCCAGAGTACCGATAAGACCGTATTCGACTGTCCACCAATGCAAGCGCGAGAGCAGCGCCATCTCGGAAGGCTCGCCCAAAGTTTTCTGGCGGTGCTCTACCAGCTTGGTCGCTTCGTCGACTTCTTTCGGGTCTGCGTTTGGGCGTTCCTTCAGAATCGACAGGTGCCGAATCGCTTGATACAGCTCGAAATCCTTTTTCGAAGACATCGCTTTTGCGCCCACTTCGCCAAAGCGCTGCAAATATTTCGAGTACTCGCGATCGACAATGATCGGCGCGTGACCCGCAGCCTCGTGGACAATGTCAGGCGCGGGCGTGTATTCGATGTGATGGATCTGGCGCATGTCGCAGGCGATCACCAGCACTTTATAAGCCTGAAATTCCATGAACGCGGCCGGCGGAATAAACCCGTCCACGGCCACCGCGCCCCAGTCGATTTTCGCCAGAATATCGTTCATCTCTTCGATACGCGGGATGCGCTCGAATGAGATCCCGGTGTTGAGCAGCCCCTTAAAATAAACTTTGTGCGCGTACTCTCTTAGAAAAAAAATGTTCTGGCGCATGATGAACCGCCAGACCGCATGATCGACCGGGGTCTAATCGTCGTAGCGCTGATCGACTGCGAACTGGAGCAAATGTTTCGGACAACTGGCGACTGCCGCGTTGTCATAGCTGATACCGCCTTGAGCTTTCATCGGGGCACCTCCTCCTTGGGCCAATGTAATTTATGACTCGTTTGCAACGCGGGCAAGTCTAGCAAGCAGGTTCGTTGCGACAATGATCGCGGAAAAGGCTAGAAGATGATCACTGTGTTCCCGACGCTGACGAGGTCTTTCACTCGCGCGGCGTCCCAGTTTGCCAGACGAATGCAGCCATGGCTCGCGGCGCGGCCAATGGTTTCCGGATTGTTCGTGCCGTGGATGCCGATGCCTGGTTTGTTCAAGCCCATCCACAGAATGCCGACCAGATTATTGGGCCCCGGCGGGAGATTGTAAAAATTTTCGGTGCGCACACCGTGGTTGAGCATGCCTTCATCGTAGCGGAACCATGGCCAAATGGCTGCGCCGAGAATTTTCCAAGTGCCCACCGGCGCAGGCAGCGTTTTGGATCCAGGCGTGATCGGAAACACGCACACGAGCTGATCGTGATCGAAAACTTCCAGCAGGTGCTCATAGGTATCGACGAAAACTTTGCGGGAGGCGAACGCAGGATTCTCAGGGACTTTTCCTTCAGTGAACTTTTCGACCTCGAACGGCAAAACATTCGGCACCTTAAGAGCTTCGCCGGGCTGGAGGTGTTCCCAGTTCTTTCCGGGATTGAGCTTCTGGATAAACGCCTCCGCGGAATGAAAACGTTCGGCCACAAATTCCAATAACGATGTGTAGGGTTGCCATTTCAATTTTGCTTGCTCTGCATGGCTGCTCGGCACGTCGCCGACCTGTTTCAAGTCCTCGTCTTTGATTGTGTAGGTCGTGTAAGTGATAGGGACCTGATCCAGCATCCATTGATCGACGGCGCCGGTCTTTGGCATTGCATGCGCATGTTTGTATGAAATGAGCGCTTTCCGAAAGAATTCGCCCATTTTGCCGTCGATCTTGCCCGGACCGAAATCGCTGTTGTCCAAAAAAATCTGCAAGCGCGTGGCGGTTTCCTCGTCGTAGTTCGGCAACGCGACAGGGTAAACTCTCGGCGGCGGCGTAATGTTCTCCTGCGCAAATGCGGCGCATGATAGGACGCCGAGGGCAAGATTCAGCAAGACCCATTTCATCCGGCGGAAGTTATGCGCTCTGAATGTGGCGTGCGCAAACGCGTTGCCACGGTTGTGGGTAGCGCGCGCGTCTCGCGTGCTGGTTTCGGCGTCGCGCCGAAACAGTCTTTTCGTTAGATATCGATCGGCAGTGAAGATGAGCAAACTAAAGGAAAGTTCGCGATCGCGAGGACGCGCTCACCAGCACGCGAGACGCGTGCGCTATCCAACATTTTTTCGCACCTCTGGGCGAAGCGCGACAGCGCACTCCGCGGGCAGAATCCATTCTTCGGGAGTTGCGATTGCAGCCGCGCCTTTTCCGCCGTAGCGCGGGGACTCGCTCGTCCAAAGCGTTTCCCATCGGTAACCCGACGGCGGTGCAAGCAGGGGTTCAGGAGCAGGATGAAGGATTTGCTTGTCGGCAAAGTTTATCACTAGCAGACGATCATCATCATTCTCGGAAAAATATCTGAGCACGAAACATGCCGGCCCGAGCACCGCACCATCGATTCCGCCAGCGCTTTGCTGGCAAAAGCGCGAATCTTCCAGCCGTAATTTCAAAAGGTCGATATGGAAATCGTAAAGTTCGCGATTTTTTTCTCGTTCCAAAAAATCAAGTTTACAGTGAGCAAATACTTCTGGGTCATCCGGCGCCGGCAAGCTCTTCAACGCCTCTTCCCGACTCAGCGATAGAAACGGGGCCAGCCATTCCGCGCGACCTTTCCGAGTCGCATCGCGCACGGCAGCATCGCCCACGTCCGCGAAAAACAGGAATGGGTTCTGCGCGCCGAATTCCTCGCCTTGAAACAGCAGGGGCGTCCAGGGGCCTAACAAAAGAAGGGCGGTCATCGCACGGTAACTTCCCGGTGAAGTTTGAAAGCGCAGTCGCTCGCCTAATCCGGTGTTCGCGATTTGGTCATGATTTTCGATGAAACAGACGAAAACCTCCGGAGGAATCCCGCGGGTCGGCGTTCCGCGCAACGCGTTTCGCCATGAGCGCGCCTGGCCCTGATACAGGAATCCGTGTTTCGCCGCGGAGATAAATTCCTGCGGCGTTCCGCGGTAGTCGCCGTAATAAGCTTCGGTGCGGCCGGTCAGCGCTACGACAGTACTGTGATGAAAATCGTCGTTCCAAATCCCGTCTAAATCATCGCCGCCTTCGCTTATCGGCCGGGTCATCTTCGCTTCCTGTAGATCGTTCTCGGCTATCAGAAGGATTGAGCGGGAGCGGGCCGCGTCGCGCGCCGCGCGCCCAACCGCGCCGATGATGTATTCAGTCGATTGATCGCGGATGGCGTGTGTGGCATCGAAACGGAATCCGTCGAAATGAAATTCCTCAATCCAGTACCGGCCATTCGTGATGAAAAACTCCCGAACGGGACCCGAATTCGGTCCATCAAAGTTGATGGCATTACCCCATTCGTTTTCCTTTTCGCGAACCAAATAATCGTCCGAAAAAACACCGAGATAATTCCCGTCGGGCCCGAAGTGGTTGTAAACAACATCCAAAATCACAGCGAGGCCTAACGGGTGGGCACGATCTACGAACGTCCTTAAATCGTCTGGCGTTCCGTAGAGGTGCGACGGCGCGAACAGGTCGACGCCGTCGTAACCCCAGCCAAATTTCCCCGGGAATTCCGCGACCGGCATCATCTCGATCACCGTGATCCCAATCCGCGCCAGCTCTGCCAATTGCTCCGTTGCAGCGCGCCAGGTTCCCTGTTTCGTAAATGTGCCGATGTGCATTTCGTAGATGACTTGGCCTTCCAATTTGACGCCAGACCAATTCGTGTCCCTCCATGGGAATTGCCGTGGATCAATTACGCAAGAGGGTCCGTGTGGTCCTTCCGGTTGGAAGCGCGATGCCGGATCGGGATAAAAGTTTTTTCCCCCATTTACTCGAAACCGGTAACGGCTGCCGGCGCCGACGTTGACGGCGCCGGAAAGATATCCACTTGGTTCTGGTGTGAGCGGAAAGATGAGTGGCTTCGAGCCAGCGCCGTCTTCCAGAACGACATCGACTTCTCGGGCTTTCGGTGCCCAAACGCGAAAATGGGTTTGGTCTTTGCCGATTACCTCGGCGCCTATGGGATAGCGGCGCTGCATCGTTGCAGAAATATGCGGCTGCAATTCAAACAACCAAACAAACGTCCGGTGCCGCCGTGGGCTGTAGGGCAAGCGCTGCGCTTGCCGCTCGTTTGGCTTGGCAACCGATGCGGTTGCCCTACAATCGCCGCCGCCTCACAACAGCAATGTGAACGGAAGCGAACCCAAAATCGAAATCTTCAAGCCGTTTGGGGAAGCGTTCGAGTTAATGAAGAAGATTCTCTTTCAGCCGGCTGTAACTAAACTGATCGCGGCGAATCCGGGTGAAATCCTTTTGTTATACTGTTTGTTTTAATTGTTCTCGCACTGGCCACCGCATCATCGCATGCCTAGTGACTTGCGCGACCTTCTGTATCGCTGCGATTCCTTATATAGGAACTGTGATTTTGCTACCGGTCTTTGTTTTGCTTCGCTCATTTTCGCTTTTGTTTCTGCGCCAGTTCGGCCCGGATTACGATGCGTGGGCCAATTACACTTACACGGTGGGGCCGATCCCATGGGACGAAGGATCGAGCGGAGGGACGGGATTTATTCCATTGCCACCGGGGCCGGGTCCATCCGGGGGCAATTGATGAAAAAGATAAATCAAAGAGATTCGTGTGTATGAAGCCGATGCAATTTGTTAGCGTGGCGCTCGTCTGCTTGTGTTCGGTGGTTGCTTATGCGCAATCGTCCGTGACGATGATGAAGGCAGTTGTAGTGCATGAGTATGGCGGCCCTGAGGTTTTGAAATACGAAGACAAGCCTCGGCCGGAACCGAAAGAAGATCAGATCCTTGTTCGCGTGATCGCCGCGGGTGTGAATCCAGTGGACGACGCGTGTCGCTCCGAAATTTTTCGGAATAACGCTGCCGTTCATTCCGGGTTACGACATCGCAGGAGTCGTTGAGAAAATGGGAGCGAAGATCACGAAGTTCAAGGCCGGCGATCCGGTGTTCGCGTATCTCGATCTGAAAGACGGTGGCGGATACGCTGAGTACGCCGTTGCGACAGAAGTCGAAGCGGCGGCGAAGCCGAAATCGATCAGCTTTACCGAAGCGGCAGGCGTCCCGGTTGTCGCATTGACGGCATGGCAGGCGTTAATCGACAAGGCAAAACTGAGTGCGGGCCAGACGGTGCTTATCCACGGCGGATCGGGGGGCGTAGGAAGTTCCGCGATTCAAATCGCCAAGGCACGCGGCGCGAAAGTGATCGCAACGGCATCGACTCGAAATCAGGACCTGCTCAAGCAACTCGGCGCGGATGTCGCAGTCGATTACACAAAGCAAAAGTTCGAGGACGCCGCAAAGGACGTCGATGTGGTGCTCGATTCAGTTGGGAAAGATACACTGGCGCGTTCCTATGGCGTGGTAAAGAAAGGCGGCTTTATCGTGACGCTGGTGGCGCGAATCGATCAAGCAGAGCTGGACAAGCACGGGATTCGAGGCGTCTCCTTAGGCGTCGAGCCGACTTCAAATGAGCTCGCTGAGATTGGCAAATTGATCGACGAAAAGAAAATCAAAGTAATTGTTTCGCAAACATTTCCGCTTTCGGAAGCGGCGAAGGCGCAGGAACAGGTCGCAACAGGTCACACGCGCGGGAAAATTGTTCTGAAAGTGGCCGAGGAACCGAAGTAGCGGTTAATCCCATAATGGCATTGTTATCTTGAGCGAAGCGAAACATCTCTGTCTATTCCGTTAGATCGAGAGATCATCAGAGACTCTTTTCCCGCGATTGCGGGATCAGAATGACATGTATGACACGGGTTGAGTTTATAACTGGAGCGATTGACTGGAACGCCGTTAGCGCGGTCTCGCAATTGGTGGGCTCGATTGCTGTGGTTTTGTCGGTGCTATACCTGGCGCTGCAAGTGCATCGGAGCACGCGCGTGGCCAAACTCGCGACTCAAGACGCTGCGGCTACAGCATTGCGCGACGTGACCAAACCTTTAATGGAGAATGCCGAACTGGAACGCATCTGGCGAATTGGCCTGGAAGACGTCGGCGCACTCTCAGTCGAGGAACGGGCGCGTTTTTTCCATGCCAGTTACCAATTCTTGAAGGCGTTCGAGACAATTCATTTTCATTACGTTTATGGACTGATGGACAGGCAGCTCTGGGAAGGCTGGCAGGGGCTTTTGCGCCACTACATCTTCGCGTCTGGCATGGCTCACTACTGGAAGGTCCGGCCCGACGTTTTCTCCGAACGGTTTCGCAATTTTGTTAACTCACTCGAACCACCCGAAGACCAGCGCACGGTAGGCACGCTTTTCGGAGGGGAACTAAAGTAAAGATCACTTACACGGGCCAGGGACGGGAATAACGAATTTGCCGTCCTTCTCAGCAATAAGATTTTCTGTGCTGCTGGTGGAACTGCCGTTGGCGTCTTTTGTTTCGACCTTGATAACGAGTTTCTTGATTGGTTTGAGTGTCAGGCAAACTTTGCCAGTTGGTCCATCCATGGGGCTTGCTGCTTTTTTCACGTCCTCCGGTGTGAGAGAAACGAGCTCAATCGTGGAGATTTTTTGTCCGGCTTCCCCCGACTGCATCATTTTGTAAAACTCGACAGCCGCCGGGTCTGAGCCTTGCGTGTAGAGGAATGATTCCAGCGTCGCGGCGTCCTTCCCTTCGAATGCTGTTTTATATTTGTCGACAAAGGCCTTTTCTTGTTCGGGCGTGCCGGCTGCAATTGACAAGGCAATCGAGACAAGAAACGCAAACACCAGACTGGAGATTTTGATGAAAGTTGTCATGGCTGCCACCGTAGTTGGCCCGGTTTTAAAGAGGCAAGCCAATTTGCAAAAGAATAGTCTTTGCTGATCTGTCTTCCGCGGGCTACTCCACTGTTCGCGGTAATCTGCACATGAACATTCACGAGTATCAAGCCAAAGAACTGTTACAGAGATTCAACGTGGCGACCACGCGTGGAAGAGTTGCCTCATCACTCGATGAGGCGGAGCAAATCGCGCGAGAGCTCGGCGATGTTGAGGTTGTTGTTAAAGCGCAAATTCACGCAGGCGGGCGCGGCAAAGGATCTTTCAAGAACGGATTCCAAGGCGGGGTTCACCTCCGCAAAACGCCTGAAGAAGTGCGGGTGGTTGCCGAAAAGATGCTGGGACAAATTCTGGTAACCCACCAGACAGGCCCCGCCGGTCGCCTGGTAAACAAGGTGCTGGTCGCCAAGTCGGTCGACATCGCCCGTGAAATTTATTTTGCGGTTCTGCTAGATCGGGCAACAGCGGCGCCATTGATTGTAGCAAGCACCGAAGGCGGAGTAGAAATTGAAACCGTTGCAGCAAAGTCGCCCGAGAAAATCGTTCGTGAGGCAATTGATCCATTGGTCGGTTTGCAACCGTTCCAGACACGAAAATTGGCGAAGCAGCTTGGCTTCGAGTCGTCGCAGCTAAAGAGCGCGTCGAAATTATTTGAGGGACTTTATCGCACGTTCGTTGCGTTCGATTGCTCGATGGTCGAGGTGAATCCGCTGGTCGTAACGAATAAAGGCGAAGTTTTGGCGCTGGATGCCAAATTTAACTTCGACGACAACGCGCTCTATCGGCACCCGGAGATCGCGGGACTGCGCGACGTAGCGGAAGAAGATCCACGCGAAGTGGAAGCATCAAAGCATGGGCTGAGCTATATCGGGCTGGACGGCAACATTGCATGCCTTGTGAACGGTGCCGGCCTGGCCATGGCTACAATGGACATCATCAAATTCTACGGCGGCGAACCGGCGAACTTCCTCGATGTAGGGGGTGGCGCAACAGAAGAGCGGGTGACTGAGGCGTTCAAAATCCTGATGGCGGATAAGAAAGTAAAAGCAATTCTCGTAAACATCTTTGGCGGGATAATGAGGGTCGACATTGTTGCGCAAGGCATCATCAAAGCTGCGAAAACGCTGAAACTATCGGTGCCGTTGGTAGTGCGTCTTGAAGGAACCAATGTGGAGAGAGGAAAGCAACTGTTGAAGGATAGCCCCGACATGTCGGGACTGATCGCCGCGGACGATCTTGCCGATGCGGCACAGAAAGCAGTCGCAGCGGCTGCGACTGCAAATCCCAAATCCCAAATCCGAAGTTCCAAATAAGACTCAAATTCCAAACTTCAAAATGGAAGACGGGGCGAAACCACGTGATCTTGAAGATCAAGCATTTCGATTTGCGGAATCGGTGCGCGCATTCGTCAAGCAGTTGCCAAGAACTGTCAGCAATACTGAGAATGTTCGGCAATTGGTTCGGGCGTCTGGTTCGGTCGCTGTAAAAATCTGCCGCAAAGAAGCAAAAGAAAGCAGACTCTTCCTACGGCTCGTGGACGCCGGGTTGACCAAGGATACTATAGTGGGTCGTGATAAGCTTGCGACCGAGGGTGGGGAACTAGTACTGATTTTCTCGTCGATTATTTCGAAGAGTGAATGAAAGCGCCCTCTGCTTTGAGATTTGGGAATTGGAACTTCCCTGTGATTTGGGAATTGGGATTTGCGACTGGCCGTTGGAATCCTCGAAGCTGAATGAAGGTAGGATCGACAATACTTTTCCTCACATTCGCCGCGGCACTTTGCGCGGATGAACTACCGCGCAAAGTGAAGACGGCTCGCGAAAGTTATCCGAACGTCGATGTGATCTACGACTCGGTGACTGCGCCCGACGGCAAACAATTGCGCACGATCATTACCAAGCCGCGCAATGCGAAAGTAAAACTGCCGGTCATTTTCGTGGCTGGTTGGTTGAGCTGCGATTCAGTCGAAGCTCCGATGGGAACGAAAGACGCCACCGGACTTGTTTTTCAAAGCCTCGCGCGCTTGCCACAATTCGCGTTGTTTCGCGTCGATAAACAAGGTGTTGGCGATAGTGAAGGCGTTTGCGCGGAAACAGATTTTGACTCGGAGCTTGGCGGTTATCGGGCTGCCTTTCGCGCGCTGAAAAATTATGAGTTCATCGATAGTAACCGCGTTTTCATTCTTGGAATCAGCAACGGTGGTGGCCTTGCGCCGCTGGTTCCCGAATCGCCCGCCGAACAGCAGCAGGTGCGCGGTTACATTTCGGTCGGCGGTTGGGCCAAGACCTGGTTCGAGCACATGCTCGAAATCGAACGGCGGCGCTTCGCGTTACTAGGGAAGACGCCTGGGGAAGTTACTGAGATGATGAAACGAGCAGTGACGCTTTATTACGAATGGCTGATCAAAGGCCGCCCGGTTGACGACATTCTGAAAGAGCAACCGCAGTTGGCGGACCTATGGCCGGAAGAAAAAGATCACGCTCATTTGTATGGGCGTCCGCTGACGTTTTATCAGCAGCTACAAAAATTGAATCTCGCCGCGGCGTGGTCGCGCGTGACGGCGCCCACCTACGCG
>QHRD01000081.1:2612-15763 GCA_003220005.1 Verrucomicrobiota bacterium | reverse complement strand
GAAGATGGGTCACACGTTTCAGCATTATTTAAGTCTGGCCGACGCTTTCAAAGGTAAGGAAGCGTCGTTCGACCCAAAGTAATCGGGCTGCTAACCGAATGGCTCATGAAGGAAGGAGTCACTCATGAAGATTAACGCGATCGGATTCGTTGCCATTCCTGTGACGGACATTCCGCGAGCACGGAAGTTTTACGAAGATGTGCTTGGATTGAAGGTATCGGATGAAATGATGGGCGGCAGATGGATCGAATACGCGGTCGGCGAGGATACGCTTGCGATCGCGAACGTGAGCGACGCTTGGAGGCCGTCCGATCAGGGAACGGGCGCGGCTTTTGAAGTGGAGGATTTTGATAATGCAATCAAGCGGTTGAAAGACCGACAGGTACGTTTTGCGGCTGAGCCCTTTGAGACACCGTGCTGTCACATAGCGGTAGTGCAAGATCCGGATGGCAACAAACTGATAATTCACAAACTTAAACCCGAAAAATGAGAAAGGAGTCTGCAAATGATCACAAACGAAGTCGCCTTCATAGCTATCGCGGTGTCTGATAAGGATCGCGCGCGAAAATTTTATCAGGAGATCCTTGAGCTCAAGCCCAGTTCCACGCAGATGGACGGCGCCTGGGTCGAGTACGACCTTGGTCCGACCACGATTGGAGTGGGTTGTCATCCGGCGTGGAAACCGTCCCGTGATGGGACAACGGTCGCTTTCGAAGTCGGTGACATCGATGCGGCTGTGGCGAGGCTGAAGGAACGCGGACTTGGATGGCGCAACTCCGTGACCCGGACGGAAACAAGTTGGTGATTCACAAGCGCAAGCCGAAATGAGCAAGCGGCAGAAATCTCTAACGAACGCAGGAAAGCAGGAAATTGTTTTGCTGTTTTTTCCTGCGTTCCTGCTTTCCTGAGATATGTCTGTATTGGTCGATAGGAACACACGCCTCCTGGTGCAGGGCATCACCGGCAGCGCGGGCGCGTTTCATACGCGGCAGTGCATGGACTACGGCACGAACGTGGTCGCAGGCGTGACCCCGGGGAAGGGCGGCCAAATGTTCGATGGCAAAGTGCCGGTATTCGACACCGTCTGGGAAGCGCGCCAGAAAACTGCCTCCAATGCTTCGATGGTTTTCGTGCCTGCTCCTGCAGCTGCGGATTCAATTCTGGAAGCAGTCGATGCCGGAGTGGAATTGGTGGTTTGCATCACGGAGGGGATTCCGGTGATGGACATGATGCGCGTAAAAGCGCTGATGCGCGGCAAGCAATCTCGGCTGATCGGTCCGAATTGCCCGGGGATCATTACGCCCGGTGGGTGCAAGATTGGCATCATGCCGGGTTACATTCATAAGCCCGGCAACGTTGGCGTGATCTCGCGCTCCGGGACGCTTACGTATGAAGCAGTGTGGCAATTGACATCACGTGGGTATGGCCAATCGACCTGCATTGGCATCGGCGGCGATCCCGTTCACGGCCTGTCGCACCTCGATTGCGTGAAATTGTTCAATGAAGATCCCGGCACAGACGCCATGATTCTAATCGGTGAAATCGGTGGTGCGGCAGAGGAAGAAGCGGCCGCATGGATGAAAGCGAATTGCAAGAAACCTGTGGCAGCTTTTATCGCGGGCATGACAGCTCCACCGGGACGACGCATGGGTCACGCCGGGGCAATCGTTTCCAGAGGGAAAGGGACTGCGGCAGGAAAAATTGAAGCACTAAAGGCGGCCGGAATCGCAATTGCCGATACACCGGCCGCAATCGCAGATACTTTGATTGCACGCCTAAAAGCATCATCATAAATCCCTGCTTGCGGTGCGCTGGATGAAATCACGACAAATTCGATACGAAATCGCCGAATCAAATTAACCGCCTATGAACATACTCGCACTTATCGCTATCACGTGGATCGGGAAAGAATACCGATTCCTCGGTCTGGATTGGAGTTATCTCATGGTCCTTGGTTTCATCGGGAACGCTCTTTTCTCAATGCGTTTCCTCGTCCAGTGGCTTGCCTCAGAGCGACAGGGCGAAAGCGTGATACCGGTCTCGTTCTGGTACTGGAGCATCGCGGGAAGCGCGCTCATGTGTCTCTATTTTATTTTCCGACGCGATCCGGTTGGTATCCTTGCTTATCTGCCAAACTCCCTTATTTACATTCGTAATTTGATGCTGATTCGGAAACGCAAGTTCGCATTTACCGCTGCCGCACCATCGCAACATCCACGCGAAGCCGGATGAGACCTGACCACTAGCGACCGGTAGAGCTGCCCTCGGTTACAGGTGATTCTCCAGCAGGCAGGTTTGCGGCTTTCCAATCCATGGCCATGCGGATTCGGGCGCGCCCGCTGGGATGATCGAAAAAGATGAATTCCTCGAGTGGCGTTGGATCGAGTTTGCGATAAGCGCCGAGTTTGAGCGCCACCTTCGCCATGCCGTCGGGCTCACGCGAAGTGTTGATTCCAAAAGCGTCGGCTTCTCGCTCTGTCACGCGCACTACGGTGTTGAGAAACGGCGTGGCGATGAAAACCATCGTGCTGAATATCAAAACGAGCAACGGAAACCCGGCGGGATCAGCAATCCCACGCACGGCCCATTTGCTGCCCCAGTGGGTGACCGCGGAGTTGAAGAACGCAGGGGTAAGCGCGAATCCGACAAGGACAAAAACTCCAAAGTAAGTCAGCAGTTTTGCGCCGTGATTGAGGACGTAATGGCCCATCTCGTGCGCCATCACTTCGCGGATTTCCGGGAGCGTGCATTGCTTAAGCAGATTGTCGTTAAGCGCGATACGCGTCGTGCCTAGTACGCCTGCGACGTTTGCGCTAACGCGCGTCGTTTGCCGTGAAGCGTCGACTTCGAAAACTTGCTTCACCGGAATTTGATTCGCTTGCGCCATGGCGAGAATCGGATCCCTGATCTCGGGGTTCGCCAGTGGTTTATAGGTATTAAAGAGCGGTTCGATGAACACAGGCGCGATAAACGTAATGGCGAACATGAACAGAATTGCCACGATCGTTCCCCAGATCGACCACGTTCGCGGTGCTCGGCGGAAAACAGTATAGAGCACAATCAAAAGGATCGTCCCCGCAACTATTCCGACGCCTAGACCAATCAAATGCTCGCGAAACCACGGCAGAAAATTTTGGGTCGCAAAGCCGTACTGACGTTCGCGAAAAAAGTTTTCATATACGACGAGTGGAAAACTCAACGTGGCGACAATGAGAAAATAGGGAATCGCGTAGAAGATTACCTGTAGGGGAAGCCAACGGCTTTCCCTACAGACGTTCTCAGCGAAATCGCGCAGCCGCGCCGAGATTCGTGACGCCAGCAGAAAAATCGATATCGTAACGACCAGGAGAAAATTCCAAAGGGCCAGCCAGTAACCGCCCTCGAAATAGGCGTCTGATTTTTCTCGCTGCTCTCTCGGCACTGTGGCCAACCACGCTTGCGTGGCCGCGGCGGGATCGATCAATTGTTTGTTTTGTACAATTGCGGATGAAGTAATTGGAACCGCAGTTTGCGCATTTGCTGCCCGTGAAATCGAAAAAATCAGGGAAACAATTATCCACACTAGTAACAGCTGTTTCATCTGCGAAGGATCAATAAAGAAAGAATTCTTCAAAGAAAAGTCCGCTGTAAGCAGGCGTCTTGCGCGAGACCGGGCAGCGTCAGGACAATTGACCGCATCGCATTAGGCTGGACAAAGGAATCTGACGGCACAGAATGGCTTCCATGAAAACGGCCGGTACGCTTATGCTCGTGTTTACCATGGGCGTTGCGTTGACGCTGCAAGCGATTGCAGAGACACAAGCGGATACGGCATCGTACGGATCATACCCCGCAAATTACAAGGAGATAGTGAAGCAGTGGCTTAACAAACAGTTGATCGATCCGGACAGCGCGCGCATTGAATGGAATGGGGAACCTAAACCAGCCGATCTGGGAAAAAACGGCGAACACCTCTGCGGTTATCTGGTCAATTTCACCGTGAACGCCCGGAATCGCTTCGGCGGTTACACGGGCAATCAAAAACATGCTGTTCTCATCCGAAATGGGGCAGTAATCAAAGGCCTCGGGTTCGGCTACTAATTAATTATGAAGAAATTGAAAATGAATCCTCGTTCGAAATCATCCGGGCAAGTCATTGTTATCCTCATTATTGTGGTGGCGTTGCTTGTTGGCGCTTGGTGGTGGCTTTCCTCTAACAAACAGGAGATGGCCACGGAAGGAAAACAATTCGCCCGCGACGCGGCCCAGCGCATCGTTGTTCAGCGCGATATGAACTTTTTCAACTCGCATCTGAGCCCGCAGGCGCGCATGAATTTTCCGCAGTCGGCGCAGCAGGACTTTTTTGCGGAGATTGCCAAGCTCGGAGCGCCTTCTGGCGCGATTGACGTCAAGGGCGAGATCGAGTTTAACTCGCAATTTTTCGAGCCGCACGGGAGCTTCCAGGCACGCATAAACTATCCGGCACGATACGCCGACCTCAATCTGATCGTTTCGCACCCGGTTGGTCGCTGGCAGATCGATCAGATCACGTTTCTACCACAGCAAGAGTTGCATTAGGGATTGCCATCGTTTGTCGCTTCTGTAGATGACCCAGGGGCGCTCTGATTCTCGGGCATGGTAGGATGGGCACGCTGAGTCGACTCCTGAAAGCTTCCGGGAGAGTTTAGCGTCCCGACCAGCTACGCTAAAAGACGTTCCAGCGAATCGAGGCAAATTTGCGACCAGCTTTCCATGGTTTCGCGCCGCGCAATCAATTCTTCTTTTCGAAAAAACGTTAACCCCGTGATCATCGCTTCGCGCTTTTCTATCTTTGGCTCGGCCAGCTTGAAAACGTGAACGATGCCAAGATGCACGCGGCCCACCTCAGTTGTGTCGTCATTTAGAAGCGCTACAATCCGGTCCTCGAACGGGCTCTTGATTTTGATTTCTTCGTTCACTTCGCGTTCAACACCGGCGCGATAGGCCGCCTCATCCAGCGCGAAAAGCGATTCGTCGGCTTCGTTCATGTGACCGCCGATGCCAATTGAACCTTTTGCGACCAGACGCTGTTCACCCGCTTTTTTCCCGCGCACGTAATAGGCGACCGTATCCTGAAACGCGATTAGCGCGTAGGGTATGATTTGTTTGTAAGCGGGATCATTTTCAGCTTTAGGACGCGCCAGGAAGAAGTTGTTTCCGCGCGACAGGAAGGCGTCGAGATATTTCTGCGGCTCGAAGTTGAGACCTTGGAAACTCCCGAGCTGATCGAACAAACTCCGTCTGACGACGAGAACGTTTTCTTCGGGCGGGTTCATCAGTCTGTCCTTCTGATCGGAGCGAAGAATCTCTAATTATTCGTTTGGTGCTCACAAGAGCCGTCCACAGATGTTTCGCGAAGCCTGTCCAGCGAAGTCGAAGGGCTCAACATGACAACGGCGTGCTAAAACGAACAGGTCGCGCCCACCTGCGGCCCAAACAAATTCAGACTCGGATTCGGATCGGTCTGTCCGCCATTGGAGAGATGCTGATAAAGGGCTCCAACGTTTATCTTCCAATGATCGTTCACGATGTAGGAAACACCGGCCGCCGATAAAATGTTAAATGTAAAATCCTGCCCCTGTCCGCCGGGAACTTCCGGATGACTGTCGATCCAGCCCGCCCCGACTCCGCCCGAGAAGTAGGGGACCAGCCTGCTACCCGTCCGAACAAAGTTGTAGCGCATGCCGAGATTGAATCCGAAGTAATGGTTCTCGATTCCGCGAAAAATCGGCTCCGCGATGCCGCTGAAGTAAAATTGGTTGTAACCACGCAGCCAGGTGTCGCTCCGCACCACGCCCCATCGAATGCGCGCTGTGAGAAACTCCGCTCCGATCCGATAACTAGCCGGTGGATTGATGGCTCCAAATAGATATCCCGACTCGACGGCGAATTCGAAGCTCCGCGGATTGAATTCAGTCGGAGGAAGTTCCGTGCTTGATGGTTCTGTTCCGCCGAACGCTTGCAAGCAAGCAAGAAAAAACGCGAAAACGACGGAAGCTCGAAGCGTTTTCATTCGGCGCGCCTACCATAGGAGCCGTTGATCGGATTGCAATTGCTAGGATTCCGTGGATTCCCGGCGGTCATCCCGACGAGTCGGGACTACAGAATTCCGCAAGATCGACGGGCAGTGGACTGTTCCATTCACGCTCGCCCTCGATCCCCAGTTTCGCTGAATGCAGCGCGTGCCGCGGCAAAAGTAATTGTTGTTCGAGTTCAACTGTCCATCCAGTCTCAATGAATCGAAGATAGAGTTGCTCGTCCGGCCCGTAAATTTTGTCACCCACAATCGGGTAGCCGACTGAGCTCAGGTGCACGCGAATCTGGTGCGTGCGTCCCGTGTGCGGAACTGCGCGGATCAGGCTAAATTTATCGCCAGACATTGTCGATTTAACAAAGCGCCCTTCAACGCGAAACTCCGTTTGCGCCTGCGCGCCAGCGGGATGAATCATTTGTTTCAACCAGATCGCCGAGTGCTGATGTTTGCTCTGGCGATCCAAAGCAGCGTCCACAATTTTGGTTTCCCATTCCGGCCAACCCCAAACGATAGCGAGATATTCTTTGCCCAACTGTTGCCGTTGCATCTGCAGTCCGAACCGGCGTGCGGCTATCGCTGTTTTTGCGACCAAAACCAAGCCGCTTGTCTCGCGGTCGAGTCTGTTCACAATCGAGACCTGACCCCCACTGGCGATTTCGAATGCAAGCAACTCGCGCAATTCTTTCCACAGATTTCGGGTCTCATTCGGCTTTGTCGGGTGAATGAGAAGAAACGGCGGTTTATCGACCACGACGTAATCGTCGGTTTCATCGATGATTTTGAATTGGAGTAACGGAGTGATGGGGTATTTGAGTAATGGAGTATCGAAGGGCACACCAGATCAAGACTCATTAGTCCGTTATCCAACGTTCCATTCCAGTGCTTGACCTTGCTGCCTAAAGCTGCTTTACCTAAACGCTCAGCCTTAACCAGAGGAGCAGCGCTTGGATCCTAAAGACCTCAAAGAAATTAAAGCCATCATCGATCTGATGAAGAAGCATGACATTTCGGTCTTCGAGATTGAAAAGGAAGGGTTCCGTCTTAAGCTGGAAAAAGCGCCTTCTACGCAGGCAGCACCAGCTGCGACACCCGTGGCGACGGAGCTGCCCAAAGCTGTGCCAGCCGGGCCTGAAACCACACCTGCCGCACCCAAAGCGATCGAAAGCGTGCCGTTGAAGGAAATCCTTTCTCCCATGGTAGGCACACTCTATCGCTCAGCGTCGCCGGACGTCCCGCCTTTTGTTGATGTTGGGAAAACCGTTACCGAAGACACGGTCGTTTGCATTATCGAAGCGATGAAAGTGATGAACGAAATCAAGGCAGAAACCAGCGGTATCATCGCCGAAGTGCTGGCCGAAAACGGCAAACCCGTGCAGTTCGGACAGGTGCTCTTCAAAGTTCGCTAAGGTAACATGGTGGGGCGCGACCGCCGGGCGCGCCGAACCGCGCGTCCCCGATGTTCGAGAAAGTCCTGATTGCCAATCGCGGTGAAATTGCGCTGCGGGTGATTCGCGCCTGCAAAGAGCTGGGCATTCGCACTCTGGCGGTCTATTCAGAGGCGGACGTCGATTCGTTGCACGTCCAGCTCGCAGATGAATCCATCTGTATCGGGGCAGCGCCAAGCTTGGAGAGTTATTTAAAAATCGATCGGATCATGAGCGCGGCCGAGATCGGCGATGTCGATGCGATTCATCCGGGCTACGGATTCCTGGCCGAGAACCCGCATTTCGCGGAGGTATGCGAGAGCTGCAATATCAAGTTCATCGGGCCACCGTCACGTGCGATGCACGCCATGGGCGATAAGAACGCTGCGCGCGCATGCGCACGCAAAGCCGGCGTGCCAGTGACGCCGGGAAGCGATGGAATCGTCGAAACAGAAGAAGACGCGATGAAGACCGCTAAGAAAATCGGTTACCCGGTGATGATCAAGGCGGCTGCAGGCGGTGGCGGACGCGGCATGCGCAGCGCGCACAACGAGCCCAGCCTTAAGTCGGCTTTCCACAGTGCGCGTCACGAGGCGCAGAAGGCGTTTGGGAATGACCAGATCTATCTCGAAAAGCTCATCGCTAATCCGCACCACATTGAATTTCAGATCGTTGCCGACGGCCATGGTCGCATCGTGCATCTCGGCGAGCGCGACTGCTCCATTCAGCGGCGCAATCAGAAGGTGATTGAAGAATGTCCATCGCCGTTTATGACGCCGAGTCTTCGCAAAAAAATGGGAAGCGCCGCCGTGAAGCTGGCCAAGTCAGTCGGCTACGAAAATGCAGGCACGATTGAGTTTTTGGTCGATCAGGATCGGCACTTTTATTTCATGGAAATGAACACGCGCATCCAGGTGGAACATACCATTACCGAAGAGGTGTACGCGTGCGATCTTGTGAAGGAGCAGATCCGCATCGCCGCAGGCCAGCCACTTTCGCCTCATATTGCGCACGCGGTCCCGCGATTACATGCCATCCAATGCCGCATCAATGCCGAAGACCCGGCCCACGATTTTCAGCCAACGCCGGGCCGGATCGATTTTTATTATGCGCCGGGCGGTCGCGGTGTACGAATCGACTCGCACGTTTATACCGGTTACAGTGTGCCGCCGTATTACGACTCGCTGATTGCGAAAATAGTCACGGTCGGCGCTACGCGGATCAATGCGATTGATCGAATGCGCCGGGCACTGGGCGAGTACTACATTACGGGCATTAAGACGACGGTGCCTTTTCATGCAGGCATGATGCGAAACGGGGACTTTCGCGACGGCAACTACGATACTGGATTGCTCGACCGCCTTATTTCAGCAGGCAAACTCGAGCTGGCCTCGCCGGCGATTCGTTTACGTGAATAAAGCGGAGTACGTTGTAGCGTGCGCTGTCCCTTGGCGCGCCGTAGCGATGCGAAGGCGGCTCAGCGCACTCGGGTTGAAGCTGGGACAATCCGCTGACGACCGCGGACACTACGGCGCGTTATGAGACCGCTCAGCGACTGCCGTCTCTACGGGATCATTGACTTGGGCTACGCCGAAGAATCCGATGTCGCTCACGTGGCGGAGCAAATGATCGAAGGCGGCGTTGACGTGGTTCAGCTGCGCGGAAAAGGCAAATCGTCCAACGAACTGACGGGTTACGCCACGCGGCTGCACGAAATTACCACGAGATCTTCCACACCGCTTATCGTGAACGATCACGCGGAAATCGCCAATCAAGTGCCAGTTGAAGGTGTGCATGTCGGACAGGATGACGATTCGATCGAAGTCGCGCGGCGCAAAGCGGAACGCGCCGTTTTGATCGGAAAATCCACGCACAGTCTCAGGCAAGCGGTCGCAGCGCAGCAGGAAGGCGCGGACTATATCGGCTTTGGTCCGATATTCGCGACGCCCACAAAACCGGATTACCCGCCTGTCGGCCTTAATGACATCCGGCGTGTCCATGCAGAAATAAGTCTGCCGATTTTCTGCATCGGCGGAATCAACATCGACAATCTTCAGAGCGTGATCGACGCCGGGGCAAGGCGCGTTGTGATGGTTTCTGCGTTGCTCAAGGCGCACAGCATCGTTGATTACGCGCGCTGCGCCACCGACATGCTGGCATGAGCAAGAACACCGGCTACTGACTTCTGATCTCTGATTTATGTCCGTTCTCGTTGTTGGCTCCATTGCGATCGACACGGTTAAGACGCCCGTGGAAGAACATTCCGATTTGTTAGGCGGTTCGGCTTCCTACGCAGCGCTCGGCGCCAGTTTCTTTTCACCAGTTCGGTTAGTCGGCATCGTAGGCAACGATTTTCCTGAAGCGGAATTTCGCTTTTGGAAGTCGCGCAAGATCGACACCGAAGGCGTGCAGCGAGTGAACGGAAAAACTTTCCGCTGGTCGGGCGAATATTCGTGGGACCTGAACACGCGTGAGACGCGCTCGATCTCACTCAACGTCTTTGAGAATTTCAAACCAGTGTTGCCGGAAACGTATTGCCGCACCGATTTCGTTTTGCTGGCCAACATCGCGCCGTCGCTGCAAGCGCATGTGCTCGACCAGATGAAACGCCCGAGATTTGTTGTTGCCGACACGATGGATCTTTGGATTGAGACAACGAGATCAGACCTGGATGCGCTACTTCAGCGCGTGAATCTTCTCATCTTGAACGACAGCGAGGCGCGCGAAATCACGAAAGAAACAAGCCTCATCAAAGCAGGCCGTCGCATACGAAATATGGGACCGGAGTATGTTGCAATTAAAAAAGGCGAGCACGGCGCATTGCTTTTTGGCGAGAGCGATCAGTTTTTCAGCTGCGGCGCTTACCCGCTCGAAGACATTCACGATCCAACCGGAGCGGGAGATACGTTTGCCGGCGGCATGGCCGGGTATCTCGCGGGCACAGTGAAGAAAGTGCACTTCAACGACCTGCGCAGGGCGATGATTTACGGCAGCGTGCTGGCCAGTTTTTGCGTGGAAGCATTCAGTCTGGAGCGCTTGCGCAATCTCACGATGGAGGAAATAGCGAAGCGTTACGAGGCGTTCAAACTCATGAGCCAGTTCGAAGCGCCCGTGGCATGACAACGCACGAAGACGAGTATCACAGATTGTTGGGCCGCACGTTAATCACAGTTGCTCTATGTACTGCTGCGGTGTTGATCTGTTACTTCTGGATTGATCGTCCCGTGGCGTTTTTTGTCTATCGCCACCACATCAACACGATCCAGGTTTTTCGATGGTTCACTTACCCGCCGCCAGAAGTGCAGAATTGGTCGGCTCTGGTTTTAGCAGTCCTGGTTGTTCGACGGGCGTGGGGACCATTTCTGCGCTGGCAGAAGGTGCTGCTCGTTGCGTGTCTCAGCGTGATCGTGGCCGATGATTTCCGCATCTCGTTAGGCGACGTTTTCGGTCGCTATTGGCCGGAGACTTGGACCCATGATAATCCATCACTGATCGGTAGCGGCACCTACGGCTTTCATCCGTTTCAGCGCGGCGACGACATCGGCAGCTTTCCGTCCGGTCACGCTTGCAGAATCCTGGGATTTGCGGCGGTGTGGATGATTGCAATGCCTGGAACTCGAACGGTACAAATCCTGGTGATTATTCTTTGCGTTCCGATGCTCGTGAGTCTTGTTGCGATGAATTATCATTTTGTAAGCGACGTCATTGCCGGGAGCGTTTTAGGCGCGCTCGTCGCTACGTACGCGGCGCGTTTGGCCGGGCTCGAAAAGCAGCAATCCTGATGTGGCGCAGATTTTCCACTGGTGAGTTCGCGACACCGCGAATTGAGACATTGCGACGCGCAGTCGTAATAACTGTTTTTGCCGTCGTTTGGATCGAGGCTGTCGAACTTTGTGCTCGCCCTGAATCGAAAGACTGGATTGTGCTGAACAATTGCCGACAGATCGCGAACCCTGCGAACGACGGCGACAGCTTTCACGTGAGCGTTGGCCCGAACGAATACATCTTCCGCCTCTACATGGTTGATGCGCCGGAAACAGACGAAATGACTCCCGCGCGCCTGGTCGAGCAGGCGAAGTATTTCGGCATTACTGTGCCGCAGGCCATCGAGGTGGGGCGAGCGGCAACGGCGTTTACGCGAGAAATACTGTCCGAGGCGTTCACCGTGTTCACGCATCTGTCAGATGCAATGGGCCAGAGTAAACTCGAGCGGTTTTACGCCTTTGTTCAGACTAAGGAGGGTGATCTTGGCGAGCAATTAATTCGCAACGGGTTGGCCCGAATTTATGGATTCAAAGCAGTACCGCCGGGATCAATAAGCTCGCGAGTGGAATTGGCGAAACTTCAGCAACTCGAGGACGAAGCCAAGGAGGAGAAAATCGGAGCCTGGGGTGTCAACGCGGGCCGAGTGAATGTGCGCACGCAAAAGCCAACTGTTTTTAATTTTTTCGGACAGGAAAACAGAACTCCGGCGCGACCCGCTCCTCTGATGAGTCCATTTGCCCGCGTTTCTGCAACACCGCCTGCGAGGAGCACTCCACGCGAGGAACAAAAATCGCATCCGAAAGAAAAAACTCCGCTCGGCAGGATCGACATCAACACCGCGACAGAAAAAGAATTGACGACGCTGCCAGGCATCGGGCATGTCATGGCTGCTCGCATCATTGCAGCGCGACCGTTTCGTAGCGCTGACGATCTGAAAAGAGTGAACGGGATCGGCGATAAAAAATACGCGCAAATCCGGCCATATTTTCAGTGAATGGACTGCGATTGTAGGGAGAGCTGTTCGCTTCCCGATACAACTGTTCCGTGTAATTATAACTCGAACAAACACACACACCGAACATTCTTCTGACAAATAGCTCGAATGAAATCAACGAGACTAAAAGCACCGGATGTATGTCCCGTCTGCGGTAAGGACGTCCCGCGCGGCTCGCTAGCGTGTCCCGAGTGCGGCGCGGATCACAATTCAGGCTGGCGGAAAGATGCCGCCGCTTACGATGCCGTGGATTTGCCCGACCAGGACTTCAACTATGACGAGTTTATTCGTGCGGAGTTCGGGTCAGTTCCGAAGCCAGCCGGGATAAAAACCTTCTGGTGGATTGCTGCTATCGTTCTCATCATCGTTTTTATCGTGATTTATTTCTACGCGGCCCGTTAGAAATTAACCTTTATACAAGGGGACAGCCTTCGGCGCGCCTGTTCCGGCAGTACTTTCAGTGAACAGAAAGGTCGAACGCCCAATGCTCAACATCCAACGTCCAACGCAAACAAAAAAGCGCGCCCGAGAGGATTCGAACCACTAACCTTCTGATCCGTAGTCAGATGCTCTATCCAGTTGAGCTACGGGCGCCCGTGAAGAGCGGCTAATTTGCCGATAGAACGCCATCGCGTCAAACCAAGAGCAAATCGAAGCGAACATTGAACGTTCAACGCCGCACGCCCAAATCTCGAATTCGGATGATGCGTTCTGCATTCGGCGTTGGATGTTGGTCGTTGAGCGTTGGGTGTTTTCTTTGTTTTATATTGGAATGACCATTTTCCTCGGCTGCGGTTTTGCAGCGAAGTATCGCGAAGGCGGCGGAAATTTTTCAGTGCCGCTGCAATGGATGCTCGGGCTACGGCGACTGAAGCTGGATGCGATCTGGTTGGAATTATTGCCGGCGACAAACGAT
>QHRD01000081.1:0-2604 GCA_003220005.1 Verrucomicrobiota bacterium | reverse complement strand
TAGCCGGCCGATACTGTTTGCTTTATCAAAAACCTGGGTCCGACACGCACGATTTAGACAACATTCGTTGCATCGGAATTTCAAACCGTGAACTGCTGGACCGGCTCGGCGGACCGAATGTTCTGCTCAATCTCGCCTATTCAATTCATCCGCCGTTGCTGTTGAAGTTCGAGCGCCGCATATTTTGCGATCTCGACCCGAGTGAAATTTTTTATTGGATGACGAAGATGGAAATGGGCCAATCGTACCATCACGAATTCTGGACGATCGGGCTCAATGTTCACGGAAGCGACTGCCAGCTGCCGAAGTCCTTGCTGCATTGGAAGACATTTTATCCCTTGGTGGACACAAAATGGTTCCGCCCACGACCGCGGCCGAGTGCTCCGAAATTTACGACTGTTGGGCAATGGTATTGGAGTGGCGCCGTAGAGGTTGCTGGTGAATTTCCTGATTTATCAAAAAAACTTGCGTTTGAGCCTTATCTAGATCTTCCACGGCATGTACCGGAGGCGGACTTCGAACTAGGGATGAACATCGCTGCGGAGGATCCGGAAAGACGACGACTGCAACGTCGCGGCTGGAAAATTGTCGATCCGCACCGAGTCGCACGCACGCCGACCGTGTACCGACGCTACCTGGCCAGCGCGCTAGCTGAATTCACTGCCATCAAGGGCGTTGACGTAGCGTGGCGCACCGGCTGGATAAGCGATCGCGCCGCGGCATTTCTGGCATTGGGCCGGCCTGTCATTACTGAAAACACCGGCGCCGAATGCTATCTTCCCGCGAAAAATGGATTCACCTTTATCCGAGACGCCGATGACGCGGAGGCCGCTGTGAAAAGAGTATTGCGGGATTGGCCGCTGCTATCGAAGCAAGGGCGGCATTGTGCAGTGGAAGTTTTTGATTCCGTCAGAAATCTTCGGCGAATTCTGGATTTTTAAAGCCATTCGATTTGGCATTGCAAAACGATTTTCGGGTGTTACTCGTTGTGCCGTTATGGCGGACCTGATCAAAGCTGCGGACCTGAAAGATCGCATGAAAAAGATCCCGGAATGGGAATTGGAAAAGAAACATATCGAGCGCACTTTTGAATTTGATGATTTTGCGGATGCGATCGATTTCGTAAATGCTGTGGCGGAAGTGGCCGAGGAAGAAGAACACCATCCCGACATCGACATTCGTTACAACAAAGTGCGCCTGGTCCTCTCGACGCACAGCAAAGGCGGGCTGACCGAGCTTGATTTTGGTTTGGCCGAGCGAATCGACACGCTGGCCGAATAACCGGTTGGGCGCTCTAAATCCCAATCTCCTGCTCAAGGCAGGCGTCCTTCGTCAGCGTCGATGAATTGAAATGACGTTTGAATATCCGTTCTATCGGCCATTCCTGCCTCCGCTTTTCGGCGTACCACCATCTCGGACACTTCGTCGTTCCATCCGCGCTTGCGCATAAATTCATTCCAAACATAAACGTCGCTTTCGGAGGGTTTGCGCCCAACAGTGAAGCACCACTGCAAAATCTCGTGATCGGTGCCGCCTTTTTTCACACGCTCGACAAGTTGATCGTAATTCACTCGCAGGAAGGTCACGCATTTCTCGTCGAACCCCTTGCCGAGATTGGCGTGATAGTCGGAAGGTAATTCGCCTTTGGCGTGCAGTCGGATTTTGTCGAGCATTCGGCCAAAATAAAAAAAGCTGCCTACTTTTTCGGACGGGCTCCGGAGTGGAAATGTGGCCATGGAAGAAGTTCGGGTTTTTTCAAGACGGTTCAAGAAGGCGAAAATATTTAGTGATTTAACGATTCGGTGATTTAATGATTCCGATTCGTTTAATCACTCACTCGTTAAATCGCTAAATTGCTTCAATGGATCGGATCGTTGGAATTGAAACCGAATACGGATGCCTTCTGAGTGAAGAAGAACCACACGTCAATTCGGAGCTGTGGCCAGCGAAGGTTAAAAACTACCTGTTTCGAAAGGCGGATGCGGGCACGATTGATTTGCATTACCGCGACTACGAGGAACCGCCTGGCAACGGAGGATTTCTCCTCAACGGCGGGCGTCTCTATCTCGACATGGGACACATCGAGTACGCGTCGCCGGAATGTTTGCATCTGCACGATCTTGTGACCTACGAGTTAGCCGGGGACGATCTGCTGCAATCTTCGCTCGTCGCGCTTGGCGCTGAGGGTCGCGTCTCGTTCATCAAGAACAATGTGGATCATCACACCGGAGCGACGTTTGGCTGCCACGAGAATTATCTGATGAAACGGGAGGCGCAGTTCACGCCGCCGATTCTCGGAACGCTGCTGACGTTTTTAGCGACGCGGCAGATTTTCACTGGCGCGGGGCGAGTTGGTCAATCGAATCCACTGGCGTTCGATTTCGAGCCGCCGCGACCGGAAGCCCAGGTCAATTTCCAACTCAGTCAGCGCGCCGACCACATCGTGAACGACATTTATCAGTGGGTGCAATTTAATCGCGCAATCATCAACGCGCGTGACGAGCCGCTGGCTGATTACCGAAAATATCGCCGGCTGCATTTGCTGATTGGCGATTCTAACATGAGTCCCTATGCCAATGCGCTGAAAATCGGGACGACTGCCTG
>QHRD01000080.1 GCA_003220005.1 Verrucomicrobiota bacterium | reverse complement strand
TGTTGTAATCGAGATACGAATGCTTGCGGCGCAAATCGTGTTCGATTCCGCTTCCGCGCAGGTTCGGGCCGGAAAGGGCGTAAGCAATCGCGCGATCCTTGGAGATCACCCCGACGTCTTTGGTTCGATCGACAAATATTTTGTTCCGGGTCAGCAACGTGTCGCATTCGTTCAGGCTCGGCTCGAAATCGACGAGGAATTTTTTGAGTTGCGGGATGAAACCCTCAGGCAAGTCGCGGATTTGTCCACCTACGCGTGTGTAGGAAGTGGTAAATCGCGCGCCGGTGAGGAGCTCGAAAAGATTATAGAGTTTTTCGCGCTCGGTGAATGTGTAGAGGAAGACTGTCATCGCGCCGAGATCGAGCGCCATCGAACCAAGTCCAAGCAGGTGCGAGGAAATGCGCGAGGTTTCGCAACAAATGGTACGGATCGCTTTTCCACGCGGCGGAATTTCCCAGTCCATCAATTTTTCCACGGCGAGCGCGTAGGCCACGTTGTTCGAAAGCGGCGCGAGATAATCGAGCCTGTCTGTGTACGGGACAAACTGGTTGTATTGCATGTTCTCGGCGATTTTCTCGTCGCCGCGGTGAAGAAAACCAACGTCCGGGGTGGCCTTGGTGATGATCTCGCCATCGAGCTCGAGCACCAGCCGCAAAACACCGTGCGTTGCGGGATGCGACGGCCCCATGTTGAGCACCATCTTCTCGCCGATGTCGTCGCTCTCGAGAGGCAAGGCCGCATCGGCCGCGGCCACGCGGGTGACCGGATCGGGTGATTCAATCTCGCGAACCGTAAATGGCATGGAGTCGATATTGTGTTTACGCTGGCGAGTGAAACAGTGCGCGCAAGCGTAATCTCTGGGGAGCACATGCTGCCAGCCTGTAGTCGTCGGCAGCTTGCCGACGACCTTCCACGCGTCCCAAGAATTTTTCGCAATCAACGTTCGATTAGCTTTTCGGCAGGGTGCCGAAAAGAACAGGCTCCCGCCGTGGCGGGACGGTCCCCAGAAGCAGAATCCTGCTCGCGCTGTTCGCGAAACGCGATTAACTAAACCGCTATGCCAAGAAAAATCGCACTGCTTTTTGCGGGCCAAGGTGCGCAGAGCGTCGGGATGGGACACGATCTCGCCGAGCAGTTTGCTGCTGCGGCGGATTTGTTTCGTC
This sequence comes from Verrucomicrobiota bacterium, assembly GCA_003220005.1. GTDB lineage: Bacteria > Verrucomicrobiota > Verrucomicrobiia > Chthoniobacterales > UBA10450 > Udaeobacter. Next base: position 19,600 of record QHRD01000080.1, on the reverse strand, counting down.
AGGCCGATGAGATTCTCGGCCGAAACTTGAGCCAAATTATGTGGAACGGTCCGATCGAAGAATTGACGAAGACCTCAAACTGCCAGCCTGCGCTTTTCGTTCATGGGTTGGCATGCCTCTCAGTGCTGCGCGAGCTGGCAGGCGATTTTCCGATTGGCGGCGCGGCCGGGTTGTCGTTAGGGGAAGTGACCGCCTACGCGGCGGCTGGCGCTTTTGATTTTGCGAGCGGGCTGAAGCTCGTGCAGCGGCGCGGCGAATTGATGGATGAAGCTTGCGCGACGACCAATGGAGCGATGGCGGCGATGATCGGCGCCGATGAAAACGTGGTGCGCCAGCTTGCGGCGGATGAAGACGTCGATATCGCGAACATCAATGCGCCTGGCCAGATCGTCATCTCGGGTGAGCGGGCTAAAGTGGAAGCGGCAATCGGCATCGCCAGGGAATATGGGACTCGGCGCGCGACGCTGCTCAACGTCGCCGGCGCGTATCATTCACGTTTGATGGAAAGCGCTTATGAAAGGTTCGGCGCGGCGCTTCAGCATGTCACGATCAAGCCGTCGCGTTTTCCCGTGATTAGCAACGTGACCGGTGAAGAAGTTGAAACGCCGATTGAAATTCGTCAGACCCTGCAGGATCAGGTCACGGGAACCGTGCGGTGGCTCGATTGCGTGGAGCGGCTGGCAGGAATTGGCTGCGATTTTTTCATCGAACTAGGGCCGGGCGGTGTGCTGGCGGGTTTATTGCGGCGCACACGCAAAGACGCAGACGTAATGTCGGTGAACGACGCGGAGTCGGTGAGGAAATGCGCTGAGAAAATTACCGCGCAGAGTTAGTCTCGCTGGGGATCAAGTCAAGATGGCACTGGAATCTGCAACATCGATAAGCCTCCCTGCATCTTCACGAGGCAGATCGCTTGCGCAACGCTGCGCCGATTACTTTGGCATGTCCGGGCCGGAGGAGTTTGTGGCGGCTGTGAGTCTTTTCGCGCTCATGATTGCGGTCAAACTGGCAAACATGACTCACTACCGCTTCGACAGCGATGAGTCGCAGCACACGCACGTGATCTGGGCGTGGGCGCGCGGCTTCGTGCAATACCGCGATGTGTTCGATAATCACATGCCTCTTTTCCAGATAATGTTTGCGCCGATTTACGGACTGATCGGCGATCGAGCGACCATTCTTTACTGGATGCGTTTCATTCTGCTGCCGATGTATTTTGTCGGAGCGTGGTGCACTTACCGAATTGGTGAATTGCTTTTCTCACGGCGCGCTGGCGTGTGGGCGGTCATTCTGGCCGGCCTTTACTCTAAGTATCATTTCATCTCATTAGAATTTCGGACTGACAACATCTGGGCACCGCTATGGCTTCTATGCGTGCTTACGCTTATTAGTGGAAGTCTGACGGTGCCTCGAGCTTTGAAGGCCGGTCTTTTGCTGGGGCTTTGCTTCAGCGTGTCCATGAAGTCGCTTTTGTTGTTAGTTGCGCTTCTGGTCGGCGAATCGATTGCGCTCTTTCTGGTGGGGAGAAAGGAGCTTGGTCAATCATGGCCACATCTGGCGCGTTGTACGGCGGCCTTTTTCTTCATAACCTTTTTAGTTCCTGGAATCATCGCGGCTGCCTTCGCTCTCGGCGGTGTATGGCGTGACTTCTATTATTGCGTTTTTGAGCACAACATGCTGCAGCATCTTAGTCCTAAAAATCATCCGGCGTGGTGGATTTTTATTTTTCCAATCGTTTTCCCGTTGGTGATTTACCTCGCGCGGCGAATCGTTCGCGCGACTTCTGAACCAGCGTTAGCATTTCGGCGCGGGTTCATTTTTCTCATCTGTGGCTTCTATGCGCTGGCTCTGTACAGCTTTTGGAATCTGCTCACGCGTCAGGATGATCTACCATATTATCCTCTGGCATTCGTTCTCCTAAGCGGAGGTTTGTTTGCCATTTCGCCGCATTTCGCGAGATACGACCCGCGTGTCGGGGGTTATCTCCGGCGAATTCCGTTACCGGCGTTCGTCGCCTTACTCTATTTGTTTTTGCTCATTGTAAGTCGGCCGTTTTGGATTGATCGTGCCCGACTCGAGGCAGGTTTGCTCCGCGGCGTTTTGAAATTGACCGATCCCGGCGACTTCGTTCTGGATTGCAAAGGCGAAACCATCTTTCGGCAACGCTGCTTTTGGCCCGTGACCGAATCAATCATGTTAGAACGCATCGCGCGCCAGCTTGTGGCCGATAACGCGGCTCAACGAGCAGTTGAGACCCGGGCCTGCGTCGCAGCCATGAAGGGACGAATGCCTCTCCGCGCGAAGCAATTTATCTGGAAAAATTATATTACTGTTGGCAACGATTTGAGGGTAGCAGGAAGATTCTTGAGACCCTCTGCAACCGATGGCACGCAGATGGAATTTGAAGTTGTGATCCCAGCGTCTTACAAGATTGTCGCACGCGATGGCCCGGTAACGGGAACGCTAGACGGGACGCCATATGAGGCCGCGCGCTTTCTCGCGCCGGGGGTGCACACTTTTGTGCAAACGTCATCGAGGACACAACTCGCTGCTGTCTGGGCCCGGGCGGTGGATCGGAATTTTCTCCCCGAGAAATACTTCCCGCCACGGCCAAAATGATGGGAAGTTCCGGCATTGCGTTTGGCCGCGCTTCTGCTAGAAGACTTAGCCGTGCAGCTTCCAGCCTTTACTTCGGATTCTCGCCTATTGCTGTTCGCACCGCATCCAGACGATGAATCGCTAGCGTGCAGCATTCTTCTGCAACAAGCAGTTCGCGCCGGTGCGGCGGTTCGCGTCGTTTATGTTACAGACGGCGACGATAATCCGTGGCCGCAACGCGTGCTCGAACGCAAATGGCGCCTGAACGCGACCGACCGCAGGCGTTGGGGAAGGTTGCGCCGTACAGAAGCGCTCGCGGCATTGCGTGTTCTGGGCGTGAACGGTGCGGCCACGCGTTTTCTGGGCTTACCGGATCAAAAATTGACCGCCGTGTTAATGTGCGATTGTCAATCTGGGCTTGAGCGCTTTGCAGCAATCATAGCTGGTTGGGGGCCGACGCATCTGCTGGCGCCGTCGATTTCTGATACGCATCCCGATCATAGCGCGCTGGCGGTGATGCTTCGATTAGTCTTGGACGAATCCTTTTCGGAACCAATGGCGACGGGACAAATGGCTGTCTGGAGTTATGTCGTTCACGGCAAAAGCGCCGCGTTCTTTGATCGTACAGCGACGATCTGCCAATCCCATCAGGAAGCAGCAACCAAGCTTCGGGCGATTCGCTGCCACAAAACGCAGCTCAAATTATCGCGGAAACGATTTCTCGGGTACGCCAACCGGCCGGAGCGTGTGGTCAAACTTGGGGCGCGCGATGAGACCCTGGTCGATGGTTCGATTACTTCAGTTTTCAGAGTGGCCCATTCACTTCGCATAGGATTGCGGCTCGCCCCCAAAGCCATGCGTATGTCAGAACCAACGCTTTTTGTTTTGGGACGGGGCGAAGCTGGCACGTTGCGCTGTACGACGATACGCATACCGGCCCGATCTTCAGGCGTTGAAATACTGGATTCGGTCTCGCTGGACGGCGTAGCTGAGGCGCAATATTGCGGGAACGCTTTCGCGGGCCAACTCACCATTCCGGTCCCTATTTTTTCATCCGCGTCCACCATTTTCGTTAAACTAGAACGCCGCTCATGGTTCTTTGATGAAGGAGGCTGGCTGGAAATCCCACCGGCCGAATCCCGGACGATTGCGGAGGTGCAACGTGACGGGGTGGAAGCTGGCTTGGTGACTATTCATTAGGCGATTGCGGTAGGGTCGGCGCGCTGCGCCGATCGGACGCCGCAGCAAGACGTCCCTACCTTGTTGCGCGGAAGAATCATTTCCGTAGCCTCAAAGGATGAATCTTTCAGAGCGCATTGATTCGGATTTGAAAGAGGCAATGCGTGCGAGGGACGCCACGAAGCTTGGCGTTCTGCGCATGCTCAAATCAGCTTTAAAATACGCTGCCATAGCGAAATCAGGAACGGAAGCCGAGTTGAGTGACGCTGAAGCCGCGCAGGTCATTCGGAAACAAGTCAAGCAACGCCAGGATTCGATCGAGAGCTTCGAAAAAGGCGGACGCGCCGAACTGGCCAGCAAGGAGAAAGAAGAGTTGTCGATTTTGAATGCGTACTTGCCGCAGGCGATGACACGTGATGAGTTGAACAGGGTGGTCCGCGAAACGATTGGAGAACTCGGCGCCACATCAAAGGCGCAGATGGGCGCCGTGATGAAAGCGTTGCAGCCAAAAGTGGCCGGGCGCGCCGACGGCAAGACGCTGAGTGCGGAAGTGCAAAAACAACTGCAGTGAAGAAAACATCGAACGCTCAACGCCGAACACCCAACGCCGAATTGTTGCTGTCTGGATTTAACATTGGGCGTTCGACGTTGGAGGTTCGCCGTTTTTGTTTTTTCTAATGCTGACGGCCATCATTGTCGCAGCCGGTGATAGCCGCCGCATGGGTTTCGATAAATTGTTTGCGGCGATTGCCGGCAAACCCGTCATCGCGCACACGCTGCGCGCATTTGAGCGCGCTAATTCTGTCGATGGAATTGTGGTCGTCGCGCGCGAGGACCGGCACGATGAAATCAAAAAGATGGCGCGCGACGACAATTTCAAAAAAGTTCGCTCAATCGTTGCCGGGGGCAAACGCAGACAGGATTCTGTTCGGGCGGGTCTGAATCGCGTGGACCGCGAGGTGAGATATGTCGCCGTCCACGACGCCGCGCGTCCGCTGGTTACACCGACGCAGATCGAACGCCTGTTCCAGCAGTGTCAGATCCATGGCGCTGCTGGTCTGGCTGAGCCGGTCAACGACACATTAAAACGCGCAGACTTGGCCGCCGTAGCTACTTCAGCGAAGGCGGCTGCCGATCCATTCGACTTACACTCAGGACAAGTTCTGCTGGTCACCGAGTCAGTGGATCGGCGGGAACTTATTGCCATGCAAACGCCACAGATGTTTGAGCGTGCGTTGATCGATGAAGCCTACCGCGCTGTTTACGAGGAAGACATTTTGGTGACCGATGAGGTTTCAGCAGTCGAACGACTCGGTCGAAAGATCGCTCTCGTTCTCAACGACGATTTCAATTTCAAGATCACTTATCCACGCGACTTGCCACTGGCGGAGTTTGTTCTCTCGCGACGGATGAAGCCTGTCGCAAATTGATGTGGCCCGGCTTCGGCCGTTGGCCTCAGCGGCCAATTGCAAGCCGCTCGGCGAGGGGCTGCGGCAGGCCGGCGTTAGCAATCTTCTTTTGTGCCCTCGCGAGGTCATATTTTACCCGCACCAGTTCGACGAGATTGCTCTTAAGATCGTAAATACAATACGCTGCGCGCCAGTTACCGTCGCGCGGTTGGCCTACGCTGCCGGCATTGATGAAATATTTCCTGCCAGGCTCGATGCGAATGTGTTCTCTTCTTTCCTGCCGTACGCCGCTCTGGCCGCGAATAAAAACCATGGGCACATGGGTGTGCCCGAAAAAACAGATAGCGGTGCGCTGATAGGTGAAACTCGCGACGGCGTCGAGGGTGTTAAAAACGTAACCCCATTGACCTGGCGTATCGAGTGTAGCGTGCACGATCGTAAAATCCTGCACCTGCTTTTGTAACGGCAGGCCGCGCAACCATTCCCTGCCCTGATCCGTCAAATTGTCCCGGGTCCACTCGATGGCGCGCTCTGCTAATTCGTTGAAACGTTCCGAGGATGCAGAGAGCGTTGCCTCCTCGTCGTGATTGCCTTTTACCACGGGGCAATCCAGTTCGCGCACACGTTCTATGCATTCACGAGGGTTGGCGTTATAACCTACTACGTCGCCCAGGCACACAAAGTGCGTGCATCTGCGTTCCCGCGCGTCCGCCAGTACTGCCTCGAGCGCTTCGAGGTTTGCGTGGATGTCACTGAAAATTGCGACGCGCATGGGTTACCATTGAACCTTCGAAACATTAAATCGTTACAACGTTAGACTCAAAACCGCCCGAACGCTTCAACGATCTAGCGCTTGAAAGATCCTGTCTCGGGAATTCGCTGCTCCTGCGGGATTTCAAGTTTGTCTTCGAGGAACTTCAGTCGTTTGACCAAAGTTGGAAGCCGTTCCTTCTCGCCTTCGTCGTAAAGGCTGCGCAGGCGCTCATACGCTTCGCGCTCGCGTCGCTCGCAGTAGGAAAGCTCGTATGCCGAGAAACGCCTGTCCCACGGCGCGGCTTCGGGCAAGGCCGCCGCTTTTGCGTAATATTCGGAGGCGCGCTCGTGATCTTTGTATTTTTCCTTGTATAGCCGGGCAAGCGCTTCATAGAGCTCAGGGCGATCGGGATTATTCTTTATTCCGCGTTCGAGGAAATCTTTGCCCAGCGCAAAACATTCACGCTGCGCTTTGACTCGCAGGGCAAGGCGCGGCTGCTTTTGATCATTCATCGCGGCCACGCTGGCGTTCCAAGCCATGTGCCAGGCGGCCGTGTCCCAAAACAAGAGCACTCGTGGTTGGAGCGTTGTGATCTGCCGGAACAACAACAACATTCGGCCCCATTCTGTGTTTTCCCATGCCGAGTATGCCTGAATGAAAAGGGCGTCGGCGACGATCGCTCGAAACCCGCTCAACGCCGCGATGAACCCGAGTTGCCCGATTTTTTCGCGAAGATCGAGATTGAATTCGACTCCGCGGAAATGTTCCTGTCGATGAAGCGCCGCCAGGTTGCGTTCAACCGGTAATTTGAGCAACCCGACCGCGATCAGCACTGCCAGCGCGACAAGGCCCCGCATCATAATTCTTTCCCGTAAAACACAACCGCGGCCAGCAGGGTATAGACTACCGTGTAAAAAACGCCGAGCAGGGCAGTTTTGGTGAATAGCGCCAGAGAAATGACGGTTCCGGCGACAATGTCATCTACCAGGTTGAAAGCCTGCAAGTCGGGGAAAAGCAGCGCCACCACCGCGAGAAACGCACGAGCAATCAATCCGCTACTATGCGCCTGGAGCCAATATTCCCGGGCAGTGGCTTCCAAATGTCCGATGAAATAAATGAACGCCATCACCACAATGGTGAAAATGTTTGAGGTGGCGAATGTGGAAACGAACAGGGTGAGCGCCGCCAACAGGCACGCTTTCAAGTAAATGATGATGATTCCGGGAACGATATTGATATTGAAAGCGGCGGACCGTACGGCGCGCAAAGCTTCAGCAATGTGGTCGGGAGGCGCGCCGGCCAGTTGTCTCGCTGTCACCTGCAGCACGGCCTGTTCGCGCATATACAGCACAAGCACAAACGCCGCGACCATGACCAGGGTGCTGATCGCAAGCAACAACAGAACTCCAGTAATTTTGCCCAGCACGTATTCGAAGCGGGTCACCGGCTTGGCGAGAATGGTATAGACCGTGCGGTCTTCCATATCCTGTGGAAGAAGCCGCGCAGTAGCAACGATCGCCAGCAGCGAGGTAAAAATTGAGATCGCTCCGAGCGAAACATCTTTCAGGATTTGGAATTCCTGCTGAAACGAGAACTGCGCCATGAAAATCGAGCTGCCGATCAAAACAAGTGCGAAGACCAGCAGGACATAAAAAACTTTCAGCCGTGTCAGCTCGGTGACGGTGTTGGTCGTGATCGCGTAAATACGAGACGGAGAAAAAGCGCGATACCGCTTCGCGGACGTTGAAGTGTCGAAGGGTTGAAGCGTTGAAGCGTGCTCGGCGTCGGTCATTTTTGGTCAGTCACTCCTTCGTCATTCCTGGCTGTCGCCTCGAGGAACAATCTTTCCAGTGTAGTGGTCGATTTGCGCCGCTCGATCAGTTTCGCTCCTGAGCGGTAAACGGCCGATTCGATTTCCCGGACGAGCTCGTCGGAAGCATCGGCGATTACAAACTCAGTTTGATTTTCGATCGCGATCAATTCCTGCAACTGCCCTTCGCGCACCAGCACACCATCGGCGAGGATGCCGACCCGGTCGCAGATTTCCTGCGCTTGCGCGAGCAAATGCGAAGAAAGCAGCACGGTGATTCCCCGGCGTTTCAGGTCGAAGATTAAATCGCGAATGTCTCGCGAGCCTGCCGGATCGACACCGGCGGTCGGTTCGTCGAGCACTACCAGCCTTGGGTCATGAACTAATGCCTGCGCAAGCCCGATGCGTTGCAACATCCCCTTGGAATAAGTGCCCAGCCGCCGGTTGCGCGCCTTGTTGAGCCCGACGAGGTCGAGCAATTCGTTTACGCGGTTTCTTAGTTTTGCGCCGCGCAGTCCGCAAAGGCGTCCAAAAAAAAGAAGGGTTTCCTTGCCAGTAAGAAACTTTTGGAAGTACGGATTCTCCGGGAGAAAACCAACTGCGTCCCGGCTTTGTACGAGACGACTATCCCGACCGAAGATTTCCGTGCCCCCGCGCGTTGGAGATACAAGGCCGAGAATAATCTTCAGCGTGGTGCTTTTGCCGGAACCATTCGGACCGAGGAGCCCGTACACCTCGCCCGGCTCGATGCGCAGGTTGAGGTTCTTCACCGCGACAACCCGGCGAGTGGGATGAAAAGGAACGGAAAAAATTTTGGTTAACCCATGAACGGCTACCGCCGGATTAGTCATGGCGAATCTCAAAGCCGCGAGCAGCGACCGGTTTGTCCAACTTGTTTTCGGTTTGCCTGTGAATCAGCGAGTTGAGTTCGCCTTGCGCAAGGCGGTCGAGGAAAGCGCGCACTTCGTTTGCCTCTCCCGTAACGTGAAGTTCCACACGGCCATCCGGCAGGTTACGGACCCACCCGGTTACGTCGAAGCCTTTGGCCACCTCGCGCACCGACCAGCGAAATCCAACCCCTTGAACGTGGCCCTCGTAAAAGACCTGAAGGGAAATCATGGAATAGACCAGACAGAAACTGCCTCCATCGCCTTCAACCAGATCGACCGAAACAAAGTACTGCCCACTGTTCACCGGTGAAAATCCGGCCGCCGCTTTTTCGCCGTCATTGTAGCTTTCCGTCGTCACTTGTTTTCCAGTCTCATCATAGACGCTGACGCCAATTTTCGACGGTTCCGCGGCAGCCGCAGCAGAAAACCAATATTGGTTTCCCGCGTAGAGATTTACCGCCACCAACGCGTGTTCGTGCGGCTTGATGACTCCGCACCAGTGTCCATCTCGAATCTTGAAGCCATCGTTTGAAAATGCTCCGGCAATGTCGAGCGCATCTTTACGCGCTTGCACTTCGGCGTCGGTTTCCGCCCGCACGGCGGTGCTGGCGGCCAGAACAAGCGCTGAGAGAAAAATCAGGAACCAGCGTTTCATTTCGGCATTTCTTTGCTCTCTATTTTAATCATCACCTTGCCAACCGCTTCGTTGACTTTCCGCACGTCATCTGCAGCGGGCGTCTTGCCAGCAGGAAATGAAATGAGCTTCTCAATTCCGTTCAGCTGCTCGCTCACGTCTTTAACCAGAGGTTCCTGGCGCAATTCTGGCGAGACTTCATTAATTTTTGACTGCATGAAGTGAACCAGCGCGGGCTGCCGCAGGACTTTCGCGCTGCGTTCATCATAATTCTGCATGATCGCTGCCGTGACCACCTGGGTACCGCGAATCCAGCCACCGAGGGTCACAAGGATTACCAGGTCCTGGTCCGCGTGCGATTGCATTGAGGATTTAACTTCATTCTGCGTCGCTTCCAGTTCTTCCTGAAGCGTGTCCCACTCGCTGTTCTCGGCGAATTCGTTGATGCTTTTGCCGCGGCCAAGCAGATGCTCGCTAACTCCCAATGCCTTTGCCAGCTTGATGATGTCTGACCCGATGTTTTTGACCTGCTGACTGTCTTTCGCTTCGACAGCAATAAAGCCATCGGCGATCAAACCGCCCAGGTTCAGCGCGATCTGCGCGCGATTGCTATAAGTCACCGGCATTGGCCCGCGATATTGACCCGACCAGTTTGTTTTCTCCGATTTTCCAAGCGCAGCGAAAAGTTCGCCCGGCGTCGGGATACTGATTGAATCGCTTCGGGCCGCTTTTGCCAGTTGATCGGCGGGAAGACGCCCAGTGTCCGTGGCGCCGCTCGCTGCGAAAACGACCGTCCCCAATGTCAGCATGCCCAATTTGGCAAAACGAATCATCGCCTATGATTATGCGTGCCTGCGTTAAATTGCCAACGGGAATCTCGTGTCCCCACTGCCAATTGATTGCCGACAAATGCCTGCAGTTCTTTGTTACATATGTAACACAAAATTGCTTGCTCAGTTCGATTGGTTTCGTTCATTAGTCAGTAGTGAATGCTAAGACTGAGGAATTGTTAAATCTCCTTCTGTGGACTGCGGAGCAACTCATGCGCCCCCACATTCCGCAATTTAACCGAGTCCTACGAGAGCTGGGCGTATCGCAAAGGTCTACTCGATCAGTTACATCGGCTGGAACGGCGCCGTTGGATCGAGCGTAGGACCACCGTACCGGGTGATCGAATCTATCGGTTAACAGCGCAAGGACGCCTGCATGCGCTGGGAGGACGTGATCCGGAGCGGCGCTGGGCGCGACCTTGGGATGGACAATGGCGAATGGTCCTCTTCGATGTACCGGTGGGGAAAATGCGCATCGACAGCAATTATGGCGCTACCTGCGTGAAAGAGGTTTTGGTTACCTGCAAAACAGCGTGTGGATTTCGCCTGATCCATTAAAAGAGGAACACCAGATTATCGCAGGTGGAAAGATCAACGTGGAATCACTTATCCTTTTGGAGGCACGGCCCTGTGCAGGGGAATCGGATGAACAAATCGTTGCGGGCGCGTGGGACTTTCAGCGAATCAACCGCGGCTATTCTCAGCATCTAAAAGTGCTCGCCCAGCGTCCTACCGGCGGCCTCCGAAGCGAGACCGCAGCAAAGACATTGCGACGCTGGGCAGTGGCAGAGCGCGAGGCATGGCTAAATGCAATCACAAAGGATCCCTTGCTGCCGCAGCGAATTCTGCCGCCTAGCTACCTTGGAAAACGCGCGTGGCAGCGCCGAAAAGAAATACTCCAGGAGGCCGGGAAAGCGCTGCAAACATTCAAGCCGCGAGTAGCTTCCCGGTAGAAGTCTGTTACATATGTAACATAAAGTTGCGGCGGCGTGGGCGATCGGCTGGCTGCTACGATTCGAAGAAGAACTTGGTGACAAACCTCTGTAAGGCGCTACAATCCGCCAAAGTGGATCACACTTACGGCGATTTCCGCGCGCGTCGCGAAGCCAGCGTCTGGCGTCGACTGAACCGGATTCTTCTCGTTCTGCTCATCATCGCCATCTGGCTGGTAATCGTGAGCTTGTTTGTCCCACCATATAAAAAACTGATGCAGAGCCGGGCGGAAATCGACAACCTGCAACAACAGGTAAACGATCAGCAAAGTTTGCTCGCGCGTCAAACCCGCGAGGTCAATCTGCTCAAGACAGACGTGACTTATCTGGAAACGATCGCGCGCGATCGTCTTGATCTGATGAAGGAAGGGGAAACAATTTTTCGCCTTGAGACCGCGCGCGCCAAACCGAAGCCGAACGATTCTGCGCGCAGATGATTGTAGAGGGCTCGCCGCGGCGAGCGGCTGCGATTATGGGATGCCGGTGTTCGCCGCGGCGAACCACCGCTATAACTTTGCGCTTAGCAGTGAATTCAATTATCTTTTCCCATGCCAACGGAAATCTCCATCCCGGATGCTGAGGATTTGAAATCGCGTGTCCGCGAGCTGCGGAGGTTTCTTTGACGTCGAAAAACTCCAAAAAGACCTAGCCGCAATCGAAGGGCGGATGGCCGCGCCCGATTTTTGGTCGAATCGAGAGCGCGCGCAAGCCGAGGTCGAGGAAGTTTCGCGACTCCGCTCGTTGATTAATCCATTCCAAGAACTGGAACGCGAGATCGAAGATTTCAGCGCGTTGCAACAATTGGCTTTGGAAGAAAGCGACCCGACAGGCCGCGCGCACGCAGAGAAAGAGGTCGCGACAGAACGCGACCGCCTGGTTCATAAGTTGGAAGAATTCGAACTGCGCCAATTTCTTTCCGGCGAGAACGATCGCGCGAATGCGTTTGTTACCATTCACTCCGGAGCGGGCGGCACCGAGTCGTGCGATTGGGCGGACATGTTATTGCGGATGTACCAGCGTTGGATCGAGCGCAACGGTTTCAAATCCCAAACCGTGGACATTCAACAGGGCGAAGAAGTCGGCATCAAATCGGTGACGCTGCTGGTGACCGGCGAGTATGCCTACGGGCACTTACAGACCGAACGCGGCGTGCATCGGCTCGTGCGCATCTCGCCGTTCGATGCGAATAAGCGGCGGCACACTTCGTTCGCAAGCGTAGATGTTGTGGCGGAAATTGCCGATACTGCTCCGATCGAAATTAATCCCGTCGATTTGGAGATCGACACGTTTCGCAGCGGCGGCAAAGGCGGTCAAAACGTCAACAAGGTTGAAACTGCAGTACGGATTCTGCACAAGCCCAGTGGAATTGTGGTCGCCTGCCAGGCCGAGCGCAGCCAGGGACGCAATCGCGAGCTGGCGATGAAAATGTTGAAAGCAAAACTTTACCAGCTCGAACAGGATAAGAAACGCGCTGAGATGGAGCGCCAATACGGAGAGAAAGGCGAGATCGCCTGGGGAAACCAGGTTCGCTCCTACGTGTTTCAGCCGTATCAAATGGTGAAAGACCACCGCACCGGTGCGGAAACCAGCAATGTGCAGGACGTGATGGACGGCGATATCGACAGGTTCATACAGGCGAAATTGCGTGGCGAAAAAGCGACAAAAGGCGAGGAGAACGAGAGCGAAGCTTAACGCCACGTTGACTGATTTGTCATTCCGAGCGTAGTCGAGCAATCTCTCGATTTTATTCTGCGTTACGTGCTCGACCAAAAAATTAGAGATGTCTCGACTTCGCTCGACATGACAAAGGAGGGCGAGGCTGTGCAGGGGAAAAAACTGCGAAGGGAACTAATGGGTGGAACGCGATCTCCGAGCACGTTGCCTGTCAGGTGCCGGCTTTGCCGCCAGATTTTATCTGCGCCTTTCGGCGAGGAGTTGTAATCGCCTTTCGCCACGGCGAATCTTCGATCGGAGTAAGTCGATCCACCTCTGCGTTCAGCCTAACGGCTCTCTGTCAAAGATCGCGCAAAGTCCGTCCTTGTAGAAGCGAAGCCGCCAACCGTTCTCTTTGGCGAATAGCGCAATTTTCGCTTCGCGTGTCTTGCCATCGCGCGGCCACACGCGCGCCAACTCAGTTTCGTAAACGGCGCAATGAACTGCCTTCTTCAATTCTTTTGAAATTTTGCCCGCGAGTATTTTCATAAACGCGCGTCACAACCTATTCTTTTCATTTATTTCGGAATTCGCAATCTCCGAGGATGGCCGATCTCAATTTTTCGCCACTTTTGATTCGCTCAACATAACAGCGATGTGGTAGGGACGCCGCGCTGCGGCGTCCGGACATCGCAGCGCGATGTCCCTACCAGCTTCAATCGAAACCGCGCGTCGAATTCACCTCCATTGTGCGCGCGACAGCAGGCCAGGCACGCAACCGCACGGCGTACCTGCCGGACGCGCGGAAATTCCCGTCGGCAATTTGGGCACCGGTAAATGAAACGCGCTGCGTATCGTCTTGCCGGAAACGGGAGATTATGACAGCGCTTTTCATCCGCGATTTCCAAATCGCGACACGCCTGTTGCCACTCCTTGCCATGCGGAAGAATCCGGCGCCGACCCGCACGAAATTGAGCGAGAAGATGGGCCAGTTCATGGCGCAGAGTGCGATCGATTTCTGGCGGATGCTCATACAACCGCGGATTTAGCGAAATGAGTTTCTGGCGATAATCAGCCCGGCCAGCGGATGTGTTGAGGCGCGGGCTCCATTCAACTCGGAGTTCGACCGCGATTCGAGCCGCGCCATTGGCGCGCAATAGATCACGTGCGTTCCTTTCGAGCCTCAGATCGCATCCACGCAATTGTAGGGCAAGCGCATCGCTTGCCGGCTCGGATTTCGGCAGACGAAGCGCCTGCCCTACAAGCACAAATTCGAGCTGCCTAAGCAACGGCATATGCGCTCTTTCGCGTCCGCAGACGTTCGACAATTTTCCTGGCGGCGTCTCCGGTGGCTTTGATCTCGTCTGCGGTGGTCCATTTGCCTAACGAGAAGCGAACCGCCGAGCGCGCTCTCTCGATTGGCAAACCCATTGCCAGCAAAACGTGCGACGCCACGACTGAGCCGACCATGCAAGCAGAGCCGCTCGACGCGCATACGCCTTCCAAATCGAGCGCAATAAGAAGCGTCTCGGAATCGAGCCCGAGCAAACTCACGTTCAATGTGTTTGCCAGCCGAGGCGCATTCGCGCCATTTTGCTTTGCTTCCGGAACACTCTTCGAAATCCGCGTCCAGAGTTCATCGCGCAACTTCCCTTCGCGCTGCTGTTCTTCGTCGCAATCACGCAATGTCCATTCGGCCGCCGCTGCCATTCCTGCGATTGCGGCGACGTTTTCTGTCCCTGGGCGTCGTTCATTTTCGTGCGCCCCACCAAACATAATGGGTTGGATTGATAAGCCGCTCCGTAGAAAAAGAAATCCGGCGCCTTTGGGCCCATAAAACTTGTGCCCAGCGAAACTCGCGGCATCGACCAGTGAAAGGTCCGCCTGGATTTTTCCAAACGATTGCACCATGTCGCTGTGCAGGAGAACACCTTGCTCACGAGAGATCTGCGAAATTTCGCGCATCGGCTGAATCACACCGGTCTCGTTATTTGCCGCCATGATCGAAACGAGTCGGGTCTCAGGACGAATCGAATCCGCAAGCTGATCGAGATCAACGATTCCGTCACGCGACACATTGAGCCACGTCACTTCGAAGCCTTCATGTTTTTCCAAGTGCTCGACGGCGTTGAGCACTGCGTGATGTTCGGTTTTGGCCGAAATGATGTGACCGCCCTGTTCCATCTGGCAACGCGCCAGCCCAAGCACAGCCAGGTTACACGATTCAGTGCCGCCGCCGGTAAAAATGATTTCGTGCGGTTTGACGCGCAGCAATGCTGCGAGTTTGTCCCGCGCATTGTCGATGGCCGCGCGCGCTTCGCGGCCAGCAGCGTGCACACTAGACGGATTGCCAAAGTGGCGGCCGAGATAAGGCAGCATCGCTTCGCGCGCCGCGTCACAGAGCGGCGTGGTTGCGTTGTAATCGAGGTAAATCATCAACTCTTCCTCTCAATCTTACTCTTGCTCCTGATCGTAATCGACGACGCGCCCGGGCCGCGCCCGGCGGGTGAACTGGGTCGCGCCGTACCGTTTGATGCGTGGCGCATTTTCATTCTCGAAACTCATCGCGCGTTGTCGCGGGCCGCTTTTTTCGCTTCGGCACGATGCGCAGTTGTTTCTCCTCGTAATATACCAGCGAATCCGGCGGCACGCTTTGCACGAGGAAAACGTTGCCGCCGATGGTCGATCTTGCGCCGATCACGGTTTCGCCGCCCAAAATGGTTGACCCGGGGTAAATGGTCACGTCGTCTTCGACGGTGGGGTGGCGTTTCCCGCCTTTTTTGATTTTGCCGTGCTGGTCCTTTTGAAAACTGCGCGCACCGAGCGTGACCGCATGATAAAGCTTCACGCGCGCGCCGATCTCTGTCGTTTCACCGATGACCACGCCGGTGCCGTGATCGATGAAAAAGTTTGGGCCGATTTGCGCGCCCGGATGAATGTCGATCCCGGTGCGGCCATGCGCCCATTCGGTCATGATGCGTGGAATGAATGGCACTTTGTCGTAAAGCAGATGCGCCATTCGATAAATGGCGACCGCTTCCAACGCCGGGTAAGCGAGAATGATTTCCTCGTAGCTTCTCGCGGCCGGGTCGCCTTCGTAAGCGGCGTCGATGTCCGTCCAAAGCAGCCGGCGAACCGACGGCAGCTGCTTTAAGAAATCGGTCAAGACCTCTTCGGCTTTTGCTTCGGTCGCTGCGTCCGGTGGAATTTTGCCGAGGCTTCGGCAAATTTCTTTTTTCAATCGCGCGTGCAAATGCCGAACGCGAATGCGCGTGGTGTCAGCGAGATCGTCGGAGCTCACCAGCGCCTCGCTACGAAAACCGGGAAACATCAAGCTCATCAGTTCCGTGCACGCCGCCTCGATGGCGAGACGCGAAGGGAGCGTGGCGGCGACGTCGAGATAATTTATGCCGCCTGTTTCCCCGTAGGTGTGAAGCAGTTCCTCAACCGCGTCGCGGTTCCGCGAAGCCATCGCCTGAAATATGCGCCGGGTGGCGAGAGAGCGAAAGGGAAAGTGTGTCGGCTCCGGGTAGCGCACGCGTCTCGCGTGTTGGTTTCGGCGTCGCGCCGAAACAGGCTTTTCTTAGAATCTCGTTGCTTTGGGATGACACGAAGTCATAACAAAAGTTCGCGATCGCGAGGACGCGCTCGCCAGCACGCGAGACGGGTGCGCTACCCAGGCCGCAAGCGGGCACGCCCGCCTACGCCTCGCGCGCCTGCAGCCATTGCAGGGCGAAGCGCGCGACTTCGCGCGAGTTTTTCAGGTCCAGTTTATCTTTGATATGCGCCCGGTGGCTTTCCACTGTCTTGGGGCTGAGATGCAGTACTTTCGCGATCTCGCGGACTTCCTTGCCTTTGCCGATCAGTTCCAGAATTTCAAGTTCGCGATCGCTGAGTCTTTCGACCGCGTCGGTCTCGCCTTCAGCCTGGCGATGCGCGAATTGCGTGATTACTTGCGCCGCCATGGCCGGACTGAGATACGGGCGTCCATTAAAAACTTCGCGGATGGCCTGGATCACGTTGGCCATCGCTTCATGTTTCATGACGTAGCCGTCCGCTCCGGCACGCAGCGCTCGCACTGCGTAGAGCGATTCATCATGCATCGAGAGCACGAGAATTGGCAGCCTCGGAAATTCTGCGCGGATGTTTTTGATAAGCTCAATCCCATTAGCGCCCGGCAAACTGAGATCGACAATCGCCATATCGGGAGCCAGTTTGCGAATGATCGCCATGGCTTCCGTGGCGTTCCCTGCTTCTCCGCAGACGGCGAAGGTTCCATCGGAATGAATCATTTCCTGCAGTCCCTTTCGAAATAGCGGGTGATCATCCACAATCACGATGCGTTTTGCCTCCGGTGGATCGCATCGGGGACTCTTCTTGGCCGCGCGCGCAACGTTGGTTTGAGTTGTGGCCGGTTCGGCTGGCGTTGTCGCACTGTGAGTCATTAGTTTTCCTCCAGTTGTCTCTTAGCGATTCGCTGCTCGACGGCTCGCCCGATGTAGGAAATTTAGATCAAGGCCGCCAATGCGTTTGCGATCTTCCCTGGGAGGCCTGAGCCGGCGTTTTCTTTCTTGCGCGATTGTAATGCCTTATTCGGTAAATAACAGGACACGCGCGTGCCGCCGCGTTTTGGAGACTCGATTTCCAAACGGCCGCCCATCACTTGAGCGCGGTAATTCATGATGTGAAAACCCAGGCCCTGTCTCGGTTCCGTCCCGTTTAAAAATCCGACACCGTCATCGGTTACGTGCAAAACCATTCCCCCTCGCGATCGCTCTAGTCTTACGACAATTTCCCGCGCGTGCGAATGCTTGTTAGCGTTGATGACCGCTTCGCGGGCGATGCGATAGAGCTGCGCCGCGACCATGTCATCCTCAATTTGAAATGACGGTTTGACTTCCAGCCGGCAGGACACTCTCCAGACTTCCCGGTCGACCAAATCTTGCAATGCACCAGTCAGTCTGGGCGCGTCTACGTCGCTCCGATGCAAAGCGCGGGAAAGATTGCGCATGTCGCCCGCGGCGTCGTTCACCAGTTGGGCGATTTTTTCGATGTCAGTTACGTCGATAACGCGGTGATTCTTCAGACGCAACGCGACCGAGCGCGCCATGAACGCGACCGCGGTGAGGTGCTGGCAAACTCCGTCATGTAGTTCCTGACCCAGCCGTTGTTGCTCCCGGTCGGAAACAGCGAGGATCTCTCCTTCGAGCCCCTTGCGACGCTCGATCTCATTTCTTAATTCTGTATTTGCCACACGTAACTCGCGTGTTCCCTCGCGGACGCGCACTTCCAGCAACTCTTTGGACTGTTGCAAAGCTTCTTCCGCGCGTTTGCGTTCCATGAACTGCCCGATCTGGCTACCAATGCTGGCGAACATCCGCAGCAACTCTTCATCGGGCTCGCGGATCTCGCGGCTGAAGAATTCCATCACCGCCAGGAAGTGCTTTCTGAAGAAAATCGGAAACGCGAAACCGCCATGAAGGCCTTCGCTGGCCGCAATCGACGCGCGCGGAAAATTATTGTCCTTGGTGACATCCGGAACCCATGCCGGTTTGAGGCTACTCCAGACGCGTCCCGGCAGACCAATTCCCAGAGCAAACGTGCGTTCACGACATATCGCCTTGAACTTTGGCAGACTGCCGGCACGGCACTCCCAGATTTCCAGGCAGCGCAGGACCTTAGCCTTCGGCTCCAGCGTCCAGAAATCTCCTAATTCCCATCTCAAGGTTTCACAAATGGTCTGGAGAATTCTCGGCACCGCATCGCTAAGGGCGGGCGATTCAGCGAGGATTTTCGTGACGGCAAGATTAACCGCCAGCCGGTATTCAGCGCGCTTCCACTCGGTAACGTCAACGATGGAAGCGAACCACCCGATCACATTACCATTCGAATCCCGGTCGGGCGTATAAACGCAACGCAAGCAGGGCGCGCCGACGCCGCGAAAAGATACTTCCGTTTCGTATTCGGCGTGTTGGCCTTTCAGCACCTTTTCAATGTGGGGCGAAATTGTCTTCAGACCTTCTTCGCCCATGATCTCAACGATCGGCTTGCCGGCGATTTCGTCCGGTGCGCGGCCAAGCATGTCGGCGTAAGCCTGGCTGACGAATCGATATCGGAGATCGCGGCTGCAACGGGTGAGCATGAAAGGCGTGCGATTGATGACCGCTTCCAGCTCGGCCTCCTTGGCGCGCAATGCTTCTTCCGCGCGTTTGCGCTCGCTCAAATCCATGATGGCGGTCTGATAGAGCAGCGCGCCGTTTCTCGTCGTCGAAGTGATCGGCCTGCTGCAAAGGAGCGCCGGAATCCGCACGCCTTTTCTCGGCTTCAATTCTAATTCCGTTTCCACCTGTTGCTGCGAGGTGCGGCAATAAAGCAAGTGCCGCAGGAATAAATCCAAATCGCCCACGTAGAACGCGAACGGCCGGCCGATTAACCGATCCCGCGGCTCGCCCAGCAGCTCAGTCGCCACCAGATTGGCTTCCTCAATCCGTCCGGCGCGGTCAAAGCTGACGTAAGCGATCGGCGCAAAGTCGTAAAGATCGACAAATCGCTGAATGGCGGCTTCCAGTTCAGTCTTGGGATGCCGCCGCCTGCGAATAGAGGAGTTACCATCGCGATCGCGCAGGCGGTTTGGATGACGGGTCGCGCCGCTGCGCGTCGATCGTTTTTCCTTCCGAACGGGTCGTTTCAACCTTTTCATAGTGAGAAACGCTACAGGTAAATTTCGGCGTCAGGTTGCGAAGAAGTGCCGTCCAAAGATTGCGCAGATTTTCGCAGATTCTCAGACAAACCAAAAACCAGACAGTGCTCTTCGAAAGTCTGTGTAAATCTGCGAAATCTGTGAATCGAAA
>QHRD01000079.1:23362-39927 GCA_003220005.1 Verrucomicrobiota bacterium | reverse complement strand
GTACCCGCCAGCGCGCGACGAAAATCGGCATCTGCTTCTCGGGGATAAATCGCCGCCAACGGCTCGGCGCGGCTGTCAATCGTCGGGACGATGCCTGTCCCCGGCTCGATCTGATCGCAGAGAAACTTTAAGTATTGATCGCTCATACTCGGCATATCGATCGCGAGTGCAAGCAGATGTGCCTTGTGCATCTGCACCAGCGACGCGGCAATGCCGCAAAGCGGTCCGCATGACGGGGGATCGTCTGCGACAAACAGCACGTCGGCAGGCCGCCACGCCGGATCAGTTCTCGCCGAAACGAAAATCTCCGCCGGTTCCAGTCTCCGTAGCAGCTCAAGTTGAATTTGCCAGAGCGGTTTACCGTGAAACAAAAGCGTTGCTTTATCTCGGCCCATCCGACGCGATTGGCCACCAGCGAGCAGCACAGCGCTAAGAGTTGGGCCGACGTTCCGCCTATCCTCTTCGTGAAGAGGAGCGGATTGAGGCGAAGAGTTGTCCACCGTCCAATAAACCTCTCGCCCTGCCCTCTCCCTTGAGAAGGGCGAGGCGACTGATCGCCGGCGAAGGGCTTCAAGGGCAGCGAGTCGCGCAGTCGAGCGCAATTCACCGTCGCTAAGAATTTTCGCGCGTAAACCGCCGCGACCTTTCAAAAATTCTTCCGCGCCAGGTGCGATGGCGCGGTCCATCCAATAGCATGGCCGGCATTCCTGCGTGCCATGAAAACGAACGTCTTGCACTTCAAAATCCTGGCCGATTAGTTCATTAAGATCGGCGTCGCGCACGATGATGTTCCGCCTCGCCTCGGCCGGTGATCGCTGTCCAAGCCCCAGCGCCTGGCTAAGCTGATCGAAAACGTCGAGTGAAAAAAATGTGATCTGGCCCTTGTAGTCGTCCTTGAAATCGAAGTAGCGATCGCCACGAGTCCCGCGGCCAGGCACACATTCGATCGTCGGCACCTCGATCATTGGGTAATCGTCCGGCTCCCGTCCGTGATGGCCGACAAAATTGTGTCCCGGCGAAATGTAAAGATGGCAGATTTCCACCGCGTCCAATGATAGCATTGAGGCAGCTCATCTTACATGAAGGAAAGCAGCATCGACTCGCAAAAAATCATCCGCCGAAAGCACGACGGCGAGCTGGAATACTTGCCCGATGATCTGACCATCGAAGAACCACTTGAAATTTGCATCGGCCGCAAAGCTTTAGCGACCACGATGCGGACGCCCGGTCATGACGAAGAGCTCGCCGCTGGTTTTCTAGTTTCCGAAGCGCTCGTGCGCGAGCGCGAGGAAATCGCGAACATTTCGCCAGATTGCGATAACAGAGTGATTATCGATCTCAAGGACGGCATGAAATTGAACTCCACGACGCGCTTTGGAACAATTTCCAGCAGTTGCGGTCTTTGCGGAAAGACAAGCATCGACGCCATCCGGCAAAATTTCCCGCCGATAACATCGAAAGAAATCCGCGTCGATATCGAAAGCCTGCTGTCGCTTCCAGAAAAACTGCGAAGTGCGCAGAGCGATTTCGCGCGTACCGGCGGAATTCATGCCGCCGGAATTTTTACCGTAGACGGTGAATTGAAAATTGCGCGGGAAGACTGGATCGCTTCCGTTAGACCGACATCTTCTTCTGGTCAGCGGTCGCGCTTCTTTCGAGATTGTCCAGAAAGCACTCGCGGCTAGGATTGCCATCGTCGCTTCAGTCTCGGCGCCTTCCACCTTGGCAGTGAGTCTTGCGCGGGAAAACAATCAAACGTTGATCGGATTTTTGCGACCACCGTCGTTCAATATCTACGCGCATATCGAGCGCGTGATCTTGACGTAGCATGGCCAACGTACTTGTCCGGCAACAAACCCCTGTAAAGGTCGGTTGGTGACTCACTGGGTCCAGCCGCGAGTTAAAAAATCGCTGAGCGTAAGGGAGATCAAAATTAACAGCCACATCACACCGGCGATGGCTGCAAGGTGCAACAGGCGGCTGCTTCCTTTGATGTGCATGAAGAACAGCGCGATGACGATCGCCTTGGTAATTGCGATGGCGAGCGCGGCTATCAGATTAAACAGGCCAAGATTGATATAGGCAATCATCCAGGTCGCGGCCAGCAGTAGCAGCAAGGCGATAGCCGTTCGAAAATAAATTTTGGGATCAACGACCTTTTCCATTACCGATGCCCCACCAAATACAACAACGGGAACAAAAAACACCACACGATATCAACGAAGTGCCAGTACAATCCGGCGATCTCGATGGTGTTGTGATTTCCATTTGAAAACGTGTTGCGCCAGGCCAGCAGCGCCAGCACCAGCAAAATCCCAATGCCCACCGTCACGTGGATCGCATGCAGTCCCGTCATGGCAAAATAAATCCAGTAAAATAGCTCGGCATTGCCGGGATCGGCGCCTTCCCATTTAAAACCCATGCGCGGGACGAGATGATCGACGTAATCTTTGTGATACTCGACCCCTTTGAGCAACATGAACACGCAGCCGAGAAACGCTGTGCCAAGTAGCAGCCCCGTCAGCATACGCCTCTGGTCCAGCTTCGATGCGCGGACCGCAAACGCCATGAGCAAACTGCTGATCAAAAGTACGGCGGTGTTGGTTCCGCCGATCACGACGTCCAGCTTGCGACTCGCTTCGACGAACGCGTGGCCATAAACAAACCGGTAAACCGTATAACTGAGAAATAGTCCCCCAAAGAAGAGCACTTCGGTCGCCAGGAAAATCCACATCCCGAGCTTAGCTGCCTCACGCTGCTGCCCGATGTCATCGAACTGCTGATGAACCAAGCCCGCTTCAATAGTAGTGGTCGTATTCATAATGGTAGGGATCCCGCAACTGCGGCAGGCCGTCCGGGTCGTTGCGGCGCGCCCGGCGGTCGCGCCCTACCACACCCGGCTCCTTCTCTAGATACTGGCAAGATTAAGATCGGCATCTTCTTTAGCAGAATACGAGTACGGTTTTTCAGTAACGATCGGCGTTTTGTCCTCGAAATTATGTTTCGGCGGCGGCGACGGGGTTTGCCACTCAAGGCCAGTTGCGCGCCACGGATTAGGTCCGGCAACGCGGCCAAACTTTAGCGACCACAAAAAGTAAATCAGCGGGAGCAGATAACCGATGCCGAGAATCGAGGCACCGGCGGTTGAGAGCACATTGAACATTTGGAATTCCGGCGGATACGCATGATACCGCCGCGGCATACCCAGGTAACCAAGAATGAACTGCGGAAAAAAAGTGAGATTGAATCCGAGGAATGTGGTGAGGGCCGCCAGTTTCCCAGCCATCTCCGGATACAACCGCCCGGTGATTTTCGGCCACCAATAGTGCAGGCCCCCCATGAACGCCATGACCATTCCGCCCACCATGATGTAATGAAAATGTGCAATGACAAAATAGCTGTCGTGCACGTGAACATCGACAGCGAGCGTGGCGAGAAAGAGTCCGGTCATTCCACCAATGGTGAACAGCCCGATGAACCCGAGCGCGTAAAGCATCGGCGTAGCGAAATGAATGGAGCCCTTGTGCAATGTGGCCGTCCAGTTGAAGACTTTAATCGCGGATGGGATCGCAACGAGGAAACTCAAGATCGAGAACACCATGCCGGCATATACCGATTGGCTGCTGACAAACATATGGTGTCCCCACACCAGAAAACCCAGAACCGCGATGGCCATGCTGGCCGCCGCGACGAAGCCATAACCGAAAATCTGTTTGCGGGAAAAACAGGTGATCAACTCACTGACCACGCCCATACCCGGCAAGATCATGATGTAAACCGCCGGATGCGAATAGAACCAGAACATGTGCTGAAACAGAATCGGATCGCCCCCGAGCTTGGGGTCGAAAATGCCCACGCCCCAGATGCGCTCCACGCACATCACCGCGAGCGTGATTGCCAGAACCGGCGTAGCCAGCACCAGGATCACGCTCGTCGCATACATCGACCAAATGAACAGCGGCAACCGAAACCACGTAAGCCCCGCGGCGCGCATTTTGTGGATCGTGGCCATGAAATTCATTCCGGTGATGATCGAAGAAAAACCGGCCACAAATACACCGGCAGCCATCGTGATCACGTGTGAGTTCGCGTAGGTCGTGCTGTATGGCGTGTAAAACGTCCAGCCGGTATCCACACCGCCGTGAATGATCGCCCACAGTGTCAGCGCGCCGCCCGCCACAAAAATATACCAGCTGAGCAGATTCAGCTTTGGAAAAGCCACGTCGCGCGCACCAATCATCATCGGAATGGCAAAATTTCCGAGCACCGTTGGGATCGATGGAATGAGAAAGAACCACACCATCAGCACGCCGTGGATAGTAAAGAGCTTGTTATAGGTTTCGTTCGTTACGAAGTCACCCTGCGGCGTCAGTAACTCAATCCGCATCATTGCCGCCGCCACGCTCGCGATCAGAAAAAATACAAGAATCGTCCATAGATAAAGAATACCGATCCGTTTGTGATCCATCGTTAGCAGCCACGCCTTAACGCCGGTTTTGACATTGAGATAATGCTCCCGCGGCATCTCGCCTTCGGTTTGAATGTCGATCTCGATGGCAGTTTTCATCTCGATGCGTTAGGCGCGGATTCGCTGGGCGACGTTTGGTTGCCAATCGATTTGATATAAGCGATTAATTGCATGATTTCTTCCTCGCTCAGCGTGCCCGCAAAACTCGGCATGATGTTCTGGTAGCCTTTAGAGATCTCTTTTCCCGGAAGCAAAATCGAGTCGCGCACGTAACGTTCATCAACAGTAACCATCTCGCCGCTCTCCAACGGCACCGGTTTTCCCCAAGTCCCTTCCAACAGCGGCGCATGAAATTTCGAGTTCACACTGTGGCATCCGCTGCAGCCGCGCTCACGAAACAATCGTTCCCCTGCGAGCGCGATGCTTTCCATCGGGCGCCCGGTATTCAGCCAGCGCTCATAATCCAGCGGCTCCATCACCACCACGCGGCCGATCATTGCCGAGTGTTGCGTGCCGCAATATTGCGAACAAAAAATGTGATACTCGCCAGGTCGCGTCGCTCGAAACCATTCGTGCGTGTATTTCCCAGGTACCACATCCTGATGCAACCGAAACGCGGGCACGAAAAAACTGTGGATCACATCCTGCGAAGTCATCGTCAACTCTACCGGGCGGTCCACCGGCACGTGCAGTTCGTTGATTTCTTGTTTCCCCTCCGCGTGTTGCAAACGCCACATCCATTGCTTGCCAATCACCTGAACTTGCAACGCGTCCCGTGGCGGATTTTCCACATGAAAATAAACCACCGCACCCCAGCTGAAGAGGCCGATGAAAATCAGCAGTGGCACAATCGTCCATCCGCTTTCGATGAATACCGATTCCACCCGTGGATTCGAGCGGTCTGCCTTCGAGCCGCGCCGATATTTAATTGAAAAAAAAATGATCGGCACAAAAACGATCACGCAGATGAGGACCGTGAGCGCCACGAGCGCGAAGTAGATCCAATCGATCTGCTGCGCGCTCGTCGAAGCTTCCGGCGGAAACAGACGAAATTGGTCCATACACGCCCTGGTCAATCATTGGTAGGGACGGCTCGCCGAGCCGTCCGCTCGCGGTGTTCAAACGAAACGCCACGGCGCGCCCGGCGGTCGCGCCCTACCATCACCGCAATAAAGCCAACCACCGTCACGACAGTCGCTACGCCGCTGACGCGCACGATCGCCATGACAAGGCTGCCATATTTGCCGGTGATTGGATTGTAGTGATAACAAATCAGCGCAAGCCGCTGGATCAGCGACCCGTTCTCATTCCTGCCAGCAACGACAATTGCGTCGCGCAAGTCGTTACCCGAAAAATTCGCGCCGAAAAGATAACGCGAGATTTTTCCTTCCGGCGTGAGCACGATCACGCCGCTCGGATGTGCGAACTCGTTCGTCTGCGGATCGTAGGCGAAATGAAACCCCGTCTCGCGCGCGATTCTTTGGATCGCCGGCGCATCGCCGGTCAAAAAAAACCAGCCCCGCTCTGCGCCATGCCTTCCGTAGAGCTTGACGTATTCAGTTTTCTTCGTCCCCGCCAGCATAGAGGTCTCGTGAGGATCAATGCTTAGATCGATAACGTTGAAGTCGCGGCCGACGCTCAGGCGCAATTCCTGCATCGCGTCGATCAAGCCATTGTTGATGAACGTGCACAGCATCGGACAGTGGAAATAACCGAGCACCAACAATGTCGGTTTGCTGTCCAGACATTCCTCCAGCCTGACCAATGTCCCGCCAGAATCGCGAAACCGCAGGTCCGTTGAAATTTGCTGTCCAATCTTCTGCTCGAACGTGATCTGATTTAGTTCGTCAGGCGTAAGCGCGTTCGCCTGCGTAGCGATTACGGGCAGAAGTACGAGTATGAGCATGAGTTTGCTTTTCATCGCGGGACCGGTTTGGGTGAAGGGACTTCCTGCGGGCGAGACTGCATGTAATGAAGCGGTGTCTCGTTTTTGCCGACATCAGGCAGGCCGCGTTCGAGGATCAATTGCATCGCGCGATGAATTGGAATGCGCGCCACGTCGGCGTCGCGATTGATCCAACCATACGAATTCAACTGTGCGTCCTCGGCGACGCGCAGCTTTTCCAAGTCGAGCGCGGGCCGCACCTGCACACGCGGTTGCGGAAACGCTCCCGCCATTGGTGCAACGCGCGGTGGGGCCTCGCGCGCCGCTTTTTTGATGCTCAGAAAACGCATGACGCCGCCGATGCACAGAAAAATCAGCGCGCAGGACAAAAACAGAACCAGCGCAATCAAAAACATCGACGCGACGTCGACATCTTTTTCTTCGTGCGCGTGACGTTCTGCATTCATGCGGGAACTGCGACAACAAATCGCGGATCGTTCATTGGTACGAGCTGCCGCGCTTCAAGTCGCCAGAAGAAAATCGCCAGCCAAATACCGCCGATACCAAGCCAGGCTGCCGGCGCGATCCAGGTTATGTGAAAACCGTTTTGATAAAGCGATGGCGCGACCTCCCACCAGACATCGGCGATGTGCGCAATGAAAATGACCGCTGCGATGGCGACCAGCGCGTGCGGCCGCAATTTCGTTTGCCGAAACAACAGCAGGAAAAACGGGCCAAAGAAATGAAAAATGAGGAGCCCAAACGCGATCACCTTCCAGCCATCCGCGATCCGATGCAGATACCACGAAATCTCGTGCGGCAGATCGCCGGACCAAATGATGATTAGCTGCGCGTAAGCCAGATAAGCCCAGAGCATCGTGAAGGTGAGCAGCAGATTTCCGAGATGATGAAAATTCTCTCTCCCTAGAATTTTGCCTAACGAGCTTCGCGGGCCGAGCCACGTGAGTAAAAGGATGATGAACGCCAGTGCGCTCAGCATTTGGCCAATGCAAACCAGCAACGTGAACACTGTGGAATACCAATCGGCTTCCATCGACATTACCCAGTCGACGCAGGCAAACGTGACCGTCATAGGATAAATCACGAGCCCGGGTCCGCTCAGCTTGCGCAATTTTCTGGTCGGTTCGACCGACGTAGTGGCATCCTGTTCGACCGACCACTTGATCAACAAGCGCGCCATCCCGATCCAGATGGCAAAATTGACGAATGCGCGCAGGACGAACAGCGGCGCGTTTTCGTAAACGTGTTTGTGCTGCAAAACCTTGTCGGTGGCGACGTGGGCTGGCGTCGCCCACGGATAAAGTTGCGCCAGACCGAAAAGGATCGGCACAAACAGCACGGCCAGAAGCGGCAGCGTGCCGATTGCCGCTTCGAGAAATCGACGAATCGGATAACCCCATCTGCCCGCCGTGAGATGGTGGATCATCAAAAACCCGGAGCAGCCAAGCGCGATGCCGAGCCAAAACAGAAAAGCGAAAAGATACGAAATAAAAAATTCACGCTGATCGATTGCCCAGCCCGCCACGCACGCAACTAGCCCCGCGATTCCAACCACAAAAGCAATACGCCGAGCGTCCAGGATCGAGCTTTTCATTTCCATTCCGCCTCCAATTTATTTCGCACCTCAGGCGGCAAATCGTTTGGATTTGCGTGCTGGCTCAATTGCAGAGCGCGAATGTAGGCGGCGATGGCCCAGCGATCCTGCGGTTCTACTTGCGCCGCGTAGGAGAACATTGCGCCGTAACCATTCGTCATGACATCAAAGAAATGACCGATCGGCGCGTTCCGCAGTCGCTCGAGGTGATATGACGGTGGCACGGGGAAACCGCGCTGCACGACCATTCCGTTGCCGTCGCCAACTCGCCCGTGGCATTCCGCGCAGAATGCCTGGTGGCGTTCTTGCCCGCGACCGAGCAATTGCGGCGTCAACTTCGTCGGCAATTGAGTGACATACACGCCATTCGTCAGGCCGGTGTGAAGCGCATCGTTCACCTGCGCTTGCCCGCGCGGCACCACATTAAGCGGCAACAGCCGCGCGCTCGCACCGTCTTTGAAAAAATCGCTTTGCGCAAACGTCTTCGCCCGCGGCTCATTCATCATGTCGTGGCGACAAGCGGTGACCAGCAGCGCTGCAGCGGCAATCAGTGGTAGGGCGCGACCGCCGGGCGCGCCGCGACACAGAGTTCGATATTCACTATTCGTATTATCTTTCTGAGGATCAGCCACCCAAAAATAAGGCCACTCGTCCGATTCCGCGATCAATCCTGCGCGGATCGGGTTCGCGCGGATGTGATCGGCCTTCTCTCGATAGCTTTCTTCCTTCCGCAAACGATGATCAAAGAAATCGCGCTGCCATTGAATTTTAACTTTTGTCGCCAAGAACCGTTTCCAATCACTAACTATTTGCCGAATTGGCTGCTCGTAAGGAAAAGAAATCAACGCGTGCAAGTGGTCAGGCATCAAGACGACTAAATGCGCGTACCAAATGTGATTTCGGTTTCGGAACTCAACCGAATCAAAAATCTCACGCGAATTTTGCGATCGGCAGAGTTGATTCTTGTGCCGCGGATTGCAACAAACTGTGATGAAGAAAACTTCGTCTTCGGGTCTTGTCCAAAGCGGCCGGTCGTGTGGAAGCTTCTTGCGTTGTGGGTGCTTCGGCGCGCCCGGCGGTCGCGCCCTACCGACTTTCTGCGTGGCCTTGCTTGATCTCATTTCGGGACCTCCGCGACAGTGAGAGGACTTAGGCGATGCAAAAACTCACGCGTCTTCGTCACATCGAAGATTGGGTCGTCGGCTTCGATACAGAGGAAAAATCGGTCCTGCGAGGCGCGCTCGAATTCCGGCAAGTTGAACATGGGATGATACGGTTTCGGCAGACCGCATGTGCCTAACGAGCCGAAGAATGCCACGAGCCCGGCGCACAGTACCGTAAGCTCGAATGTGATAGGAATGAACGCCGGCCAACTGTGCATTGGCCGTCCGCCGATGTTGATTGGGTAGCTGACTACATTTGCATACCACATCATGTAATAGGCGCCCGCGCCGCCGATGATCCCGCCTATCAACACCATCAGCGGCACGCGATTGCGTTTCCCAAGCGCCTGGGCCAAGCCATCGACCGGGAATGGCGCGTAGCCGTCCATTTTGCGATAACCTTGCGCATAAGCTTCTTCCGAGGCGCGCAGCAGGTCTTCATGCGTTCTGAATTCCGCAGCGACACCAAAAAGGTTTTCCTTCTTCATAGTGTCATTGCCTTCTGCGGTTCGGCGACAAGTTCGCGCGTTTCGGAAATGGCGATCATCGGAAGAAAGCGGATGAACAAGAACAACAGCGTGAGAAATAAACCGATGCTGCCGAACAGCGTGGCCCAATCCCAGATGGTGGGGAAAAACATTCCCCACGACGACGGCACAAAATCGCGATGCAAACTCGTGATGATGATCACGAACCGCTCGAGCCACATTCCGAGATTAATCGATAACGCGACGAGAAACAGCGCGACGAGATTGCGGCGCACACGGGCTGACCAAAGCGCCTGCGGAATGACCACGTTCACCAACATCAGCAGCCAGAAAATCCAGCCATACGGACCGAGCACGCGATTGGTCATCATGTATTGGTCAAAAATGTCGCCGCTGTACCACGACATAAAGGCTTCGATGAAATAGCCGTAAGCCACGATGAGCCCGGTCACGAGCATCACGTTCGCCATATTGTTGAAGTGGCGGAGCGTGATGAGATTTTCCAGCCGGTAAATTTTTCGAACCGGAATAACGATCGTGATCACCATCGCGAAGCCGGAGTAAATCGCGCCTGCCACGAAATACGGCGGGAAAATCGTGGAATGCCATCCGGGCAATTGTGCGACCGAAAAATCGAGACTCACAACGCTGTGCACCGAGAGCACCAGCGGCGTGGCGAGTGCGGCGAGGAGCAGATATGCAATCTGATGACGCTGCCAGTGCGCGGCGGAGTTGCGCCAACCGAGCGCGAGCACGCCATAAAAGATTTTCTGCCACTTCTTGCGGGCACGATCGCGCACCGTCGCCAGGTCAGGAACCAAACCGAGATACCAGAACAGCAGCGACACAGTGAAATAAGTGCCGACCGCAAAAACATCCCATACGAGGGGGCTACGAAATTGCGGCCACATTTTCATCGTGTCGGGATATGGTAGGATCCAGTAGAAAACCCACGGCCTCCCAAGATGCAGCAGCGGGAACATTCCTGCGCACGCGATCGCAAATAGTGTCATCGCTTCGGAGAAGCGATTGATGGCGGTGCGCCAGTGTTGAAACATCAACAGCAAAATCGCGGAGATGAAGGTCCCGGCGTGCGCGATCCCGATCCACCAGACGAAATTCACAATCGCGTATCCCCAGGCGACCGGAATATTGATGCCCCAAATACCGACGCCGCGAATCAGCAGCCATGAAATCGCGAGGAAAAGAACCATCAACAACATGAACGCGATGATGAAACCAATCCACCACGGCCGCGGTTGCCGATCGCGCAGCACCACTGAGCCGATGGTTTCGTTGACGCCCTCGAATGTTTCTTTGCCCGCGAAGAGATTTGTCGGATAACCGAGCGGTGACAGAGTTGGTGATCCGTGATCGGTGCCCGGTGATGCGTCGTGCGCGTTCATACTGTTCACTGATCACAGTTCACTGATCACCAAGGCTTCGTTGGGATTGCGCATCTTCGCCAAATACGTCGTGCGCGGTCGCGTGTTTAACTCCGCGAGCATCCCGTAATTCAACGGTGAGCGTTTCAGTTTCGATACGCGGCTGTTCGGGTCGTGGATGTTTCCGAACACGATCGCTTCGGAAGGGCACACTTGCGCACACGCGGGGATGATTTCGCCGTCGCGAATCTGTCGATCTTCCAGCTCGGCGTTCGCGCGCGCAGCGTTGATGCGCTGAATGCAATATGTGCATTTCTCCATCACGCCGCGACAGCGCACCGTGACCTCCGGATTTTTCACCAGCTTTTCCGTTGGGCTCAGGTTGTTGTTCAGCTCAAGAAAATTGAACCGCCGCACTTTGTACGGGCAATTGTTCGAGCAATAACGCGTGCCGATGCAGCGATTGTAAACCTGTAGATTCAACCCTTCATTGTCGTGCACGGTCGCGCCGACCGGACAAACCAGCTCGCACGGCGCGTGTTCGCAGTGCATGCAAGGCACCGGCTGATGCTCGAATCGCGGCTTCTCGCGTTTGCCTGACGAATAGGTATCTACGCGGATCCAATGCATCTCGCGACCGCGCGCGACCTGATACTTGCCGACCACAGGAATGTTGTTCTCAGCCTGGCAGGCGATCGTGCAGGCATTACAACCGATACACGTGCCAAGATCGATAACCATGCCCCACGCGTAACCGCGATGTTCGTACTCGTTAGGCTCATACAGTGTTTCATCGCGGGCCGGTTCTTCCTCCGCTTTTGCAATTCGTTTTGGCTCGGCGAGAAATTCAGCCAGCGTACCGGTGCGCAGGAAATCGCGACCTTCCATCTCATGATGCTGCTGCGTCATGGCGAACGAATGTTTCTCGCCCGTCTTGCGAATCGTCATGCCATCGCCGAACCAAAGCGCATCGGAAGTGCGCAGCGCATACGCGTTGAACCCCGCATGTCTGCCGATCCGACCAACCTCTGTACGCCCGTAACCAAGATGCAATGTCACGGAATTTTCTGCCTGGCCGGCTTGAACCCATATCGGCGCCTTTATTTTGCGTCCGCGAAATTCCAGCTCGATCACATCCCCGTTGTCGATCTTTTCACGCGCGGCGAGTGCGGGACTAATCAGCGCCGCATTTTCCCAGGTTAACTTCGTAAATGGCCGCGGCAGTTCCTGGAGCCAACCGTTGTTGGCATAGCGGCCATCGAGAACGCTTGGATCAGGACGGAAGAGAACCTCTACGGAATCTTCGATTTGCGATTTGCGATTTGCGATTTGCTCCACACTGCCCGCCAGTGACGAACTCGGCTCGGAAGTTTCTGCCGCAAACACCCCGTCGCTGAGCGCGCGACGCCAATCGTCTTCAAAATGCGGAGTAGGATTTCGCGATTGCCACGTTTCGCGGACGATTTCGTAAGCGGAGCGCACCGGTCGTTCGATCAGCGCGCCGACAACTTCGTGAACAGAAACATTTGCGTACAGCGGTTGGATCAACGGCTGCACGATCGAAATCGAGCCGTCGAAGGCGCATCCATCACTCCAGCTTTCAAGAAAGTGCGCAGCAGGGATGAGCCAATGGCAAAGATGAGATGTTTCATTTGCGTGAAGCGTGTGGTGCACGCTCAGTTTCACTTTTTTCAAAGCACCTTCGAAATCAATATCAGCCGGCACGTTATATACCGGGTTGCCCGCGAGAATCACGAGCAGATCGACACCGCCGGATTTCATCTCTTCGACAAGTTGGCCTAACGAATCCACATGGTTTGTTGGGCCTGCGGGCGAGTTGATGATTGTCGATCCAAAGTTCCCGAGCTGTTCATTAATCTTTGCCACAAGGTCGTGAACTACTGGCGGTTGCGTTTCACCAGCGATTACGACGCTGGCGCCGCGATTCGCCAGCAGATCTTGAGTCCCGGCACGAACCCACGCATCGAGCGCGGGCGCAACCCTTCCATTCTGAGCGATTGCTTCGGCAATTGCCCGGATGTCGCGTGCTGCGACGGCGATGCGATGATCAGCATTTGAACCGGTGACGGTTGGCGTCGGCTCCGCGACGTAAAGCCGGCTCATCATTTGGTTTTCGGTAATGCGTCGCGTCGACGCAAAATCGTGAGCGTGACGCAACGCGGCAGGATGCATGTAAAGAAAATCGGAATCCAGGGCCACGATGACTTTTGCTTTTGAGAAATCGTAAGTGTGTTGCGATTCGTTAGGCGCGATCGGGCTCCACGTGTGCGTTTTTGCCTGCGGAAATTTTTGCAGGAGCATTTGCAGCTGACGCGACAGGGTCGGCGACCTGAATGGCTCCGTCAGAACGCGAATTCCTGCGCCAGCGCCAGTCTGTTGCGCTTGCAGGACGACATCGAGATCGCGCAGGAAATCGTTCCAAGTGCTGATGTTTTCGCCGCGCATGACGGCCTGGGCGCGATCGGGATCGTAAAGATCGAGAAGATCGGCCTGTGCCCAAATCGTAGTCGCGCCGAGGCTGGCGGGATGGTCGGGATTGCCTTCGATTTTAATCGGCCGGCCTTCGCGGCTTTTCACAATGATTCCCTGCGCGTAGCCGTTGAATGTGGTTGCGCTGCTGAAGTACAACGGTTTTCCCGGTACGATCTCAGGGGTTTCTTTTACATAAGGCACAATTTTTTCGACGGGCTGTTTCGTACAGGCGCCGAAGCCTGCGAGCGCAACGGTAGCGGCGCTCAAGCGCAAAAAATCGCGACGGCTAAGGTCGTTAGGCCATTCGCTGACGCCAGGAGGAAATTCGTCCGACGAATGGTAGGGACGCCTCGCCGAGCCGTCCGGCGCGCCCTGCGGTCGCGCCCTGCCATTGTTTTGCACTGCTCTCATCGGTGGCAGGTACTGCAGTTCATCAGGCGACCGCTGGTGTCGATGTGATATTGCCCCACGAGTCTGGCGTTTTCGGTCTTTTGATTTGACGGCGGTTGCCAAGCCATGTCGAAAACTTGGTCGCGAGGCCTGACGAATTTTTGCGGATCACTGTGACACTCGAGGCACCATTTCATGTAAAGCGTGTTCACTCGCCAGGTGATCGGCATTTGATCCACCCGCCCGTGGCAAGTGGAGCAACCGATTCCTTTCGCCACGTGGACGCTGTGATCGAAATAAACGTAGTCCGGCAGATCGTGCACCCGGTTCCACTTGAGCGGCGTGTTCGTGGCAAGGCTTTCCCGCACAGGCGCGAGCAACGGCACGTCGCTAAAGATTTGGGAGTGACAATGCATGCAGGTCTCGCTGGTGGGCATGCCCGCGAAGCGCGACTTCTCGACTGACGTATGGCAATAGCGGCAATCAATGCCGTCCTCAGCAACGTGATGCTTGTGGCTGAACGGCACCGGCTGATTGAGCGGCACGCCAACATACGTCGTGTATGGCGACCAGAAGATTTCGTTTGTCGCCCAGCCTGCGCCGCAGATCAAAACGACAGCGCCAAAAATTGTGACACGGGCATGGACGTTCGCGTTTCGCGAGAAGATTTGAGCCATGAAAAAAGGTTCTTCTTCGCAAATAAATCGCGCGTGCGAGCAGGCCGGGACGCCTGCAATTACCTTCTCGCGCGCAATCTCTTATCGGCTTTGATCGATGAGTGCCAGCGCAGCGTCCGGCCCACCTGCGAATTTGAAGCCTGCCAGCTTGGGCGCCGCAGGATCGACATTTTTTGTCAGCGCGAGAACCTGAAAGGCGCGACCAAGCATTTCCGGATGGAGCAGCGTTTGCAATTCGCGCTTTATTTTTGCGCTGCTCTCCAACATCAAGTCGCGCGATTCAGAAATGATTCCCGTAAGAAAATGATGTTGATCGGTGAACCCGGCTACGCGCAAGCCATTTGACTGTGCGCGGTGGGCAATGCTCGACCAATCTACGCCCATCGTGATGTCGGCGTACCCGATTTGCTCAAATGGCGAATCAAGACCCCGATGTCGCGCACGGATCTGAAGGTTTCCGTGAAATTCGGCGCCGGAACGCCCGTAATCGACTGTGATAATGTACCCGCGCTGTAAGTTCGCTACGGTATCGGCGATCCACTCAAGTGCCGACTGGTTAAACTTCACGTTTTCATCGGCGGGTCGCTCAACGAAAACAAATTTGTCGCCGTCGACGCCAACAAATTTCTCTGTGCCGTTATTAATCAACCGCACGGGCATCGCGTCCAGCAATTCGTTGCAAAAATGGACGCCCACGAAAGGTTGCAGCGAATCGCGCCATTCAATCTTGTCGCGAAATGGTTCCAAAGTCTGCGATTGCCGTTCTCGCAGAAGCGGAAACGGTTCGATTATCCAGTAGTGCAAGGCTCCGAAAAATTCTGGCCCACGCTTTTGCAGAGATTCGAGAACGTCGCACGCGAACCGTCCATCATGCGCTCCCTGCTCGACAATTACGAAATCGTCAGGTCTGGCGAGTTGTTCCCAGATGTCGGTGAACTGCGCAGCCAACAGCTGCCCAAACAGCGGGCCGACGCTCACGTTGGTGAAATAATCGCCTTTCCGTCCAATCGCGCAGCGACCCGAAGAATAGTAGCCGCGCTCGGGATGGTACAGCGCCTGTTGCATGAACCAGGCGAAAGATTGCGGGCCGCGTGCACGGATAGTTTCGCGGATCAGTTCAGCCAGCGCCGTATTCAATCGGAAAACGTCGAACCCCCAACGCCCAACGTCCAATGATGAAATTCAGAAGTGTCAGGCCCATCTGGAACCAAATTCGACGCCGCGCGTTCGACGTTGAGCGTTCGGCGTTTTCCTCCTAAGTTGCGCCAAGTCCTTCTGACCATTGAGAGCGTCAAACAAATATCTGAGGCCCCCGCCGGGTTACCGTTTTCGGCCGCCTTGGTACTCGAGGCCCTGGTTCTACGTTCCCGTCGGCACCGTTGCCGTCCTGGGCGTCATCGCGGCCGTTTACCTATCCAGTCTCGTCAACGACCTCAAAGCACAGGCCAGAACGTTCGATCTAAACAAACTCGAACAAATGGAATCCGCCAGCGTGATTCTGGATCGCAACGGCAAGATCTTTGGCCAAATCTATGTGGAGAATCGCGAGACGGTGCCGTACGAGCAGTTGCCCGCCGATCTCGTTAAGGCAGTTATCGCGGTAGAGGACGCGAAATTTTATCAGCACCACGGCTACGATTCGCTCGGGATCATTCGCGCAGCGTTGAGAAATTTTACCGCCGGCCATGTCCGCCAGGGTGCAAGCACCATCACGCAACAACTGGCGCGCAACAGTTTTGCGCTAAAAGAAAGAACTTATCGTCGCAAGCTGCTAGAAATCTTTCTGGCGGAACACATCGAAGAGCAGTTCGGCAAACAAAAGATCATGGAGTTGTATCTGAACCGGATCTATTTCGGCGGCGGCCTATACGGGGCGGAAGCAGCGGCACGAGGGTACTTCGGCAAGTCCGCGCGCGAAATGTCGTTGGCGGAGTGCGCAACGCTGGCCGGTTTGATCAAGAGCCCAAACAGATTGTCCCCTTGGGCCGATCGCGACACTTC
>QHRD01000079.1:0-23239 GCA_003220005.1 Verrucomicrobiota bacterium | reverse complement strand
TGAACGAAGGTTTTCGCATTCGCACCACAATCGATGTGGATCTCCAGAAGACGGCTGAGGATTCTCTCCGGACTCATCTGGAAAAAGTTGAGCAGCATCCTGAATATGATCATCAGACTTACGCGACTTACGCGGCCTCGTTTCGGAAAGCCAAGGCAAACGGTAAAATGTCTGATCAGCCTGCACCCGAGTACCTCCAAGGAGCAGTCATCGGACTGGACAATGCCACGGGTGATATTCTGGTCCTGGTAGGTGGGCGCGATTTCGAGCACAACCAGTATAACCGCGCGCTGCAAGCTCGCCGGCCTGCTGGGACCGCAATGTTGCCGTTCGTTTATGCCGCGGCGTTTGAGAAAGGAATGTATCCCGGATCGCTGGTGGAAGATTCGCCGCTGGATAATCGCGCGGTCATGATCGGCGGCACAACAGGGATTCTTGGCGAATGGGGCAATGAGAGCGCCGAGAACCGTTATGAAGGCGCGATGACAGCCAGGCAGGCGCTGGTCAAATCAAAAGACGGCGCAACCGTCCGCATCGGAATGGACGCAGGAGTCGATACAGTGTTGCACCTTTGCTCCGCGGCGGGCATCCGTTCCCCGCTTCGCCCTTATCCAGCCACGTTTCTGGGAAGCAGCGAGGTCACGCTGGCAGAGCTCGCCCTCGCATACACGATCTTCCCAAATGGTGGCTGGCGGCCAAACGCGCCGCACATTTTGGAGCGCATTGAAGAAAAAGACGGCACACTTGTCTGGGATGGAAAGCAGCAGAGCATCCGGAAACTGGTTACTAAACCTGAAACCGCATACGAAGTGCATTCCTGCCTCGCAGATGCGCTTCAATCAGGAACGGGCAAAGCTGCTTTTACAGAATTTGGTCTGAAGAAAATGCCCGCGGCAGGTAAAACCGGCACCGCTTACGATTTCACTGATGCGTTGTTTGCCGGATATGATTCCAATTTCACCTGTGCTGTGTGGGCAGGGTTCGACAAGCCGCAAAAGATTTATCGCGGCGCGTTTGGCCGCGAGCTGGCGCTGCCGATTTGGGTCGACATCATGAATGCCGCTACCAGGAGTTATCCACCGCGAGAAATTAACCGGCCGGAAAATCTGAGGCAGATTGAGATTTGCTCGAGGTCTGGCTTGCTGGCGACAGACAAATGTTATGATGCCGTAAAAACGGCAAATGGCGACGCGGTGCAGAAGCGCACCACTTACACCGAGATTGCGACCCCTTCGCAAGCGCCCACTGGATCCTGCACTGTCCACGGCGAGCCACGTGCTCGTCTCGCTCGCGAGTTTCCCGCCAGCGATTTACCGCGCGCCGCTCTGGCTGTGAACCTGACTGAGGTCACCCCGGTTGTCATAAGAAGTCCAACGTTGTTAGCTGACAAGGATCCCTATGATTCTCTCAAGCCCACATTGAAGCCGGGGTCGACTCCGCAACCGGCAACGGAAGTAGCCGGAGACCAGAAAAGCGACAGTGCCGTAAGCGCGAACGAAGTGAAACAGACTAGTAACACTGCAAACCAAAATCAGCCAAATGCTGGAACGACACAATCCTCTCCGGAAATTCGAAAGGCGATTCCGGTTGAACCGATTCGGAAAGCGATCCCGGTCCAGCCACAGGATGAGAGACCAGGCGAGATCCGGCGTGCAATCCCCGTGAAACCGCTCGACCAGGAGGATGTGAACCAGACCATGCTGAAATCCGCGGCGCGGGCATCGGGCAATCTCGACCAATAAGCGGCTTAAGCGGCTCATCCAGCACCTGATGACATCGCAAAGCGCGGAAGATTTTCGCCTCACTGTCCTCAATCCTGGTGGACGCGATCCGGAACAGCAATTTCATGATCTGCCTGCCCCCGGCGAGGGCGCGCATCCGCCGATCAATTTTCATGCTTTTGCTGCGTGCACGCTTGGAGCTTTTCATTTCAATCCGCGTCATGCCATTGCGGAGGAGACACCGGTGCTGCTGCTTTTGCGCAGCGATTTTCTCGCTTCAGAACGCGCATTGCACGATCTGAAGAAGCAAGGTCGCATCGTCGCCGTTTCTCTAAAGGAAACCGGACTGCACCAGATCGCACAACAGTTGCGCGACCGCGCGAAGCTATCGCGCTTCATGAAAATTGCGGTGCAGGCCGATGGATGCATTGCCACGACTCCGGAAGCCGCGGAGATTTATCAGCGCGTCCGGTCGAAATGCGACCCCGTGACGGTGTCGTTCATCCCGACTCCCTATCCCATCGAGGATGAACGTTGGAACTTTTCGTCGCCGACAGCGGAGCCATCAGGAATCTTCGTCGGCACACGCGAATGGGATGTGCCATCGCGCAACCATTTCGCGGCGGTGCTCGTCGCGCGCCAGCTTTGTGAAGCAACGGGTGAACCGGTCACTGTTGTTAATCTCGATGGATCCAAAGGGCGGCGATTGCTGGACGAGCTAGGATTCCCGCAACGAAAACTCCAATTGATTGAGAAATGGAAATCCTACCCGGATTATCTGCGCGATGTGGCACGGCATAAGATCGTGTTACAACTCGACCGCAGCCATGTGCCAGGCCAGGTCGCTGGCGACACTCTTCTCTGCCGGGTCGCCTGCGCAGGTGGCGACGGCACGATCGAACGAATTGCGTTTCCGAAGACTTGCGACGAAGGCCGGACGATTGAGGACATCGCTTCGACCGCCCTGGATCTGTTGCAAAACGCAGATTTACGCGCTGCGATCGTGACCGAATCACAGGAACGCGCCCTGGAGCGGCTTTCGTTTCAAGCGGTGCGGTCGCAACTCGCAGATTTTTTTGCCAGCCTCGAGCAATAGCTAAAGAGCCGATCACGCAGCGGACAGCACTACAATTGCAGTTACGACGCGCTCCTCAGCGAAGAATCAAAAAAGAATTTCGAAGAGTTTTATACCCCTCCATTTACCCGGGACGTTTGGATCAAACACATTTAGCGTCCGGTTGCCGGGGACGCCTGGATCGAACACGGTACTTTCCACCCAGGTGCCATAGCGCGGTGGCGCCCACGGGTTAACCATCTGAAGCGGATTACGCGAGTCGCTAAATGCCCGCGGGATCACTCCTTCAACGGGCGGCCGTTGCAGCATCGGCGGCGGTGTGGGCATTGCGCGCACGGGTTTTTGCGTGCCGATTGGCGCTCTGAATTCTTGCGCCGAAGCGATCCTAACCAGCGCGACTAGGATTACAATAGTAAATGTTTTCATGTTTTTCCTTTCGCTCCCGGCGTGCAAATTCTTGCCCGTCACCACGCCTTGCCCACATTATACACCTCGATGGACTATCTTGAAAAGGCCGGACGCGTCCTGGATATAGAAATTTTTGAGCTCAAGCGGCTCCGGGAGCGGCTGGACGAAAATTTCTCCCGCGCAGTCCAATTCATCAAGGAAGCCGTGGACGCGCGCGGAAAAGTCGTTGTCGTCGGCGTGGGAAAATCCGGGCATATCGGCGCGAAGATCGCCGCCACGCTTACCAGCACGGGTTCACCCGCAGTGGTGTTGGATTCCTCAAACGCGTTGCATGGCGATCTCGGTGTGATCGCCGACGGCGATGTAGTGCTTGCCCTGAGCGCCAGCGGCGAGACGGAGGAAATGGTCCGGATTCTGCCGGCTATCGCACGGTTCCGGGTCAGGATCATCGTCATGTGCGGCGATCCAAAATCGACTCTTGCACAAAACGCGGACCTGTTTCTCGACGTGAATATTGAACAGGAAGCTTGCCCATTGAACCTGGCGCCGACTTCGAGCACGACAGTGATGCTGGCGCTGGGTGACGCGCTGGCAATGGTGTTGCTGGAGGCTCGCGGTTTTAACAAGGAAGACTTCGCCAAGTTTCATCCTGGCGGAATGGTCGGTCGCAGCATGCTGACGCGGGTCCATCAAATCATGCGGCCACGCACGGCAATGGCGGTTGTTTCGACGAATGCGTCTGTTCGCGACGTGCTAAAGACAATGACGAGCGTCCGGGCAGGCGCTGCCGTTGTCATTGGCGGAGACGAGGAATTGCTCGGCATCTTCACACACGGCGACTTCGTGCGGCACTTTCAATCTGATCCGAGGATTGGCGAACGTCTTGTGGTTGACTTGATGACGTTGAATCCCGTCACGGTGCATAAAGACAAACTAGCCGTGGAAGTACTTAATCTGCTGGAGCGTCATCGCATCGACGACCTCGTCGTGATCGACGACGACAACGTGCCTGTAGGCGTCGTCGATTCGCAGGATTTAACGCGGTTGAAATTATTGTAGGGCAACCGCATCGGTTGCCGGCGACGCGCCTGCCTACAATTGCAAAATTGGCCGGCGCGTGTAACGTCGGCGCTCCGCTTTAACGATTCAACGTTCCCATGCCTGCTGCCAACGATCTTCGCCGAGGAATGGCCATCAAATACAATGGCAACACTGCTATTGTGCTGGAGGTGCACCATCGCACACCGGGAAATTTGCGCGCGTTCGTCCAGGCGATCATTCGTTACATCAATACCGGCAAGAGCGCCGATGTCCGGTTCGGTTCGACGGACAAAGTGGAGTTGGTTGAGATCGAGCGAAAACAACTCGAGTTCAGTTACAACGATCACAACGGCTATCACTTCATGGATCCGGAGACTTACGACACGATCACGTTGCAGGAAAACCTCATCGGCGACGCGAAAAATTACCTGGTGGAAAATACCGCCGTACAGGTCCTGTATGCTGAGGGCAGACCGATGCAGGTTGAATTGCCGGCATCGGTGAGTCTCAAAGTAGTGGAATCACCCGAGGGCGTGCGCGGCGATACCGCCAGCAATGTCACCAAGCCGGCAAAGCTGGAAACCGGCAAAAGCATCAACGTCCCGCTTTTCATCAAGGAAGGCGAAACGATCAAAATCGACACGCGCACCGGCGTCTATATGGGGAGAGCGTGAGGACCGCAGTAATCGCTGTAGGGCGAGCGCTTCGGTTACTTAAGCTGGCAGGCGATGCGCCCGCCCTACAATTCATCACGCAATTAGCGGTTCGGTCTTGCTTTTATTTGCGTAAATCTGCGTAATCTGCGGCAACTTTGGCTGCACGAAAGCGAAGATCGAAGAACGGTCGCGGAAAACGCAGAGGAACCCGCACTCACAAAATCGTCCGCAGTGTCGCGCGGGCGAGACGAGTCGTGCCCAGGTTCGAGCCGCTTACCGTGCCGACACGCTGGGTAAAATTCATATTTGCGATTTTCCTACTGCCGTTCTGTGCAATTCTTACTCAGACATTTTTTACAGCATTCGCGCGCGCGACGGTTACGCAACGCCTCTGGGCAGGCGAAGAATTCTGGTTTTTCTCGTTGGGCGCAGTTCTGTGGCTGATTGCTTTCTTCGGTCTTCCGCGCCCGATTTTGATCTACGTTTTTGGACACGAGCTCACTCATGCGATCTGGGTTTGGCTAATGGGGGGACGCGTCAGCCGGTTCCGTGTGGGGCCGGACGGAGGACATGTAGTGACCAGCAAGGCCAACTTCTGGATCGCGCTGGCGCCATATTTCTTCCCGCTCTATAGCATTCTGGCGATCACCATTTACCGCGTGCTCAGCCTTTTTCTAGATGTGCAGCCGTACGGGCGCTTGCTTTACGCCGTGATCGGCGTGACCTGGGCGTTCCATTTCACGTTCACCTGCTGGATGATTCCGAAAAATCAGACTGACCTAAGCGACCACGGCACGTTTTTTTCGCTCGTAGTGATCTATTTGATGAACCTGCTTCTGCTCAGCGCGATGCTCATTCTTGCTTCACCGCAAATTACGTTTGCAAGTTTTGGCGCGGATTTGTTGACGAATCTCGGCGGCTTTGCACAATGGATCGTTGATTTGTTTCAGGCATTGAGATTGCACCTCATGTGAAAGCGGTGCGAGGACTCCCCGCATTCCAAAGCGCTTCGCGCGAAATTTTTCGCGCATGCAATCCGTTTCGCGAAAGCTTTGGGAATAGGCACGCGTCCTCGCGTCGCTTTACAACGCAAGCCGTAAAGCGAGGACACTCGTGCTGCTTTACAAATTGGTGATCACCGCGAAGGGGAAGATTGAGAATGCGTCCGCGAGCTTGGCCTGTTGGTTCTTCAGGGAAACTGAGCGGCACGTGAAGAGATCGTGCGCCTTCTCGAGCGAGAACGATTCAGGAAATTCGATTGCGG
This sequence comes from Verrucomicrobiota bacterium, assembly GCA_003220005.1. Classification (GTDB taxonomy): domain Bacteria; phylum Verrucomicrobiota; class Verrucomicrobiia; order Chthoniobacterales; family UBA10450; genus Udaeobacter. The sequence goes on along the minus strand of QHRD01000079.1, from coordinate 17,074 downwards.
TATCTTTCCATCGCTCACCGATGGGCGAGAAACCAACGCGTGAAGAAAGTCGTGGCGCGATCACTGCAATCCATTTGTCCGTCTGCCGTCGCGCGAAACTGATGCACGACTCCGCAAACATTCCACTCGCGTGAATCGGAAGATATTCGCCGCGCCGAAAAAGCTCGGCGTGCTCGCGACGAAATCGCAGCACTCGCTGGGTCAGAAACATTTTGATCCGCCCGTCAGGCCAACCGCGCAGTAATTCATCAGGACTGGCGGTCACCAATGATTCGAGCATTTTCCGTCGGCGGTCATAATCGACGGGACGCCGATTATCTGGATCGACGAGGCTGTCGTCCCAAATCTCGTTGCCTTGATAAATGTCCGGCACGCCGGGCGCGGTCAGCTTCAGCAGCGTTTGCGTGAGCGAATTGATCGCTCCAAGGCGTGCAATCTCTTTCACAACCGGAAGGAAGATCGGCAGAAACTTGTTGCGCGGAGTTGCCTCCAGGATTTTCGCAACGAAATGGCGCATCGCAGCGTCCCATTCTTCATTTGGCTGGATCCAACTGGTATTGATCTTCGCCTCGCGAAGCGCTTTGGCCATGTAGGCTTGAATTCTCTCGACGTACTCCTGCGTTGCGGCGGATTCTGGTTCGCCATCTGCTCGTACCGGCCAGGTCCCCAGCAAAGTTTGATAAAAGAGGTATTCCTCATTTGCGTCCGGCGCTTCCAAGTCATTGATCGTTCGTTTCCACCGGCGATTTGCCATGCGCCAGCGTGGCAACGAACGGCGCCAAAGCACGGGGATTTCGGAAATGGCCACGATCCGGGCACGCACATCTTCGCTGCGTTTTGTGTCGTGCGTTGAGGTAGCGAGCAAGCTCGCCGGCCAATTGCGGCACCGATCAACGTTCCGCTCGTGAAACGTATCGACATTCGACCCAAACTGTTGCGGCTCGCCGCCCACTTCGTTTAGCACTGTCAGCCGGTTGTAAATGTAAAATACGGTGTCCTCCAGTCCCTTGGCCATGATCGGCCCGGTGGCCTGCTGAAATTTCAAAACGAAATGCGTGTGCGCAGCGCGTTCGGCCGCATTCAGATTGGGCGGAAAACGAAGGAGCAGCACGTCGCGCAAATAATTGAAGATCGATTCGTCGATTCCCGGGTTGCGGCGCTTGGCCGCATTGATCGCGCGCTCGACGATTTGACGATCTTCGTCGCTTACGGGCTGACCCGGCGCAAGATAAGTCCTGTAAACCGGGAAGCAGGCGATCGTCTCGCGAACCGCGCGCGAAAGCGCCTCGAGCGTGAAATCGCGATACCATCGGTTTTGCTCGGAAAGCCGGTCGAGCATATTCCCCAGAACATCGACATCGTTCGCCAGCGCGAGTTTCATAACTTGTAGCTTTTTCGCGTACAACAGATGCCCAAACGGAATCGAGTGACCGATGAAACGATGGAACGTTTTTGTGATCGCCGTTTCGGCCGACGAATCGACCAGCAACTGCGTCACTTGATTTGCAAAATCGTAGCCCGTGGTTCCATGCACACGCCAGTCCTTGCGCAAGGTTTCAGGGCCAGTGAGGATTTTTTCCGCCAGCATGTAGATGGCGCGCCCACCCTGGCGCAATCCGATCCCGAGTGCTTTCGCGCAGCGCTGCTGAAGCTTTTCGAAATATTCGCGTGGCAAGTAAAGACCATCCGGATGATCGATGCGGAGACCTGTCACCGCGCCCTTGCTCACCAAATCGAGAATGAGCCGGTGAACGGCATCAAAGACTTTTGGCAACTCGACCCGAATTGCGGCCAGATCGTTCACATCGAAAAACCGGCGGTAATTGATTTCTTCGGCAGCAACGCGCCAAAACGCGAGCCGATACGACTGCGCGTTAAGCAACTCGTCCAGCTTATCGAAGCTGCGTGAATTGCCCGGCTTCCCATTAATTTGCGCCAGTGCCTTTTCGATGGCCTGCTGCACTTGTGGCGCTTCGGTGCAACGGCGTTCCAGACGCCTCTTGATGATTTCCTTTTCGCGAATTCGTTCCGCGATTCGCTTTGGTTTAGTCTCGGTCCGTTTGGGCAAGTATTCGAGCGCAGTCAAAATGCTTTGTAGTTCCGCGTAAAAATCTTCGTCCTTTTGGTCGGCGAGATTTTCTAACGCAATTGCCAGAACGTAACGATACGCGCCGGGCGCGATTGGAAGTCTGCGCTCGCCGTAGCGCAGATAAAACGTTCCCGCGTCAAAGCGGACCTGCAATTCGCCGCGCTCAAGCACGCGCCCGTATTGGTCGCTCAAAATCGGCAGAAGGACTTTGTCGCGCAGGTCAAACTTCCGCGGCTGCCACTCGACGTCGAAATAGGGCGCGAATCTGGAACTAGGCCCGTTTTCCAGCACGTCCATCCACCACCGGTTACACGAGTCGGCGATGCCGACGTGGTTCGGGACAAAATCCAGCACCTGACCCATGCGGTGAGCGTGCAGCTCCGCGATCCACTCGTCGTAATCCGCTCGCGACCCGATTGCGGCGTTCAGGTTGCTGTGATCGCTGATGTCGTATCCGTGCAGGCTGTCCGGGCTTGCCTGAAAATACGGCGACGCATAAACATCGCTCACCCCGACCGCATGCAGATAAGGCACGATCTCGCGGGCCTGCGCAAACGTGAACCAGCGATTGAATTGCAATCGGTAGGTGCAGGTGGGAATGCGGGGATGTTTTGTGCTCAACAGGAAGAGAACGTCCAACGCCCAACGCTCAACGTCCAACGTCCAATTCAGCGTGATAGTTACACGTTGGGCGTTCGACGTTGGGCGTTCGGCGTTCTCTTACATCCGCTCCGGCACTTTGATGCCGAGAAGCTCGAGACCTCGCTGCAAAACGCGCCCGGTGAGATCGCATAAGGACAGCCGCGAACTGCGCGTCGGTTCGTCCGACTTCAAGACCGGACAGGCTTCATAAAATGTGTGAAAGCTGTTCGCCAGTTCGAACAGATAATTCGCCAGAATATTCGGCCGAAAATCGTTCAACACCTGCGGAACGATTTCGGCGAACTGACACAGACGTTTGGCGAGATTGATTTCGGCCGAATCGCCAAGGATTAGCTTCTCGACCTTCGGCGAGGATTCACCTGCTTTGCGAAAAATCGAGCGAATTCGCACATAAGCGTTCTGCAAATACGGCGCCGTGTTTCCGTGCAGAGAGAGCATCTTTTCCCAAGAGAAAATGTAATCGGTCATCCGATATTGCGAGAGATCGGCATACTTCACGGCGCCGATGCCGATCGTCTGCGCAATATCGATTTTCTCATAGTCGCTTAGGTGCGGATTTTTTTCGTCAACGATTTTCCGAGCGCGCTTGCACGCCTCTTCGAGAAGGTCGCGCAACGGGATGTTTTCGCCCGAGCGCGTCTTCATCAGTTTGCGGTCTTCGCCGAGGATGCTGCCAAATACAATGTGGCGCAGATCGGCCGTGTAACCTTCGCGCCGGGCGATCTCGAAAATTTGCTTGAAATGCAAAGTCTGCGGCGCACCGACCACATACCAGATCACATCGGCTTTCAAATCGTTGACGCGGTAATCGACCGTGGCGAGGTCGGTAGTGGCATAATTAAATCCGCCGTCCCGCTTGCGAATGATGAGAGGTTTATCGGCCAGCTCGGGATTATCGCGGAAGAAAACGACAATCGCGCCTTCGCTAGTCTCGGCGATACCGGACTTGAGCAGGCGCTCGACCACGGCGGGCAGGCGATCGTGGTAAAAGCTTTCGCCGCATTGGATGTCGTAGTGGATATCGAGCAATTTGTAAACGTGCTCGAAATCCTGCATTGAAAACGCGACGCATTCGTTCCAAATGTCGATGCTTTCCTTGTCGCCCGCCTGCAACCTGACCAACTCCTGGCGGCACGCCTCGCGAACCTGAGGATCGCTGGTTGCTCGTTCGTTTGTCTCTTTGTAAATCCGCACGATTTCAGCCAACGGATTGCGCTGCAGGGCTTGCCGATCGAGCAGATTTTTCCATCCGTAAATGACCATACCGAACTGCGTGCCCCAGTCGCCAATGTGGTTATCGCGGATTACTTCGTGCCCGAGGAATTCCGCGATCCGCGCCAGCGCATCGCCGAGCACTGTGCTGCGGACGTGACCGACATGCATCGGCTTGGCTACATTGGGCGAGCCAAAATCAATCACGATGTGTCTTGCTGATTTTGTTTCTGCAACGCCGAGCCGTTCATCTCGCAGCACCTCCATCGTCTTTTCAGCAACTGCGCCAGGACATAGTGCGAAGTTGATAAAGCCTGCGCCCGCGACCACTGGCGGTTCGCAAACATCGCCAGCATTAAACAGCGCGACGATTTGCTCCGCGAGAACTCGCGGCTTTTCGTCGCGCTGCTTTCCCAGCACGAGAGCCGCGTTTGTTTGATAATCGCCGAACCGTGGATCGGTCGCTGGCGTTAATTCGCCGGCGATTGGCAATCGTGCTTGCGCAAGCGCGTCGCTTAGTTTCTTCGCGAGAATTGCCTGGAATGTTTCCATCGATTTATTTTAACGCAGGCGAAACGTGAAGCAGACAATCATGTCTGCTGCCAACTCTCAATCTTCGCAGGCACGATTGCCTGCGTCACGACATTACGAGCGATCGCGAAAGATCGACAAAATTTCGTCGGCGGATTTCGCGCTGGCCAGGCTTTCGCGCACAGAGCGATCGTTCAGAAATTTTGCGATTGAGGCCAGCGTGCGCAGGTGAGTTTGGAATTGATTTTTCGGGACAATAAAAAGAACGACGAACTTCACCGGTGCATTATCCAAAGCATCGAATTCGATACCGGTGGTAGATCTTCCGAAGGCCGCGACGACTTCTTCGAGCCGGTCCGAAGAACAATGCGGAATGGCGATGCCGAATCCGATGCCTGTGCTCATTGTTTCCTCGCGTTGTTTCAGCGCCGCAAGGATCGGGTCGCGATCCGGGGACTTAATTTTGCCGAGTCCAACGAGCAAATCGATCAGCTCGACAATGGCCGCCCAGCGCTCCGTTGCTTTCATCTCGGGGATGATTTGCTCGGCAGAAAGTAAATTGGCCAGCGACATGCGAATTCCCAGTGCGGGAGGCCAAGCTTAGCGGCAGCGCCTAGGATGACAAGCGGGATTTGGGTTAGGGAGGGTGTTTTGAGTCGAGTCTATTTAAGAAAATAGTCGACGGTCGTGACGACGCGAACGATCTTCGGTGCGGCGAACTGGAGTCACGATCGTTAACTTCGAATGTTCCCTGGGTTGCCCGGCGAATTGCGCCTACCTTACTGTTAGAATCAGCAGCGAATTTTTCTGCCGCTTTACGTGCATTCACCGTCGCTTCCTCGATCATGTCCGGTTTGATTTTATTGATTCCCCTGAACAGAAATTCTGCGCGCCCGGTGTATTCGTCCCCGCCGAGAGCGACGCCGCTCTGCACAAGCTGATCGCTCTTTTCCATCGCTTTCCGGATTTCATCCACTTTGGAACTACGGAGAAGAACTGTCACAAGCGCTGAGTAGCGAAACGCCGGCTTAGTTAGCTCGTTCGATGAGGTATTCGTCGCCGCTTCAGCGTCAGTAATCTGCGGAGGCACAGATGAAATCTCGTCCTCCTTGAATCCTGCTGTTGTCAAAAATTCGTGGATCGTTTTTACGGCCGGCGGCAATTTGGTCCTCCAACGATTTTAAATCATTTGCTGCAACACGGAAGCGGACAGGCCAAATCCCCATGTCGGCAGAGAACTCGCGCTCAGATAAATCTTTGACGGTTACGAAGCACTCAAACCGTTTTGCCGATTCAACCGCGCGAGCCACGAAAATCCCAGCAATCGATAAACCCACTGCAATAAAAACGCCGAGAAGGAACGCAGCTGCCGGTCTAGCGCTTGATTCGTTCATTGGGGACGATTCTGCCCGATACGCTCAAGAAGATCAATCGGCATCGCGAATCTTGTAATTCAAACGCCGGTACAGCAGCCAGCGCACGCCGAACATATCGATTGTCGCCCGCACAGCGCGGTTACCCAGGCCGTATTTACTTTGACCGAATCGACGAGGCCGATGATTCACCGGGATTTCTACAATTCGATACCCTGCGCCTTTAATCAGCGCGGGAATAAAACGATGCATTCCCTTGAACGGAACCAGCGCGCTAACGCACTCGCGCCGCATCGCTTTAAGCGTGCACCCAGTGTCGCGGACTCCGTCTTTTGTGAAACGGCTGCGAACCGTGTTAGCAATCCAACTGGTCAGCCGCTTCGCCAGCGTGTCCCGGCGTTGCGCGCGATAGCCGCAGACGAGATCGGCGCCACGCCCAATTTCCGCGAGTAGTCTTGGGATGTCAGCAGGATCATTTTGCAAATCGCCGTCGATAAGAATCACCGTCGCGCCGCGGACGGCTTCCAGGCCTGCATAAATCGCTGCACTTTGTCCGGCATTTTTTTCCAACCGGACCAGCCGGACGTTCGCCTTGGGCTCAATACGTTCAACTGTGCGATCCACTGATCCGTCATCGACAAAAATGATTTCGTAATCGAGGTCCTTCATCGCTACGGCCAACTCGGATTGCAGGATGGCGATGCTTTCTTCCTCATTGAAAAAAGGGACCACGACTGAAACCGACGGAGAACCTGGTTCCTCTGTCATAATGGGAGCGTGCGATAATTTCGGCAAAGAAAGACTTGCCACGTTCGAATTATTTTCCCGTAGCGCGAGACCTCAATAGTCCCCACGGGCTCGATCGATTGAAATGCAGCCTGAATGTTATGCGGCACGCGTTCCTTCTCCCCACTCCGAATGAAGAGCGCGTCGCGACCCGTGAAGAGATTGACGCCGTTCTCTTCGGTGTAAACTTCGCCCTCCGGCCGCGGCGTGCCTGGTTTTATTTCAACAAATTCGTCGTACCGCGGCCAAAAGGAAAATTGATTTACCATGTCCTGGGATTCGGGGATATAAACCGGCGGATGACCCGGGCCTTCCACCCGTTTATCGAGCAGATAAAAAGAAATCTCCGACGCTCGATCGCGAGCGTCTGCAATCAAAAAAAGTTTTTCGCCCAATTTCACTTCCAGATCACTACGCATTTTTTCCAGCGCACGCGTAGCGCTTTTCCATCCACGCATCCGGTCGCTGGGATCACGTCGCTCTAACTGGTACCCCACCACCTGCACGACGTCCGTGTCGAGCGCGATCACACTCATGATAAGCCCAACCAGAATCGCCACGAATGCGCTCAGTCGTAACATGACGCTGGCTTCGAGCCGTTCCCACCAAAAATAGATTGCTAGAAGACCGAACCCCAGAAAAGCGAGCCCGTCCCAATTTGGTGCAGCAGCCTTGTTGACTGAAAGAAACAGATAAAAGAGAAATACCGGCAACCCAAACCACATCAAAAACAGCACCTTGAATTGCTGATTGACGCGTCGCCAGCTTCCAATAATGCCCCAGGCCAATGCGAGAAAAAGAAATGGTGAATAGGCCAGGAAATGCTGGCCGAGAAATGAAAGAACCTCAACCGGGTGAAGACCAAATCCGTGCTCGAGATTCCCTCGCGAACGCAGATGGACCAGCGTGATCCAGGCATGTTGCGCGTTCCACACTATTGGCGGCACCGTGCAAATGGCGAAAAGCGCGATCAATGAATAAAAGCCGGGTCGTTTAAACTCCTCTCTGAGCCGGGGGGCCAGAGTTAGGACGAAGAAAATCGAAACGAGCTCAAGCGCGTTCGTATACTTGGAAAGAAACCCAAGCCCAATCAGCAATCCGGTAACCGGCCAATACCATGAGAAATGCGGGCTTTTTTCAACCGCCAGCCAGAACGCGAACATTGCAGCGAGCCAGAAAAAAACTGACAACGCGTCGATTGTCATCAAGAACGCACCGATATTGAAAATCGGGGTGACATTCAGCGCGATGACCGCCCACAGAGCTGGGGTTGCGCTGAATAACCGGCGCGCGAAATAGAACAGCAGCAGGCTCGTTCCTGCTGCCAGGACAGGACTGAAAAACCGTACGCCAAATTCATTAGCGCCGAAAACCGCGGTGCTGGCACGCATCACAAACGCAATAGCCGGCCCTTTGCTGAAATATGCCGGCGCGAGCCGCTCCGACCACATCCAGTAATGCGCCTCATCGAATTCAAGATCGGTCGTTGCCAGCAATGAGAATCGAATCGCGGTCAGCGCGAGGATGAAAAGCCACGCCGCGCGTGTGATGCTCATATGCAGCGTTGCAAAGCGCCCCGCGGCTGTGCTCTACCATTTAGCGCAACCAAACTGGAATGGCGCGCAAAAAGCTGCGGCATCGATTTGCGCGCTACGATTCTCCAGATCAATTCAAACAGGCTGAGCAGAAGAAGTGATTCTCCAACGCCAAGAAAAAGCGTAGCGATCACATCGCTGGGCCAATGCGCGCCCAGATAAACTCGCGAATAGCCAACAGCTGCGGCAATAAACCAGTAAAGCCACCCGCGCCGCCGATAAAACAGCGTGCAGAACGCGGCTATAATCGTGTTGGTTACCATGTGGCCCGATGGGAATGAAGGCCCCGCACGGTTTCGGTCGGATTTATCGGAAAAACGAATCACCGGTTTCTTGAAAAGTGTGAGAAATGCCGGCCGCGTCCTTTGCAGTTGGACCATGCGGACGCTTTCCACCTGCTTGGGCCTTTGACGATCAAATGCCGTCTTCAATATTGCCGTAACCGGCTGTGTTACCGCCAGAGCCAGAAGCAAACAGACAATGAATGCCCGTCCCCTGAATCCGCCAAAAAGAAGCGCAGCTAGCGCGATCCCAATGAACAGTGGTTTCCAAATTTCGCCGTTGCTGAGCGCGGCCATGAGCAAGTCAAGGGCGGGACTTGTCCATTCTTCGTTGATGAGATGGAAGAGAGACTGATCCATGCAAATGGAAATGAAGCGACGCCTAAGCTTTAGCCGCTACATTGTAATAAACAAATGCGGAACAATGACGAAGCCCAAATGTCGAATGACGAAACAAGCTCAATTCGTCCTGTCTCCGCCATGCTGCGGCGTGGCATGCAAATGACGAATGCATTTTTCAGGCTTCGTCATTCTTTCGGCTTTCGGCATTCGGCATTCGGCATTTGTCTTGCGCTTGCAGCGTCCTCGAACGCCGCTGAGGCGCCGCCATCAGCCAAGGACATTCTCAATTCGGTCCGAATGGTCGAGTCAAAACAGCAACTCGATCTCCAGGGACAGCTTCGACAAAACGATGTCGTTGTCCCATTTCGGCTGGTACAAAACGGCCCGCTCATTCGTTATTCATTCACAAATCCAGACGAGGTTTTGCAGCTGCGCCTCGGTGAAAACAGCTCGCGTCTCGATCTTGTCAGCGAGACTGGAACGGAAAAATTCGCAGGCTCGAAGCTCAATCAAAAAATCCGCGACACTGGCGTGACCTACGAGGATCTGGCTTTCAAATTTCTCTATTGGCCGAATGCCCGCGTGTTGGGCGAAGAAAATGTTCGCACCCGTAAATGCTGGAAACTGCAACTACGGCCGCCCTCGCACGAATCGCAATATTCGAATGTGTTGCTGTGGATCGATAAGGCCAGCGGCGCCTTAATGCGGATGGAAGGCTACGATTGGAACGCACACCTCGCGAAACGCTTCGAAGTCGTGTCCGCGCAAAAAATCGAGGGTCGCTGGTTCCTGAAACAAATGCGGATAGAAGAATTCCAGCCAGGCACGAATCACGTGCAGGCGAGGACTTATCTGGAGATTAAGAAGTAGGGCATGCGTCTCGCTTGCCTGAAGCCGCGTCGCAAGTCAGAGACATGCGCTGTTTAGAAGACTGTTGAAAAACGCCGTTTGCTCAATGTTTAGAGTTCCGCGTTTTACGCGGCTCCGAGGAGAAACCGCCTAAAGGCGAAACTCCAAACCAGCGTGCCCTTCATTTTTCAACAGTCTGTTAGGCAGTTTCTCATGCGGAGCCGCGTAACCGCGGAACTCCAAACGTCGAGACAAGCTGGCTGCGCGGCAGCGTTTTATCGCACCTGATGTTGGTCGGATTTTGCTCCACTCACCACCAGCCTGCGGCCGAGGAATTCCTTGTCGTGCAATTCCTCCACGGCGCGCTTGGCTTCCTCGATGGTTTGCATTTGCACAAAAGCAAAACCTTTGGATCGCTGGTTGTGACGGTAGCTTACCACCTCCGCGTTTTGCACGTGCCCTACGCCGTTGAACAATTCAAATAGATCGCTCTCGGTCGCGTCGAAGGACAAGTTGCCGACGTAAAGACGCGGCGAAGTGACTTCTATCCGTTCAGGCTTACGCGCCGGTCGCGAAGGCTGAGCGCCGTTGCGCGGCTGCGCTGCGATTTTCCTTTTCTCGCCGCCGTTTCCGAAAAATTCGGCAACCCGTTGCCAGAATGTCTTTTTTGGGGGGCTCGCTGCTACCTGCCGGTTCCCATAGCGTTCGTGATTTCCTCTGCGTCGGCCCCCACCGCGCGAGCGGCGGGAGCGTCTTCCTGATGAATAAGAGTTCATGTTGATTCTTAGGTTTAGTCCAATTGTTTAAAGGGCGGAGCGCCCCGAAAAGGCTCGGGACACCGTCCGCGGCGCGCGTATCGTCAAGAGTCCAGTCAACCTTCCTCCTCTGCGACACCGATGGAAACTCCGCCTCTGTGTGTCGGAAATGGCCTTGCCTCGAACCGCAAGCCGGCGCACTCAACCAACGAAGCAGTGATGCCGCAAATATTTGCCGCATCGCTTCAAGAAAACTGAATCGTCGTAGAAACCGGACGCTCGGAATATCGAAGAAGATTCCCGACATCTCGGCCCGATTATGCCTTAGGTGGCGACTGATTGCAAGTAGGATTGGCCTCCGCCTAAAATATCCAAGCACCAAACTCGAACATCCAAAGAAACTCGAAGCTCCAATGTCCAAATTTACCAGCCTATCCGACGCGCTTTGAATGTTGGTGATGGGAATTTCTTTGGTGGTTCGAGACTGAAACTTAAAGCTTTAGCGGCGAACCCAGTCGTCGCGCAGTGAATAGGCACGCGACTTGAGATATTCACGAGGACGTTCGCCGCGAATCGGGCGCATGAAATATCGCAATTCGCGCCGGCTCAGTTTTGGCTCGTAGCCGAACTCCGGCATGAGATCGCGGCAATGCCATTCTACCCACCCGACTTCGTCATCCGAAAGTTCATGTCGCCAGCGCGTTACAGGTTCGGTGCTAATTTGTGAGAAGTTAATGCGCGCGGCGGAGTTGCCACTCCAGAACTGGCCCACTTTCGTCGGGGTCAGCACAGTGTCCGGATCGAACTCGATCTCCAGGTAGTCGCAAACTTCCTTCATTGTGCTGGCAGGTTCGCAGACCAATTTTTCATACGGCACCACAAGACCAGGCACCTCTCCGTCGCGCACGCGTATGGCCAACCGGGCGGCTACCCGCCAGTGCGCGATCACGTAATAGGTCGAGAATCTTCCGGTCTGCCTGGTTTTCTCCAGCGCGATTTGCGCTCCGAGAATGGCACGCGGATCGCGCATGGTGACCAGAATCCTGGCATGGGGAAAGCGCGTGAAGATAGCGCCGACGTAATTACGATTGGCTGGAGTTTTTTCCACCCAGCGGGCGACTGTGTCGAGCGAGCGTCCCAGCGTGGCGGCGTACGCTTTGACCATGAGAACCAGCAAATCCGCGTCTGCGTTCGCCGGATCGAATGCTGAATCCTCAAACGTCCTCCGAAATTCCTCGCGTGGAAACGTCGAGTAATTGCGCTTGCCCCACTTGCACGGGCCGCCGAACAGCACGTTGGAAAGCGATTCCTTGGTCAGATACTCAAACTGCGCGCGGCGACCGCGTGGCGCGTATTTGGTCAGAACCGTCGGAAAATAAGCGGTTTCTTCCGGCAACACGAGTAATTCAGGATGGTTATCGAGTAACGCGACCAGCAGTGTCGTACCGGATTTCGCCTGGCCGGCAATAAAACAGGCGCGCTGTTCGAATGGTAATTCCGAAATCACAGTCTTTGCGAACTAAGAAACCAATCGACGAACCGGGGCAGGCCCTTGCTGAACTTGGTCGTTGGGTTGTAGCCGAGCAATTTTCTTGCTTTGGAAATGTCGGCACAAGTCAGGGGCATATCGCCGGGTTGCTCCGGCAGCCGGTTAACTTTTGCCTTTTTCCCAAGCGCATTTTCTATCGCCAAAATCAGTTCTTTCAGCTGAATTGTCTCGCTCTCACCTAGATTAAAAATGTCGTAACGCGGGCCATCGTATTCGAGCGCGGCCATCGTTCCCTGAATGATGTCATCGATGTAAGTGTAATCGCGGCGCGTGCTGCCATCTCCAAATTGATCGATCGGTTGGCCAGCATGAATGCGCCGGGTGAATTGATGAATGGCAAGATCGGGCCGTTGCCGCGGACCGTACACGGTGAAATAACGAAGCGCCACGACACGCATTTGGTAGAGATGCGAGTAGGTCGAGCAAAGAAATTCGCCCGCGATTTTTGTCGCGCCGTAGGGACTGAGTGTCTGAGTAAGCTGTTGGTCCTCGGAAAATGGGACCGTTTTCGAAGCGCCGTAAACCGACGAGCTGGATGCAAAGATGAATCGCTCAACGCCAGTCACGCGCGCCGCCTCCAGCAGATGCAATGTGCCGCTGACATTTGTGTCGTAATAGAGTTGCGGGTGTTGAATCGAGGGTCGAACACCAGCGCGCGCAGCCAGATGCGCAATTGCATCAACTTTCTCGCGATGAAACAAGTTTCGCACCGCCGCGCCGTCGCGAAGATCGACGTGGCAGACGGTCACCTTCTTGGCAAAACCGGCAATATTCGTGTGCTTGATCTGCGGATCGTAAAAATCATTAAAGTCGTCAAGGATGACGACTTCATGCCCGACCGCCAGCAGCTTCTCGACGAGATGCGACCCGATGAAACCCGCGCCGCCTGTGACCAAAATTCGCATGTGGCTAAATTAGCCACAGATGGACACCGATGGACACCGATTTTGCAGAAACGCGCGGCGTCTGACACAGACGCCCTACAATCAAAAATTGCGCCAGTGCGAAAGCAGATAGATCCAGTTTAGCGCGAAGGCTGAAATAATCGAGACGCGAGCAAATGTTTTGGCTCGTCGCGTGGAAAAGGAGATTCGCAAACGCGGTGCGCGCGTTGTGAGTGTCACAAACGCGTAAAGATCAAACGCCATTACGCCGCATAGCGCCGTGAAGATGAGTGGATTCCATTTCAATGCAGCGAGAAAGTGGCCATGAAAGAATTGGACCGCGCATCGCGTCATTCCACAGGTCACACACGGCAAACCGGTAAGCTCGTGAAAGACACACCGCGGCCATGGCAAACCAATTGCCAGCCAAGCCCCTGCGAGCGCAAACGATACCAGCGAGACGCTTAGCCAGAGTAGTTCGTGATCAATCTGACCTTTGCCGACACGCAGAATGCGGAGCCGCATTTTGCCGGAGAATCAATGCTGTGACGCGGTCCAAGCTCCCAATGCACCGAACATGAACGCGATGAGCAATCCGCTGCCGCAACAAACAATTAGCGGCAGGAAAACAGCAAGAACAGCGCGGCCGGTGTCGGTTTCATGGGCACGCGCCAAACCAACGCAATTGCAAACGAGCGCCCAAACGCCAGCGACCACTCCGCCGCAAACCGGGATCATCTGCAAAGGACCTGTGGAGCCATGAGTAAAAGCCAGAACGCGGAATGTTGTTTCGAAGGACTGGTTTGCGCCACCAACAATCATCAAACAGAGGTGCACGATTGCGCTACCGATGAAGAGCACGATGACAATAGCCAGAGGTATTAGAACAACAATAAGAACGGAGCCAATCCCCATTCCGGCCATCGCGGCGAACGTGTTGTGACGATCACCGAAGAGGCCGATGGATTGCAAGCCTAGCGAGAACAGAAACGAGACTACGCCGCCGACGCATCCGCCGATCAGCGCGTAAATGAGCGGCTCGCCTAAACCACCCTCACGCTTCATTGCCGTGAAGGCCTCGCCCGGTTTGGTAAGGACCATGACCAGCGTCTCGACAAACGCGTTGAAGAAGCCGCGCTCCTGCCGATGCTCCCAAGGCAGACCGCTGCGCGGGGCCGCAGCTTCTGAGATCGCGGCCGCGTCAGTTTGCAGCGGTGGCGCAGCAGCTGCAGCGCCAGCAAGCTCCGCAAACTGCGATAATGGCTGCCAATTCGCCATTCCTTCGCGCCATCCTATGTCGGTAGCCGCAAAACGGCCTGTCCGCAGGCCTTCGCGGACTTCTTCCTCGGAAAATACGCCCAAACTTGTCGCGCCCCGATTAACGTGGATCATGGCCATAATGCACTCGTTCTATTCGGGTGCCTGGCGAAGCGCAAGGTTAAATGCGCGGTTTGCGCTCGTTAAACCGTTGAACCATTAACGCGTTAAAGCGGCAGATTGGTCCTGTGTCATTCTGAGCGAAGTGAAGAATCTCTGATCGTCTCTTGAGTCTCACTTGCCGCAGGCGGTAGCCAGAAACGTTTCGCTCTGCTCAACATGACAAAACGGGGTGGACGGTTCAACTATCGTTGTCCACCGCCCGCCAGAGATACCATGCCGCAACTGAACGATAGGGTCGCCATTTTTCGCCATGCTTCACCAGTTGTTTCGGCGTGGGAAGTTTCCGTTTGCCAAAAGTTTTGGCGAAACCTTTGCGCACGCCGTAGTCGTCAACGGGCCAGACATCCGGACGCCCGAGATCGAAAAGAAGAAGCATCTCGACCGTCCACCGACCGATCCCACGGACCTGTGTCAGACGTGTGATGATTTCGTCGTCGCTCATTTTCAAAAGCGCGCGACCGGGTGGCACCGTTCCGTCCATTGTTTTCGCGGCGAGATCCTTTATCGCCGCGATTTTGGCGCGCGAAAGACCAGCAGCACGAAGCGTTTCGTCCGGTGTGACGAGAACTTGTGCGGGATCGAGTCGTTTTCTTTTGGGATACAATGCGCGGACGCGATTCCAAATCGCAGCAGCGGCTTTACCGTTTAGTTGCTGATAGGCAATCGACTCGGCCAGCGCTTCAAACGGGCGGACCGACGCGGCCGGCTGAATTTCGTAGCGCCGCGAACGCGCGATAAGCGCAGCCATGCGCACGTCGCTCGCCCTGATGTGTCGGTGCGCGTGGTCGTGATGCATAGGCGGAGCCTAAGTAAAATGACAAATGCCGAATGTCGAATGACGAGTTAATCACGAATGACGAAGCGAATTTTTGCCATTCGGATTTCGGCATTCCTTCCTTATTCGTTATTCGTGCTTCGTCATTTTTGTTCGTACATGGCTTGCCTGGCGGAGCCTTTTCGATTTGGTGATCTCCATGGATACCCAACTCACCTGGTACGGGCAGTCAGCGTTTAAGATCGTCACGCCGGGCGGAAGAGTTTTGCTCGTCGATCCATGGCTGACGAATCCTGTTTTCGAAAAAGCGAAGGATGAACTGGCTGCGCTCAAACATGTCGATCTTATCCTGATTACACACGGCCATTCCGATCACGTCGGCAATGCCGTGGAAATCGGCAAACGCACACGGGCGAAACTCGTAGCTACATTCGATCTGGCTGATGCAGTAGTGAAACACCTCGGTTATCCGGCCGAATTGGCGGAAGCAGATACAATCGGTCACTTTGGGGGCGAGCTGACGCTGCTCGATGGAGACGTGAAAGTCCTTTTTGTTCGAGCCCATCACGGCTCTGGTGTCTCGGCTGATGATCGATCCGGCGCGAAACACGGCGGCGCGCCGGGAGGTTTTGTAATTACGCTTCGTAGCGGGCCTACTGTTTATCACACCGGCGACACAGATCTGTTTTCCGACATGGCGCTGGTGTCACGGTTCCACAAAATCGACGTCATGCTGGTCTGCATCGGCGACCATTTCACGATGGGCCCTGCTCGCGCGGCGGAAGCAGTCGGCCTGGTCAATCCCCGCGAAGTGATTCCCATGCACTACGGAACGTTTCCACTGCTGACAGGCACACCTGAAGCGTTCGAACGCGAACTGAAAAGGAGCAAATTAAACACGCAGCTGCGGGTGATGAAGGTCGGCGAGACGGTCGCGCTGCGCGCACGTTAAATCGTCAAATTCATACGGTCGCAAAGGCCAATGAGATCGAATAAAACATCAACGATGCCAACTGGGGAAAATGGGACAAGTCTGGCAGAGCAACTTACAAATCACATACCTCAAGCTCTGAGTGACGCCGCGGCGAGATTTGTCGATTCGCTAAAGATTAATTCGGTTTCGGAGAAAATCCGTCGTGGACGACGTGTGGTAATCAAGCGACGCAACGGATACGGGGAACAATTGGCTGATCTGGCGAATTTGTATTTTCGCATGGCTGCCGTACCGATTCGCTTCTGGGCCAAAGCCGAGGACTGGCAGCGGTGGGAGGTGGAGTGTTTCAAAATGCTCAATGGCGATCGTTTTCGCGCGTGGGCATCCGGTGATAAAACGGTCTGCGCCGACAAGCTGCCGGGGCAAAACCTGTGGGAGCGTTTAAAACAGCGCACGCTCACGCGGCGAATGGTGGAAGCGGCTGGCCGCGAATTCCGACGCGCTCATCAGTTCAGAAGCGATGAGTTTCGCGGGCCGTGGTCGCACGGCGACGCAGGCACGAACAATGTGATCTATGACGAGAAGACCGGTCGGGCGCGGCTGATCGACTTTGAAATTGTGCATGACAAATCGTTACCCGCGAAATCGCGACAGGCGGACGATTTGTTGGTTTTCCTGCTGGACCTGATCGCCGTGGCGCCCAACCCGCAATGGCTCACTCTGTCGTTGTCCTTTCTCAATGCTTATGGAAATACCCCTGTCATTTGCGAATTAGAAGATGAACTTTCGCTTCCAAACGGGATGGCGTGGATATGGTGGGGCGTGCGGACTAGCTTCGCCAATCCGGCGAAAGTAAAACGGCGTCTCGAAAAGATTCGAGACGTGATTGCTAATCTGGAATTCTACCGGGCGTTTGTAGCCAGGCGCGCACGCAAGAGGCGGCGGGCTTCAATCAGTTGCCAGGTAATTAGGCCGGGAATACCCAGCCCGAGTTCGCGTACTCTCGCGATCAAGGA
>QHRD01000008.1 GCA_003220005.1 Verrucomicrobiota bacterium | reverse complement strand
ACAGCGCTTTCCGCTGAAGCCGCGAATTCGGCGCGCCAACGGCTGGGTTCTGTCCCATCAAAAACATGCCCTCCATTTTTTCGTCAAGCATGTCGTAAAGGAATTCGAAAAAGGAATGGTTGCCCGTGAGTTTGGGAAGCCAACTGTAACCGAAATCGTTTTGTGCGGTCGCGTGCTTTCCGTAATACGCCTTGAGGGTGCTCACGAGGTATTCCGGGTAATGCGCCCAGAGACCGGATTTTCTCGTGTAACTGTCGAGATACTGCTGAAGCGTCTCGTCACCTTTACGCGGCATTGCGAGGTAGCCCGGAAGAATGTCGTACAGGGTCGGAATATCGGTCGAGCCTTGTATCGAGGCGTGACCGCGTAACGCGAGAATTCCGCCACCGGGACGGCCGATGTTGCCTAACAACAATTGCAAGATTGCCGCCGCGCGGATGATCTGCACTCCCTTGGAATGCTGCGTCCAACCGACCGCATAACAAACCGCGGCGGTACGTTCTGGTCCGGATGCGGCGACGAGCGCGTCCGCGACCTTGTGAAAAAGCGGCGGCGGAATGCCGCAGACTTTCTCTACCATTTCCGGCGTGTAGCGAGAAAAATGCCGTTTTAATTTTTGAAAAACACATTGCGGATCTTGCAATGTGAGATCGCGCTGCGGCCGGCTCAGGTCGCCACCTTTGTAAAGCCAGCTCTCGCCTTCGTAAGCGCGCTTCTCTTCGTTCCAACCGGAGAAGTAACCGTCTCCGTTGTCCTCCGGATCGCGATATTCGTCGCTCAAGATGCAGGACGCATTCGTGTAATGAGCGACGTACTCGCGGAAGAACAGATCGTTCTCGATCAAGTGTCTAATAAGTCCGCCGAGAAGGACGATGTCCGTACCGACGCGGATCGGCACCCAGATGTCGGCCAGCGCGCTGGTGCGCGAAAATCGCGGATCGACATGGATAATGGTCGCGCCGCGCTCCTTCGCTTTCATCACCCAGCGAAAACCGACCGGATGCGCCTCGGCCATCGAAGAGCCTTCGATCAAAATGCAATCCGCGTTGGCGAGATCTTGTTGCGCGGTCGTAGCTCCGCCCCGGCCAAACGAGGTGCCCAGACCGGGCACCGTGCTGCTATGTCATATCCGCGCCTGGTTGGACACACAGACCATCCCCAGGCCAGCGGTAAAAAGTTTTTTGATCAGATAATTCTCTTCGTTATCGAGCGTGGCGCCGCCGAGATGGCAGATCGCCGTGGTGTGATTGATATTCGATCCGTCGATCTGCCTAACGAACGTCCGCTTGCGCGATTCCCACATGCGCTCCGCCACTTCGCGCGCGGCGCCCGATACTTCATTTTCGTTTCGCGCCGCGAATGCGTGAGCAACTGAAACGAAGCGGCCCCTTTCAGACAAAGATTCCCCTGACTGATCGGTGATTCCAGGTCGCCCTCGATCGAGATCAGCTTTCCATCATTGTGATAGATGAGCTGGCCGCAACCCACGCCACAGTAGGGGCAGATCGAACGCGCGACCTGTGCGTCATCTGTGCGCGCATGCATGGCGCGCGTCTTTTCCGACATCGCCTCCAGCCCGGTTCCATCTTTGCGCTCGCGAATTTGACGAACAAGCGGCCATTTCGAGAGCAACGCAGTCAGCGATGTCATGTCGTTTGATTCCCTGCTAAAGCATAGAACGAAACAGTTGCGCTAGTCAGTTTGGATTTTTTGGGGAGCAAAGAGGTGCGGCGCTCATATAGGTCGCTTCTCCCACTGGCTGGCAGGGCGCCGCGCTGCCCCGAAAGCTTTCGGGGGTCGGTGCAGCGCGTATCAGCGTCGCGTGCTGTTCTGCGTTCAGCGCGCCGGTCAATTCCACTTCGACGTCGATTCTGTCCACCATGCCTTCCCTAGTTTCACACTCGTCGCAGTCTTTCGCGTGAATGCGCGAATGCCAGAGCGAAACCTTGATGTTTTCAAGAGGGAACTGTTTCCTGCGCGCGTAGAGACCAACGGTCATGGAGGTGCAGACGCCCAGACTTGCCAGCAAGTAGTCGTAAGGATCCGGACCGGCATCGCCGCCGCCTGCGCTCACCGGTTCATCGGCGACAAGGCGATGCTTACCCGTAATGATTTCCTGCTTAAAGCTGCCCGCGTCGCCGCGCACGACGACCTGAGCTGTTTTGTCGTGGTTTTCTGTAGCCATAGTCTGTAATCAGGGGCGCACGATGCCCGCGAACGCGTGACGGTAGCGCCACACGAGAAACAATTCGAGAAGAGTCACGACGATTGCGGGCGGCAATCCCTCAGGCGCCATTAATAGGTGAAAAAGCCAAATGTTTACTATGATCGCGCCGAGAATCGTTAGGCCGAGCGGAACAAAGCGGCCGATCAACAAAAGCAAGCCTCCGATGACCTGAAGCCCACCGATCGCGTAAACGTAGCCGCTGGCAAAAAACGCGTGCAAATATTCGCCAGTCACACCATGCGGGAGCGGTGGCATCGGAAGGAAGTGCAGAAATGCGTTCGAACCAAAGACGACGAAGATCAACCCGAGAAGAACTCGAGCAATGATGGTAGCGATTTTCATTCGCGCATGGTGGCTCGATTGAGCGCAAATTCCAATGTCGAAGTTTTGTGGTTGAGAGATTGTCGGGAGCAAATTGTGCCGATGTGCGCGGGGCCGCACTACACCAGTCTTAGTTTTGAGCTAGGCGGTTGCTGCGACTTCTTCCGGCACGAATGGCGGAATGGGGCAGTCGAGCGCATCGGCAATCGCGCGGAGTAGCTCTGCTTCGCCTTGCTGGATGACGCCATCGGCCGCGACAGTTTGCGCGCAGGCGCCAAGCAAATTTTTCTTGATCTGCGGGACTGCCTGGCTGAGACGCTCGAGCGCCACATCCACGCTCGACAGATCGCATTCCTCTGGTGGCAGCAATAGAATTTCGCAGTGCGCTGCTTGGCCTAACGATTCCGCTCCCTTTGCAAATGCAGCGGACAGCGCCGTTGCATCTTCCTGCCCGGCATAGGCGGTTGCCGATAACAGCACGCCACAGTCGCGCGCCAATGGATGCAAAGCGTAGAATTGCGTGACCGGTCTTCGTTCGGGAAGAAAATAGGTATCCAGATGCCGCGCCACGATTTTTTGCAGCATGTATGCGAACAAATCAGCTTTGTCGTTACTCGCTGCGAGGGTTTCAATCGCAGCGCGGAACTGCTGAAATTGCTCGGATGGTAGGCGGCGCAGCGCCGGCAGTGCGAGATCAAGCGAAGGAATTTTGGCTTGCACCGGCATAGCTTGAACTTGAGGCCAGATTTGCGCGGTCTCGTTCAGCATGACTTCAGATGTGACGCTGGCGAGAAGTTCGAACTGTTGCTCGTGCACAGATGGTTCGCTCGCGAGCAGAAGTGCGCAAACCAGTCCGCTGGCCCCTATCGGATCGCGTGCCGCGGCTTCGATTGCAGGCGGAATCGCCTGGCGAAGATCAGCGGCATAAGCCAGATGCTGCGTTGTCGCCTGGCCGATGTTTGCAACCACCGCGTGCTCGGCCACAAACGGCGCCACCAACCGACCTGCTCCAGCCTGGGCCACGGGAATTTCCGGTGTCGCAGATACCAGTGGCGCAGGCGAGATCGCAGAAACTGGCTCTTCGATCACGCGCGGGGATTTTCCATCGAGGCTCGCACGCAAAGCGCGAATACGATCCGTTAACAGGGGATGCGTCGCAAAAATTGAAGTGTCCAATCCATTCGCGAAAAACAGATGGCTCGCTTCTTCGGCATGTGGTGAATCGATTCTGGAGCCGTAAGTGAGTATTTTTTTGAGCGCACCCGCCAACCCGGTCGGGTTCCGTGTAAACTGGACCGCGGAAGCGTCGGCCAAAGTCTCGCGCTGACGGCTCACAGCCGCTTGCATCAGCCGCCCAAAGAGCGCGCCTATCGAACCAATGATAATGAGGGCCAGACCGATTAAAGGGAGTAGAAACTTGGTTCTTCGTGTCCGGATGAGGATCCGACCAATAACCGTCAGGCAAAGAATTCCAAAGACCAAGCCCATGAGTCGCAAATTGAGCGCCATATCGCCATTAAGAATGTGGCTGAACTCGTGAGCGATCACTCCCTGTAGTTCGTCGCGCGAAAGCATTTTCATGCAGCCTCGTGTCACGCCTATGGCTGCATCGCTTGTAGAATGTCCGGCCGTAAAGGCGTTGATCTCAGCCTCGCCGTCCATGACGTAAACTTGCGGGACGGGTACACCTGACGCAATAGACATTTCTTCGACGACATTCAGTAGTTTGCGTTCGTCGGGATCGTTGGTGTTGGAATCGATTAATCGCCCGCCAAGCAACTCGGCGACCGCGCTGCCGCCACTGCCCAGTTGCAATGTTTTATAGACACTCCCGATTAAAATCACAGTGAGCGTGCCAAGCGTTATCCAGAAAAGCAGCCCGGCTTGCGATCCAATAAACGACGGCTCAAACGGGGAAGGCGCCGGGCTTAGCCTCCAAATCATCAGCCCGTAGTTCGCCAAGCCCATGAGAATTAGCGAGACCGCAACGTTGATGACGACAACAAGCGACAGAACGGCGAAAACAAAATAAACTACCAGGAGCTTGGTATGCTTTCGGGCTTTATCCTGGCGTTCAAAGAAGTCCACGAGTCGATTTTGGCTGAGCCGATCTAGAACGCGACTTTGGGCGCTTCTTTTTGTTCCGGCTTTTCGATGACGAACAGCTCAGCCGGCCCGAAATTGAATGTGCTCGCGATGAAGTTGGTGGGAAAAACTTCGCGGCGCGTGTTGTAGGTCATCACCGCATCGTTGTAGGCCTGGCGCGCGAAAGAGATTTTGTTTTCGGTCGAAGTCAGTTCTTCCATCAAACTTATCATGGTCTCGTTCGCCTTGAGATTCGGGTACGCCTCGGCCAACGCAAACAATCGACCCAAGACTCCGGACAGTGCGCCTTCCGCCGAAGAAATCTCTTTCATGGCGGAAGCGTCGCCCGGGTTTTGCGCAGCGCGCGTGTTCGCCGAGACGGCAGCATTCCTGGCGGAGATAACGGCTTCGAGTGTGCCGCGTTCATGTTGCAGATAACCTTTGGCGGTCTCGACCAGATTCGGGATGAGGTCGTAGCGGCGTTTAAGTTGAACATCAATCTGCGAGTAGGCGTTCTTGTAGCGATTGCGCAATGTGACGAGCGCATTGTATCGGCCGATAACGAACACGAGCACGAAGATCCCGATTAGAATGACAGCGCCGATGAACATCAGGCCGATTATCATAGAGAGATTCCTTTGAGCTCGTTCATTGCTAGGACATGGCGGCATTGACGGCAATCATAAAATCTTAGAAGCCGGGCCAACGTCGAAGGACCATTTCCGCGAGAACTGATTGTAGCGATCACGTCCTCTGCCGAAACAGTTCGTTCAGATCGGCGGAAGGAGCGTTATTAGCCAGGAGATTGAATGTGCCGTTTGTTTTGATGTCTTGCGCGGCGCGGAGGAATGCGCCCCATGCAGCGAGGGCCAGGCCGGAACCAACAGAGATGCGACGCACGCCGAGATCAGCCAGTTGAGAGACTGAAAGCTGATGATTGAATCCGGAGACGAGGACGTTGACAGGTTTCGGCGCAACTGTCTTTACGATCTGTGCAATCTCATCTGGATTGCTGACGCCCGGTGCATAGAGACAGTCGGCGCCGGCTTCGGCGTAAGCGATGAGGCGTTCGAGAGCGGTGCGTAACGGATTTGGATCGTGCACCAGCCACGCTTCGCAGCGTCCCGTTAGTACGACGCCCGTTTGCGAATCGTCAATTGCAGCGCGTGCCGCGCGAATACGCTTGGTTGCGAGTTGTTTCTCATACAGCGGCGAATCCGTGCGACCTGTGTTGTCTTCAATCGACAAGCCTGCAACGCCAGCGTCGACACAGAGCCGCACATTTACCGCGACGCTTTCAGGTTCATCGGCGTAGCCAGCCATGAAGTCTGCGTTTACGGGCAGCGACGTTGCTCCCACAATTTCGCGGATGTGCGCCAGCATTTCATCACGCGGAACGGCGCCGTCGGATTTCCCGCGCGAAAACGCGAAGCCTGCCGAAGTCGTGGCGAGCGCTTTGAATCCGAGGCGCTCCAGATAGATCGCCGTTCCGATATCCCACGGGTTTGGAAGCACGAAGCATCCGGATTCGTGCAGCGCGCGAAATTTTGCAGCGGTGGAGGTTTGCAATGACCTCATCTCCCGACTTTACACTTACTCTGGCGAGAGGGCGATGCTGCGTGTTCCGATCCGTTTGCACAGGACTGCCCGGCCCTACCAGCGCACGAATGTTCGGTAGGGCGCGTCACTGCGTGCGCGCCGCCTACTATTTTCCCCGCGCGGCTTTCCAAATCTGCCGCAGCGGGCCGTCAGCGCCGTATATCGGATCGTTATCGGGAATTGGCAGAGCAGCGATACCGTGATCGGCCCTGGGACGCTCGCCATGCCAGCCTCGTAGTAAATCCCACTCACGTCCATCGGGGTAAGCTCCAACAACAGCAAAGTCCGCGGTGGCGCTGATTTTCCGGTGAGCGACGCCAGCTGGAATTACGATTACGTCCCCGGCATACACCTTGACGTCGCTGCTGTGCTCGCCGGCGAGTCGCAGAGTCGCAGCGCCACAATAAACTCCCAACGTTTCATGTGTTGTGCTGTGGTAATGGGCAAAAGAATAGACGCCGTTTCGCCACGAATTGGTCCAATCGTTCTCAGCAAAGCATTGTTCGATAACGGAAGCGCGATCTTCTACCTCCATTGTAAACGCGTGCCGGTAAACCAGCAGCGGCAGGTCGCTGTTTGGGAAAATGCCGTCGTCCTTAAATCTGAATTGCTCTGGTTCAACCAAATCCCGCTGTTTAACGGTCGGATCGGCTCCCATATGCAATGCAATATCGCGTGACAAAAGCGAACCGGTCGCATTCGTCAATATTCTTATCGAACTTTCCGTATTGCAGTTGCAAATTGTGTGCCCTTGTTATGTTGAGCCTTCGACTTCACTCAGAACAGGCTCGCGAAACATCTCCGATTTGTCTTTGTGCAGGAATCCAGAAAAAATCCAGAGATTCTTCGCTTCGCTCAGAATGACAACGACGTAATCCGCGGTTAGAAGTTTAGATCATGAGCAAAGTTCGAGTTTTAGTTGGCACGAGGAAGGGCGCGTTCATTCTCACTTCGGATGGCGCGCGGAAACGATGGAAAGTCAGCGGACCGCATTTCGCGGGCTGGGAAATTTATCACATGAAAGGTTCGCCGGTTCATCCCGACCGAATCTATGCGTCGCAGACCAGTGGTTGGTTTGGCCAGATCATTCAGCGCTCGGACGACGGCGGTAAAAAATGGAACACACCGGGCAGCAGTCCAGGAGAGCTGAAAAGTGAGGACGGCATGCTAAAAGGGGAAAGCAACAAATTCGTTTACGACACTTCGCCTGAAACCGGGAAGCCGCTCACGACTCATCAGTGGTACGACGGCACACAGCATCCATGGGAATTCAAACGGGTCTGGCACTTGGAACCATCGCTGCACGATCCCGATCACGTTTACGCAGGCGTGGAAGATGCCGCGTTGTTCGAATCAAAGGACGGCGGGAAAACGTGGCACGAACTCGCAAGCTTGCGCGGCAGCGATACCGGGCCCAAATGGCAGCCGGGCGCAGGCGGGATGTGTTTGCACACAATTCTTCTCGATCCGAGCAATCCGAATCGAATTTCCATCGCTATATCCGCTGCCGGCACGTTTCGCACAGACGACGGTGGCAAAA
>QHRD01000077.1 GCA_003220005.1 Verrucomicrobiota bacterium | reverse complement strand
GTCCGAACGCAGGTCCCGAAACAGACAATAGCCTTTCCGCCGTCACCGCGATCGCCGCGAACGATGTTTGGGCGGCTGGCTCCTTTCAATCTGAAGTGGTCGGAGCGGAATCTCGGACGCTCACGTTGCACTGGAACGGCACAGCCTGGGCTATCGTGCCGAGCGCAAACGACGGCGCCGAGGGCAACTTCTTACACGGGATCGCCGCGGTCAGTTCCAATGATATCTGGGCGGTCGGTCGAGTCGAAAATGTCGATACGCTCGCCTTACACTGGAACGGTACAGCCTGGAGCGTTGTCCCGACGCCGCCTATCGCTGACAGCGGTTTCGCAGATCTGCGCAGCGCTGTTGCGCTATCAACCGACGCGGTATGGGCAGCTGGGAGCTTCTTCCAAAACACATTCAGCAGAGATCGTACACTGACGGAACTCTGGAATGGTTCGGCGTGGAGCATCGTCGGTAGCCCCAATCGCGGCGCCTCACACAACGACCTGAACAGCATTGCCGCCACGCCTAATGGGACACTCTGGGCGGTCGGCTTCCAGTACAATTCCGCAGGAGTGCAGCGCACGCTAGTGATGCAGAAGTTGCCGTGAAAACTTTTACTCTAAAAGCCAGTTCTCCCCAAAAGCCATTTAAAGATGGACTTCTTCCTCTCTTATACCTTGACGGCTGCTGCCTGATTCGTTTAATCCCCAACCATTTCACAAAGGGAGTTTCAACCGTTCACACAGGAAGTTTCTTACGATGATCCGTTTTAGAATGTTCGCGGGGAGCGTTATCACTTGTCTGCTCTCGTTATTTTTACTTTCCATTGCTTCGGGCCAACTGGCGCCCACAACGACGGTGCCCCGAAATGAGCCACTGGAAAAATATGATAACCCGCCTGCGCCTCCTCGAAAGATAGAGACTTCGCCGCCAATGATTTCGCAGTTCGGTTCATTCATCAGTCACCAGGTGAACGTCAATGCGAGTGGGCAGAACATCGTCGGCGACGCCGCGAATGAGTGCTCCATTTCCGTTGACCCTACAAACGGCAACAAGATGACAATCGCCTGGAGACAATTCAACGACGTTACCTCCAACTTCCGGCAAGCCGGCTGGGGATTCACGAGCGACGGCGGCACGACTTGGACGTTCCCGGGTGTTCTGGAGAACAACGTCTTCCGCAGCGACCCGGTGACAAATTCCAACGAGATCGGGCAGTTTTTCTACCTCAGTCTTCAGTCGGACGTTAACACGTCCTTTTTTTGCGACGATTTGTGGCGCTCGATGAACGGTGGCCAATCCTGGACGTTACTCTCGGGCGAAAGAGGCGGTGGCGGAGGCGACAAGCAGTGGTTCACCATCGATAAGACCAACGGCACGGGACATGGCTTTCAATACCAGTCAGACGACGGCTTTAACTGTAGCGGCAGCGGCGTGGAATTCCAACGCTCTACCAATGGCGGGGTCACCTGGCAGGCTCCGATAGTGGTTCCTGGTGGCACTGATTTAGGAACGCTCGACGTAGACACCAATGGCAACCTCTTTATCGGTGGCGAAGGATTCAGCAATTTTAATTGTGTGCGCTCAAGCAATGCGCAGATCGGCACCCAGACACCAACCTTTGACCGGGTAACCAACGTCAACATGGGTGGCTCCCTGGGTAGCGGGGGAATCAATCCAGCAGGACTCGATGGACAGTGTTTCCTGGCGATCGATCGCTCCGGCACCGCCACTAACAACAACATTTACATGCTGGCCAGCGTGGTGCCTCCCGGGCGAAGCACAACCGACGTGATGTTTGTGCGCAGCACGGACGGCGGACTAACCTTTAGCGTGCCTCGCCGAATCAATGACGACCCGGTTAACCCTAGTAAGTGGCACTGGTTCGGCACACTGTCGGTAGCGCCCAATGGACGGATCGATTCTGTCTGGTATGACACGCGAAACGCTGCGAATAACACCGATTCCCAATTATTCTATTCCTGGAGCACGGACGGCGGCGTCACATGGGCGGCTAACGTGGAAGTCAGCAACGCGTTTAATCCTTTCGAAGGCTATCCCAACCAAAGTAAGATAGGCGACTACATTACAGTCGTTTCAGACAATACCGGGGGTAATGTGGCATATTCCGCGACGTTCAACTTCAACGCGACCCGAGGGCAGCACGAAGAAGATGTTTATTACGTTCGGGTCGCTCCTACTACCTCTGCACTCAACCTGACTAGCGCGGTCTCACGCCTGACTCATGGTACCGCCGGAACCTTCGACGTGAACATGCCACTGACCGGTACTTCCGGGGTAGAGTGTCGTAGCGCTACCACTTACAACGCCGTCTTTACCTTCGATGCCCCGGTAACATCGGGCGAGGTTACTGTCATCGGCGGCACGGCTACGGTAGGAACCATTACCTTCAGCGGTAACAGCATGACGGCACAACTTACAGGTGTGACCAGTGCTGAGATTGTGACTCTCCACACGCAAAACATCAACGGCGATGGCCAACCGCATGGAGACGTTCCGTTTGGTTTCCTGACGGCCGATGTAAACGGTAATCGCATCGTTGACAGACCGGACCAGCAACAGCTTCGGGCTGATAGAGGTCAGCCGGTCACTGCCGCCAACTTCCGCGACGATATCAATCTCAGCGGTATAGTGGATACGCCGGACTTCCAGTCGGTGCAGACCAACAGGGGTCACTCGATCCCGTAAGCGAGAACTCCCGAATTTGATCCGGTGAATCCGGCTGCTTTGTTTCGGTTTAGCAGCTTTACGGATTCCTAACGACCGCTTGCGGCACAGGTCTGCTCAGTCCAAGCTGGTCGCTGACATTTTGTAGCCCTGCCGTCAGCACGTCAATTTGCTTTTGTTGGCATGTCGCAGTCGCCTCGATGTCCTTCTTCAGTTGCACGATGGTCGCTTCCTGCTCCTGCACTTTGCGATGTTCCTTCAGGAATTCATTGACCAACATCGCGTTCACCACCTCATAGGGTGAGACCGTTGCTCGGCATTACCTGTGTTTAGGGGTTGGCCTGTTCTTGCCTGATTGGTAACATCAATGCATGTCGAGAACGATTGTTTTGCTTGTTGCACTGACTGCGACTGCGTTTACGCAAGATTCAGCGAATCACGAACAGGACATATGGAATTTGGATAAAGCGTATTGGGAATACGTAAAAGCCAACGACCTGGAGAAGTATCGCGGGCTGTGGCACGAGAACTTTGTAGGCTGGCCATTTGTCAGTTCAGCGCCCGTGCGAAAGGATCACATCACCGATTGGATCACGGCAAATACGTCGAAAGGCATCAAGCTCAAGTGGTACTCCATCGAGCAACTTGAAATTCAGGTAACCGGCGACGTCGCGCTTAACTACTACCGAATCAAAACAACGTGGGCGAATCGCGAAGGTGCCGAAGTCAGGACCGACGCCCTGCGGATTACGCACACGTGGCTTCGCACGCACGACACGTGGCAAATCATTGGCGGCATGTCGGCGCCAGTGAATTCCGAAGGTAAGTAATCAATTTACTGATCACTCATTACTCGCTTGCCAAGCCGTAGCTTTGCGCGAAGGCTGGTTACTCATCACTTTTCTTCGCATGGCTTCTGTCGTATTTCTTCGTGCGATAAACGTCGGCGGAGCAAATCGATGTCAGCCGGCGCAAATCGCGAAGCAACTGGCGAAGTTCGGGGTCGTTAACATCGGCGCGGTCGGTACGTTTGTTGTGCGCCAAGAAGTTAGCGAAGCAGTTCTCCGCAAAAAAATTGCCCTTCAACTTGCGAAAACTTTCGGAGTCAAATGCGAGATCATGATTTGTCCGGCACGCGACATCATCAAACTCACGGCAAAGGATCCATTCTCACGACAACCATCGGTCCCGGACATCACGCGATTCGTCAGTGTTTTGCACAAACCCCGAAAGCATTCGGGGCTGTCTCCTTTGCCTCTCAGTCTGCCGTCCGAGAGAGACTGGCTAATGAGGATTATCACGATTCAGGATCGATTTGTCCTGGGTGTGTATCGCCGGCAGATGAAGGCGATCAGCTACCTCGGCAAAATCGAGAAGCTCCTCGGTGTCGCAACGACGACCCGTAACTGGAATACAATTCTCAAGATCGCGCAGATTCTTGAGCAAGAAAACAAAAGCAAACAAAGCCTTCGCTAACTTCGTTTCCTTTTGTTCAGTATCTCAGTCTTTCAACTTTTTCTCCCTACAGCATCTGTTTGGTAGGCCGGAACAGAATTTCGTTCACGTCCACTTCATCCGGCTGACTCATTGCAAAGATAACAGCTTGA
>QHRD01000239.1 GCA_003220005.1 Verrucomicrobiota bacterium | reverse complement strand
TCAGCGTTCCCGTCGTGATCAAGGATGCGGTGAATCCAGACTCGGCGCACTTCACGCACAGGGCAGTTGGAGAGAATAGCGGCGTCCTTGATAGGGATGCTTCGCTGATAATAGAAGCGATTCGCCACCCAGCCGCGCAATGCATCCGGCGAAAGCCCGCCTTCATTCATGGCGACGTGGAATGGATGTTTGTCGTGATAAGCGCGCGCGCCGATGCCGCGCAAATTTTCCACGAACGTCTCGCGCTCCCAAAGCCCGGTGGTCATAAGGAGATTGCTACAAGCCATCTCATAATGTCATTCTGATCCCGCAGCCGCGGGAGAAGAATCACGGATGAATTTTGGACCGCGTTCAACCGGAAACCAGAGATGTTTCGCTGCGCTCAACATGACAACGCTATTCATATGACGATTTCTAATCCGTCGCTTGCGATCTCGATTCCGGCTTGCTCGACTCGTGCGCGTTCTCGAGTACCAGGCATCAAAATCGGGTTCGTGTTGTTTATGTGGCTATAAATTTTCCGGCGTGCCGGAGATTGGCGCAACAAGTCAAGACTACCGTCGCTGATGGGCAAATGATTCATCTCACGCGCGGCCCGAGCGCCTAGGCGCACTGTGCCCAGTTCACCGTCACTCCAGAATGTACCGTCGAACAGAATGAGCTCGGATGTATGAACTGCATTCCGCAATTCGTCGGCTAATTCGCCGACACTCAGTGCAAAAAGCGCGGTTGCTCCTGAGGGGTTGTCCCGACATTGAAACGCAACGCTCTTGGGCAATTCAATCGCTCGAAAGGCGAGGCTGCTACTTAGCGGTTGAAAATCAGCGTTGATCTTTCGCCATTCAATTCCGCAAAACCGCGAGAGAACGCGATCGATCCATGCAAGTGCGGTTCGCGTTTCATCCGTTGCGTAAACGACCAGCGGTATCTCCTGTTGCCGCAAATGCAATAGCCCCAAAGCATGGTCGATGTCGGCATTTGTCAAGAGAACGCCTGCGATAGGAGTGTTGCGCAGTGAGTCCCGATGTGGTTGCAATCGCGGCATACTTTCGATTTGCCGCGGCAGATCAGGCGAAGCGTTGATCAAGAACCAGCGGCCTCCTGAGTCTCCGCTGATAGCGATGCTCGATTGCGTTTGCGGCGCGATTTTGCCGATTCGCGCAGCGACACAATTCGCGCATGTGCAATTCCATTGCGGCAAGCCTCCGCCCGCTGCGGTGCCGAGAATATGGATGCGAATCAACCCGAGTTTCCGAAGTCGTTAATCCTGTTCGATCAAACTGCACCCGCGTAACAGGTGCACTCGAAAAAGATCGGCACGGTCTTCAGCATCGGTTTGATCCACCGCTTTTTAGTCCGCCTCATGAGTCCCATGGTTTTGATAAGTCAGACGAATCGTTTGGGTCAAATTATTTTTTGATAAAACTGATATCGCCGCTGCGTTCCACGCGTGCGAGTCGCACCTTTGAAAGGTCGTCAATGTGCCCGTTAAGACGCATGTCTTCCTGTAGATCATGGATTGAGACATGGTTGCGCCGCATCATACCGAAATCGCACTGGCCATCGCGCACGATCACATCGGGCTTGCCTTTGACCAAAATTCCGAATCCATGCGAGTAGTATGCCAGATGCGCGAAAAGTCGATGAAGCAGGACCAAAACCACACCTCCGCCGAGTGTGGCAAAGAACGCCGCCGAACCATTGATGGCGCGCGAGAGCACGGAGGCGAGAATTACCAGCAAAACGGCGTCGAACGGCGTCTTGTGTGCAAGCGAGCGTTTGTGCCCAAGCCGCACCATGATCAATGTTGCGAGGAAGACGATGATCCCGCGGATGGAGATTTGAACGAACGTCAAGTCTTTCGGTTCCACACCCAGGCCGAGGAAAGTTTCGAGAGAGTTCCAGAATGCATTCATAGGTAAGATTGTATCGCCGTGAGAAGCTCTGTCGCGCGCATAGCGATTTGCGAAGCCGCGCTTGCACGGGAAACCGTCGCGTGGCATAAGACGACCGCTTGTCAGGTTTGACCAGACCAGGGCACGAAATTTATGCCAACCGCTCCACCACCTTCTCGTGACGTCGCAATCGAGACGCTCGTCTTTTGGGAACGCTTCAAAAAACAAATCGCCGTGGCGCTTCTCATCGTGCTCCTCGCGGCGGTCGCATTTACCGGTTATCGCTTTTATTCCGATCGGCGCGCCGCAACCGCTTCCGCCTTGTTAGCGAGCGCGAAAAGCGCGCAAGAGTACCAACAGGTGATCGATCGTTACCCGGGCACGCCTGCCGCGGCTGACGCTTATCTTTTGCTCGCTGCAGCTCAGCGGAACGAAAAGAAATTCGCCGAGGCGAACACAACGTTGCAAACCTTCATTGCCAAATATCCACAGCACGAGCTTGTGAGCACGGCGCGAATGGCAATGGCAGCCAATTTGGGATCGATGGGAAAAACAGATGAGGCGTTGACGATGTATCAGCAGGTGGCATCGACTTACCCCAACAGTTTCAATGCGCCGATGGCTTTGCTTTCGCAAGTGTACATCCTGAAGGGCAAAAACCGGAACGACGATGCACGCAAGATCTGCGAGACCGTGCTGACGCAGTACCGAACAAGCTTCTGGGCTGGCGAGGCAATGCAGCAACTGCGGATGCTGAAGCCGGTTACCTCATCAGCACCGGTCCCCACAGCAGGACAAACCGTTCCGCCGATGTTGGCAGTTCCTCCCGCGCCCCCGGCGCCGCCGGCACCGCAAGCGCCCCCTGCGCCAAAGCCAAAGACACCGTAATGACAGCGCGCGACTGGTCGCGCGCCGAGAATGCGCGCGACAAAACGGACGGATCAGCAGTCCGCAGTCTTACCGTTTCGAGAATTGGAAACGTTTCCGCGCGCCGGGTTGTCCGGATTTTTTGCGCTCTTTCATGCGCGGATCGCGGCGAAGTAGACCCTCGGACTTGAGCAGTCCTCGTAAATTGGCATCGACTTGAAGAAGCGCCCGCGCAATGGCCAGTTGTGCCGCACCAGCCTGTCCCATGACGCCGCCGCCGGTGGTGTTAATCCACAGATCGTAAGCATTCACCGCCTTGGCGGATTGAAGCGGTTGGAGCACCACGTTTTGTAAAGGCACAGTAGGAAAATAATCTTCAAAGCTGCGGCCATTAATATCGATCTTTCCGCTGCCCGGCGTCATCCGAATGCGCGCGACCGATGTTTTCCGGCGGCCTGTGGCAACAAATTCTTCAGTTCCTGGCATAAGACTACGATTTGTTCTTGCTTAGTTTGACAACCTCGGGCTGCTGCGCGGCGTGTGGATGAGAATTACCGCGATAAACTTTCAACTTCCGATAGACACGACGTCCAAGCCGGTTATGGGGAATCATACCCCGAACAGCCCGCTCGACTAGCAGTTCGGGATGTCGAACGCGGCGCGCCCGGACATTCTCAGATTTATGTCCCCCTACGTAACCTGAAAAACTCATGTAACTCTTCTGTTCTTCTTTCTGCCCGGTCAGTCGCACTTTTTCGGCATTAATGACGATCACAAAGTCACCCGTATCCAGATGGGGCGTGAAAACGGTCTTCTCTTTGCCGCGCAACAGGTTCGCCGCTTTTACCGCGACTTTTCCCAACACCTGATCTTGGGCGTCGATGACCCACCACTTGCGCGGGACTTCGCTGGCTTTGGCAGAAAACGTTTTCATTGGGAAAAAGAGCACGGAAACTACGAGCGACGCAACAGCATGTCAACCCGTCGACATGCCGATGAGACGGATGTGTCAAATGCGACAGATGAAGCCATCGCAGAAATGCTCGCTGGTCAACTTGCTTTTGCGCGTTTAATTCTCTGGCCATGTCGAATTCGGCTGCCACAAAGACTGCAATCACACCGCGCCGGGACGAAGATTTTCCGGAATGGTATCAGCAGGTCATCCGCGCGGCGGAACTGGCCGAGCCGTCCGACGTGCGCGGTTGCATGGTCATTCGCCCTTGGGGTTACGGGATTTGGGAAAACATGCAGCGTCAGCTCGACGCGATGTTTCGCGCGACTGGCCATCGCAACGCCTACTTCCCGCTGTTCATTCCGCTGAGTTACTTCGCAAAAGAAGCGGAGCACGTGGAAGGCTTCGCCAAAGAATGCGCAGTGGTTACGCACACTCGCCTGGAGGTCGATGCCGACGGAAAAATGAAACCGGCCAGCGCCTTAACGGAACCGCTCGTGGTGCGGCCGACATCAGAGACGATTATTGGCGCGACGTATGCCAAGTGGGTGCAATCGTATCGCGACCTGCCAATTCTGATCAATCAGTGGGCGAACGTCGTTCGCTGGGAAATGCGGCCGCGGTTGTTTTTGCGCACGACGGAGTTTCTCTGGCAGGAAGGCCATACCGTCCATGAAACCGAGGCTGAAGCGCGCACGGAAACGAGGTTGATCCTGGATCTGTACGAAAGATTTGTGCGGGATTATCTTGCCATTCCCGTTTTCACCGGAGCGAAATCGGAGAGCGAAAAGTTCCCTGGCGCCGTAGAAACACTAACGCTTGAAGCGATGGTGCAGGACCGAAAGGCGATCCAAGCCGGAACGTCGCATTTCCTCGGCCAAAACTTCGCGCGCGCCAGCGGCATTCAATTTCAGAATCGCGAGGGCAAACAGGAATTCGGCTGGACAACAAGCTGGGGAATGACCACTCGGCTGGTCGGTACGCTTGTCATGATGCATGGCGATGATGACGGACTGGTTTTGCCGCCGCGCATTGCGCCGACGCATATTGTGATTCTGCCGATCATACCGAAGGAAGACACACGCGTGCGAATTCTCGAAACGTGCGATGCGCTCGCATTGCAGTTGCGAGGAAAACAATTCGGGGATTCGCCCATCGAAGTAGAAGTTGATCGGCGGGATCTCGGCGGAGGCGTGAAAAATTGGGAATGGATAAAGAAAGGTGTGCCGATTCGGGTTGAGATCGGCCCGCGCGATTTGGAGAAAGACGCGGTGACAGTTTCGCGGCGCGATCAACCGATAAAATCCAAAGAATCGATGTCCATCCAGGAATTCGCCGCGCAAGCTCAGGAGATGCTGATGTCGATCCAAAAAAATCTTTACGATCGCGCACGGAAGTTCCAGGAGGAAAACATGCGTGTGATCGAATCGAAAAAAGAGTTCTACGACTTTTTTACGCCGAAAAATCCCGCAAAACCGGAAATCCATGGCGGTTTCGCTCTCGCGCACTGGAACGGCTCCCGCGAAATCGAAGAACAAATCAAGAACGACCTCAAAGTCACCATACGCGCCATTTTGCTCGATGATTCCTCCGAGCCGGGCCAATGCGTTTTCACTGGTGAACCGAGCGGGCGTCGCGTCATCTGGGCGAAATCGTATTAAAGACAGAGAGCGCCTGCGACGTATGGGACTTGTGCGACGCATGTGAGTTGACGTGGCAACGGCCACTTGTTTATTTCGCCCTGCCAATGGAACTGAAGCTATACAGTCGCGAATGGTGCTCGTGGTGTATTGATGCGAAGGATTATCTCAGTGAGAAAGGGTATCGGTTCCAAGAGATCGACGTCGGTAAAGATCGCGAGGCATACGAGCACATGAAAAAACTCTCCGCGCAAACGTATGTGCCCACGTTTGTGGCGGGCGAGAAAGTCCTGGCCAATTTCGACACCGATCAGCTCGAAAAATTTCTAAACGAGCACGAGATCGATCCATAATGTTTTTTGACGTTTTTCTTACAGTCGGCGTGGCCGTGCTCAGCCTCGGCCTCCGCAGCTTTCAAAATTCGTACCTCCAAAAGGCAGGCGCGCTCGGCATTCTCGCCGCCACTTGTCTGGCGGTTTATTTCATCACTGGCAGTTGGATGTGGGGATCGGTCGCCGCATTGGCCTGGCTCTTTTTGCCCTGGGTGGAAATTCTCACCCGGATTCGCGCGCTCCGGCTTCCGAAGGAAAAACAGCTTCGACCGAAAAGTCCACCGTCTGTGGACACTTTCCCAACGCTGAGTGAGATCACCCGTGAGATCGAAGACGAAGGGTTCGTGCACCTGGGCGACGCCGGGTGGGACTGGGAAGATTTTCGGCAATTTTTCCGGTTGTTTTACAGAGAAGAGGATCACGCCCAGGCCGCGATCTGCTTGAACGAACAGCGTGATTTTTCGTTCTATTACCTGCGCATTTTGTCGCGTGCTAAGAACGGCACGGTTTGGACGACATGGAATTATCCGCTTTCCTATGGTCTGAAACTCACGCCTCTATTCCGCATTAACCGGCAGCGTCCGGATCGATCGTTCTGGCAGCTTTATCAAAGTCATCGGGAGTTTCTCAGTCGAAACGGCGTTGATCCCACTGAGCTCGATGCGCTCGATGAAGACCAAATTCAAACCGAGATGGAGAAGGACCTCCGCGACCAAATCGAGCACAACATTTATAAAGGCGTGCTTAAACAGACCTC
>QHRD01000076.1 GCA_003220005.1 Verrucomicrobiota bacterium | reverse complement strand
CTCACGCCGAGGATTACCGCATCGGCGTCCTGATACTTCGAAAGGTCGCGCTGGAAATTGCGCGCCTCCATCGTGCAACCGCTGGTGAAATCTTTCGGATAAAAATAAAGCACTACCCATTTGCCTTTGAAATCCTTGAGACTGACCTGCGAGCCGTCGCCAGTCGTTAAGCTAAAATCTGGCGCAGGCTTTCCAGCCTCTGGCTGTTTCTGCTCCTCCGCTGCATTCACGAGTGCCAATGTACTGAGCCCAATAACTGTCGATAAGAATATTTTGTTCATTTTTGCATCTCCCGATTTTCGACAAAGTTACCAATGATCGGATTGCAATCAAAGAAAGATGATCTCGCGAATTTGGACGATTGGCCACTCGACGCGCCACATCGACAGCTTTGTTTCGTTGCTGGAAGAGAACGGAATCAAGTTGCTTGCCGATGTACGATCATTGCCCGGGTCGAAGCGTTATCCGCAGTTCAACAAGGAAGCACTGGCGGAGTCGCTGAACGCACGCGGAATTCGCTACGAACATTTCCCCGAATTGGGCGGAAGACGAAAATCCAAGCCCGACTCACGCAACGCGGCTTGGCGCAATGCTTCATTTCGCGGTTATGCCGATTACATGGAGACGGAGGAATTCCGCAAAGGTGTCGAGCGGCTACTCGATCTTGCTCGCGAAGCGGGTCCTGGCGCGATCATGTGCGCGGAGGCAGTCTGGTGGCGCTGTCACCGCTCGTTAGTTTCCGATTATCTTAAGGCGCGAGGGATCGAAGTGGTGCATATCCTCGACGCAAAGAAGATCGAACCGCATCCATTCACCTCTGCGGCGCGCATTGTGGATGGAAAATTAAGTTACAAGCGCGAATCACTCTTCTAGGGCGCTGCTGTTAAACGATGGCGTCTGACACAGACGCCCTACAATTCGTTTTTCTCAGCGCGGATCGGTTACGCGGCCGAGAAAAAGGCAGACGCCGCTGGGAGTATGCTGGATCGCGTAAACAAATGGGCGATCAACCTTCACTTCGATTGGCGGCGGCGGAGGCGACCTAAGAGCGCTGCCCGCCATCATCGCGACGGCGGTTGCGGCTGCGGCTTCGGTTCCTTTTTCGTCCACCGCGATAAATGTCTTGTGAAAGATCTGCGAGATGTAGAGGTAATCATTCGGTTTTCGCGGCGCCATCCTATCGAAATTGGCGCTGCCCTGCGGCTTGTCGAACGCACTATTCATCCCGAGCGCTTTAAATTTTTCGGCTAAAGTGATCGTAGGCGGCTCGAGTTTAAACTTTGGCAAGTAAAGATCCACGTCGCGCTTTTCGAGTTTTGCGCAGCTCGCAAGCATGTCGGCGGTTAGTTTGGATTCAAGCGCGCGCAGACCGTTTATCTCATCTGGAAGAAGAACGAGAAATTGTAGATCGTTGCCCGCGTAGGCGAGACTCACCACCGTGAATCGTTCGTGCCTGGCATAGCCGAAATGCTTATCGGTCTTTCTCATCATCGGGACATCGACAGGTGCGCCGCCGCCGTGAATGAAGAACGGCTCCGGTTGCGTCGCGTTTTGCGAAAACTCATTCGCCCATGGCGCTTTTAGGTAAAGCGCGTTCGCCAGGACGAGACGGGTTGTCTTGTCCAGCGCCCGCAAGGGAATCAAATCGCGAATCCGCTCACGTGTCTGGTCCGCCACCCATTTGTTGATGTGCTGTGTGGCTGCCGCGGGATCTGCAATGAAATCGACCGGCTCAAACGCTCCGCCAAAATTCTGTTTCACTAATGACAAGTAAGCGTCGCGAAACTGATAGCCCTTTTGCGCGAAGAGCCTGTTGGCGATGTGCAATGTGATCGGTTCGCTCGGGCCACCGATTTTTTTCGATTGTTTTGCGAGCTCAGTCGTTTTCGCGCTCATCTCTTCTAGCGAGTGCTGGAGTGCAGAAAATGAGGCCGGCACGCCGAGGTCGTTTGTGAGATGCAGAACACGCGCCATCTCCGTTCGCGTTTCGCCGTCCGCGCCGGCGTAGGTCATCGCCAGCGCGCTCTCGATTGAATAGGGAGAGATGCAAAGGTTGTCATCGCCTGTAGCGAGCTGGCGATGGAGCTCGACAGTGAGTTCGTTGGTCGCCTTCGCAGCTAGATCGAAATTTGTAGCTCCCTGAGCCA
Source organism: Verrucomicrobiota bacterium (assembly GCA_003220005.1). Taxonomy (GTDB): domain Bacteria; phylum Verrucomicrobiota; class Verrucomicrobiia; order Chthoniobacterales; family UBA10450; genus Udaeobacter. The sequence continues at coordinate 8,341 of QHRD01000076.1, read as the reverse complement.
TGGCGGCGGTTAAGGCGCCGACTATGTGCAAGATCAAAAGTCGCTTCATGTGGAGGATGAAACACTGAAAGCGCGAGTGTTGCGATGACTTTTGGAGTGCAATTGCCAGGCGAAGCGCCTGCCCTACAATTTTGCGGCAGCAATATTGGGTCGGCCGGGACTCGAACCCGGAACCAACGCCTTAAAAGGGCGCTGCTCTACCGATTGAGCTACCGACCCGCGACGTTCAGTTTCCAGTAGCCAAAGAATTTTTCAATCCAGAACAAACCCCGAAAGTTTTCGGGGCCGCTCTATCGATTTCGGATCCACGTTGAAATTGTCGTGGCAAGGACCTGCCATCAATGCCGATCCGTGCGCCTCATGGGAACGAACTCAGGAAGCGGCGCTATTGTAAGATTTTTTCGTATGTCGCGCACTCATCGGCCTGACCGGGCACGAATACTGTCTTCATGAAACGGTCGCCTCGACGAATTATCGTCTGGTCAACAATCTTCATCCTGATTACCGGCAGTGATCTGGCAAAGGCCGGCCCATTCCGAGAATTTTTCACAGCGGTACGTAGCGCTTTCACGCACCCGAACGAGAAGCCGCGACGGCACCGGACCAGTCACAAGCATAGTGAAACTTCGCCGAGCGATACTTCGAATAAACAGAGTTCGGGCACCCCAGCCCCAGCGCCTCCGGACCAGCAAAATGTCCGTATGGCGAAGGCGGCCTCGGGCGCGGACCAGCAAAAAACTAACTTGCCATATGGAGCTCGCGTGCCCGGGAAAGAATGGTTAGTTACCAGTCCGTTCGCGCCAGATAGCGGTTACGTTGACGTCACCGGTTTTCCGCCTGGAACCCCGGTAGCAGATCCTTATACGGGCAAAATTTTCCTTACGCCTTAGGATCGCAGGGGCTTCGTTGCTCTAGCCCCCCATAAATTGTCCTACGAAACAAATTGTCTTGACCTAAAGCGTAGGTTTTTATTAGAGGTGCCCTTGGTAGCGGAGCGCAGATATGCAAGACAAAGATGTCAATCCCAATGTGATCCGCTCCATTTGGCGCCGAACTAAGAAGGGACACATCAAAGTTCGTGATCTGCAGCCAGAAAAAGACGTCAAAGGTGGTGGCGGTGTTGCGGGCAGTATGATTCGAAAGTTGTTGGAGAGTCCAGCCGAGCCTGAGCGAAAGGCTCAGGCGGAGCGGATTGCAAAGACAAAGCAGCTGGTCTTGCGGTGGCTGAAAAAAGGCACGAAGTAGCCGGCCGACCGACCACTCCGCTAATTCGGTTTCGATTAAAGTTCGGCAAGCAACGGGTGCGCCCTACAACTTCAACGTGGCGAGCAGATCGCGGAGTGAATTCGTTTGTCTGTCTAATCGAAAGATCGACAAATCGGCCGCGTTGGCTGCTTCCCAATCACGTTTCGGGTCGTCGCCGACATGGAGAGCCTCGTTCGGCGTTACATCAATTAACTTCAGTGCGCGTCGATAAAACTCCGGGTCGGGTTTGTCCGCGCCGAGTTCGCTGGAAATGAAAATGTGCGTGAAAAACTTTGAGACGCCGAGGTGCTCGAGGATCAAGCGCAAACGTCCGTCGAAATTTGAAATGACGGCAAGTTGGAAGCGCGGCTGTAATCGCTCCAACACGTCGGGTACTTCAGGATAAAGCTGCCAAACACCTGCCTCGGCAAAATGTTCGTAAGCGATTTCGAAAAAATTATCGCGGTCAAATTCGCTTAATGCAGGCGCGACTTGGTCGAGGACGAGATCGACTAGTTCACGCCACCAGCCTTTGTCGTCGTTTTCACGCGGTCCATCGATCGCGGCGCGCCGCGGCATTTGGTTCCAGGCTGCTTGAAATGCGCGTTCCAGAGTTTCCGCATCGAGATCTAATCCAACTTCGCGGCTGACATAGGCGTAATGATCACCTACCATTCCGCTCAGATAAAACAGTGTTCCGACCGCGTCAAAAAAAATCGCTCTGATCATGAAAAACCAATGTTCAACGCCCAACGCTCAACGTTCAACATCCAACGCCGGGCAGCACGTCACCATTTTTGGTTTGCAGAATTGCTCGATGCGCGTTGATGATGCGGGGCGATGAATGTCGTTGACGAGCCACTCATGTTGCCGAAGTGGGCGCAATCAACTGGCGAGGAATTGGCGAATAGCATCAGCCATGGAATCGGGCTCGTCGGTGCGCTGATCGGCACTCCGGTCCTCCTTCTGACAGCATTCCATCATGGCAGCATCTCTTTTCTAATCGGTACGATCGTTTTTACCGTGACCATGTTGCTCTTGTATCTGGGATCGACGTTCTACCACGCCTGGCCTCGCACGCGAGCCAAGTCGGTCCTGCAACTCCTGGATCACTCGGCGATTTTTTGGTTAATCGCCGGAACATACACGCCCTTTGCGCTGGGGCCGCTTCGCGGAGTTTGGGGTTGGATTATGCTCGGACTTATTTGGGCGCTGGCCGTTTTCGGGACATTGGTCAAAGCGATACGCGGCACTGCACGTCATCGAAAACTCGCCATGACTCTTTATCTGGGAATGGGTTGGCTCGCGCTTGTTTTTATCCGACCACTCGTGTTCGCGGTGCCGCTCTCTGTGCTGCTGTGGCTTCTAGCCGGCGGGATCGCTTACACAACAGGCGTATTATTCTTCGTGAACACGCGGCTGCGCTACTCACATTTTGTCTGGCATCTGTTTGTCCTCGTCGGCACGGGCTGTCACTTTGCGGCCGTGCTTATCTGCGCTGCTTAATTTATTCAGTCCGGAACTTTTCGCGCATTATCAGCCAGAAAAAGATGGCGGTGAGCAAAGGAACCGGCAGCCACGGCAGGATCGATTGGATGCACCAAAGTGCAAATAACGCGGCGTCCGCGGGTCGTGGCGATGAGACTGGAACGTCCAAACCAAGTTGATCGCGCAACATTCCGACGGTGATCTTATCCAGGCGCGACTCATCGAAGCCGCTCTTATATAAATTTGTCTTGGCGCGACGCCCCCGCAGAAAGGCGCGAAAGAGTCTCTTCGGCGCCACGACTAGACCGGCACCGAATGCTCCGAGATTCAGAATCCAAGCAGCGTGATACCGCGCGCAGCCGCTGGCAATTTCCCACGCGGCAATTTCCCCTTCGCCCGGCCAATCGGTCTCGTACCCGGCTACGATGTGATGCAAATCGTGCAAACGCGCCGCCTCCACTCGAGACGGCCAGTTGGGAAAATAAAAAGGAATTGGTTTGGTCTCGACCCGCACCCAACGATCGCGATAGCCGCCTTCCGGGCCGAGCTTGGCGTCACGAAAAAACAAGGCACGCGCTTCGAGCAGGGAAAGACCATCGGGATATCGAACCATGGTATTGGACAATTTACTTGGTGGCGCGCTAATTAGTATCGGGATGTTGCCGGTAGAACATAACGATCCGATCAACGCGGAAATTTTCGCGATTTCAGAGGACAAGATCGAAGGATTTGTGCGCGAGCCATTCGAGGAGATTGCGAACCGCTCAGGTGTAGCTGTCGATGTAGTTATGGTGCGGATTGCCGCCATGTTGCGCGCGGGAACGATCCGGCGTGTCCGTCAAACCTTGCTGGCGACGAATCTGGCTGAGGGCGCACTGGTGGCGTGGAAAGTTCCCGAGCATAAAATCGACGCCGCGTTCGATTGGATGTTTCAGCGCGATCCATTTTCAGAGCATGTGGTGCTGCGCTCCACGGACACGGTCAGCGCCGGGTCGGACTACAAACTTTGGACTACGCTAAAGGTCCCTCAGGGATTTTCATTGCAGGCGCATTGCGAATTGCTGGCAAAAAAAGTCGGCGCGGAGCGTTTTCGTCTCATGCCGGCAAAAGGAATTTTCACTCTCGGAGTGGGACACGTCCGCCGCAAAACCATTGAGCCGGGCAGCAAGGCGGATCAGCCGGCAAAAATGATTCCAGTGCAGATGGTCGATCTGAGCGAGCACGAGTGGAACGTCCTGCTTGCGCTGAAGCGCGAATTCACTCCGGAAGAAATCAAGCCGGCACCTTGGGTTGCGCGCGCGAAGGAAGCCGGCGTGTCACTGGAAGAATTCTTCCGCGTGGCAGAAGAATTGAGTGCGCGAAAAATCATTGGGCGTTTTTCAACTTTTCTCGAGCATGTGAAACCGTCATCGGGCGGCGTGCGCGTCACGCGGTTCAATGCTCTTTTTCATTGGGCAGTCCCGACGGGTCGTGAAATTGAAGCGGGCGGCGAGGTTGGCCGTCATCATATTCTGACGCATTGTTACTGGCGCGAAGCGGGCCCCGAATTCAAGAATGTCAACATCATGGCCGTCGCGCACGGGACTGATAAACAACTACTGCTCGATCACAAGGCCTCCATTGATCGGCATCTGGATTCGTGCGGCATTCCTGTCTCGTACACAAATGTCTTTTGGGGCGGACGCAGCGAGATCAAACCATCGGAGATCTCGCCGCATGTTTACCGCGAGTGGTCGGCCCAACAGTCGAGAAGTTAAGGGTCAATCCTTGGACGCAAATCGCGCTCGATAACTCCGATCCAGATTTTGGAGAACCGCGACTGCAAATTTTTGCCGATCAACTGGCCGCTGCAGTGCCATGGCCAATGAAATTGCCAGGTTTTGCAATTCTGGTGGGAAATCTTGCTGTGACTGGTTCACGTTAATTCCGATTCCCACGATAGCCAGGTGCGCCACTTTCTCTTGCGCGCGCATTTCCACCAGCACACCAGCTACTTTGCGTCCGTTAAGCTGAATATCGTTGGGCAATTTAATCGCCGGTTCGAGACAAAGTTCGGTTCGGATGACGTCCGAAATAGCTTCGATCGCCCAAATCGTGAGCTGCGCAGAGTCGCCGATTTGGATTTTAGGTTGCAAAAGGATTGAAAACCAAAGCCCTTTTCCGGCTGCTGATTCCCAGCGGTTGCCACGCTGACCGCGCCCGGCGGTTTGATGTTCGGCAAAGAGGACCAGGCCTTCTTTTGCGTTTCCACTCGCGACCTGCAAAATCGCGTCGTTGGTGGAGCCGGTTTGGTCGAGCACAATGATGTGTCTGCCGATGGCGGCGCAAGCGAAGTGGCGTTGCAGTTCGGCAGCAACCAGCCGATCCGAAATCTCAGCCGGTGACATCCGTCATTTCCAGCGCAAGATCGATCGCGCGCGCGGAGTTGGTGAGCGCGCCGATGGAAATGTAATCCACTCCCGTGGCCGCCACGCGCTTCACGTTTTTCAGCGTGATGCCGCCGCTTGCTTCGAACTTAATGTTGTTCCTTCTCAGCGCCACAGCCTCCCAAATTTGGGCAGGCGTCATGTTGTCGAGAAGGATAACGTCTATACCGTCCACTTCGACAAAAGCGCGGACTTGTTCAAGGTCATCCGCTTCCACTTCAATCCGGATGCTTGGCCGCTCTTGCCGAAGGCGACGAATTCGGTCGCCAAAACTAGAAGGCCCCCCAAGGGCGGCCAGATGGTTGTCCTTTACAAGCACCATATCGTACAAGCCAAAACGATGATTGGCGCCCCCACCGGCTACCACTGCAGCCTTTTCCAACGCGCGCAGCCCGGGCGTGGTCTTGCGCGTATCCAATATTTTGGCCGAATGATTGCCGACCGCATCGACAAATTGGCGCGTGAGCGTTGCGATGCCGCAAAGATGCTGCAAAAAATTGAGCGCAACGCGTTCCGCTTTCAGAATTGAGCATGCGAGGCCACGCACTTCGATAATCACGTCACCGGCCGCAATATTACCGCCATCGTGGCAGCTAATCTGGATATCGGTTGAAGCATCGACCTGCCGAAAGACTTCCGCAGCTGCTTCGGTGCCGGCAACGACCGCGTTTTCGCGCGCAACGATGCGCCCGGTTGCGTGCAGCGTCTCCGGCACGAAAGAGTCGGTCGTAACATCGCCGTCGCCGATATCTTCTTGGAGTGCAGCAGAGATTGGATCATTGCGGTTTGGCTTCATGAGCACAGGAGAATGCGGATGATAAGGTCGAAATACGAGCCCGTCTATCGAAGCCACCGTGGTCGTTGTCAGCCGGAAGCAATCCCCGGAAAAATTTGGACAAAAAAAGATTCGGGCAGCGCACGCTAAGGAGAAACAACGAATATAAAAAGTCGTGCAACCGCCCGAATCGCCTTAACCTATTAACTTTGACAGTCACTCGCAGACTTCGTTCGAATTTTTTACGAAAAATCCGTATTCGTGCTTATCAACACGCGTTCAGGATGTTATGCAAACTGGCGAGGTGACGAAATGGGGGCCCATGTTCTCTGACCTACAGAAGATTTCTCTGACCGTCCGTCCCAACTCGCGCTGCTTCATCGCGCACTTCCTGAAGCAGCGATTTGAATTCACACTGCTCTAACGCACGGAGCAGATTGGGATAATCGGGTTCGATTTGAAGCTGATCGACCGGCACAGGCAATTCAAGATCACAATCCAGATCGACCATTTTTCGGTTTTGCAGAATTTGCTCCCGAGAATTGGCGAGTTTATCCCGTGTTCGCGGGCTTTTCACTTGGTCGATGTTCTTCAGCAAGGGTTCCAGCCCGCCAAACTCACGAATCAAAGCCGCGGCGGTTTTTCGTCCCAGTCCGACCCCCGGGATGTTATCAACCGAATCGCCGGTCAACGCCAAGACATCACCAATAAGCTTGGGCGGCACCTCCCATTTGGTGGCGACCTGATCTTCGCTCAGCAACGCGAATGCATCCTTGGGCGACGCAAGGTCCGCTTTCGCTGTCGTATAGACTTTTACGCAAGGACCGACCAGTTGATAAAGATCCTTGTCATTGGTTGCGAGCACAACGTCCATTCCGGGCCGTTTGCAAGCGGCGATGGCGTAACATCCCATCAGGTCATCGGCTTCGGTGTCCGGAAGAGAAATATTTCGAAAGCCCAGCATGGGTGTGAGTTTTTGAATGAAGTCCAGCTGCGGGATCATGGGCTTCGGCATCTCTTTGCGCGTCTCTTTGTACGCGGGCTGCAGCTCCACTCGCCTCTGCGGTACGCCTTCGTCCCAAACGACTGCGCCTAAATCAGGCTGCAAATGTTTCAGCATTAGCCGCAGCGTTTTCGTAAAGCCGAAAATCGCGTTCGTTGGTTCGCCGCGAGAATTGGAGAGATTCGGGATGGCGAAAAACGAGCGGTAAACGTAGTAATGACCATCGATAAGCAGCAGTTTCATTGGACACGCAGATGCTGGATTCTGGATGCATGATGCTGGATGATCAAGGCATGACGGAAGAATGGATTGTGCGCGTGCAGGGGAAGGAATACGGCCCCGCGGACATCGACACGCTGCGCGAATGGAAGCAAGAAGGGCGGCTCCTTCCTGAGAACGAAGCCCGCCCGGCAAGTGCCGACCCGACCGCCGTAGCCGGTTCCGCGAAGGAGGTTCTTTGGAGCACAGCAGCAGCGATCCCGGGGTTGTTTGATGTAGTGGCGCTCGCCACGGCGAGCGCCGGGCCCTTGGCGCAACCGCCCCTGCAAGTCCAGCATCGCAGCTTCGGCCAAATTTTGGCGGAGACGTTTCAGATTTACCGCGAAGGCTTTTTCCAATTCCTTGGACTTACCCTGCTCGTATTGCTGCCGTCAATATGCAGTCAGCTAACGACTGCATTGATGCAAACGCCAAAGGGCTCGGATGGCGATTTACGCGTTCTCGCCGGGGGCGCCTTTGCCTTTTTAATGTTTGTCCTCTCAATAGCGATGTGGCCGGTGTATGTCGCAGGAATTCAAATTCTCACCGCTGAGATTGCGGACGGACGCCAGCCGCGTTTGATTGCCATGCTGAACGAAGCTGTCAGGTTCTGGCCGCGCGTTGCTGGGCTGTGTATTTTCATCTATAGCGTGTTCGCTTTGCTAATGCTCTTTGGGTTGGTCATCGCAGCCATCGCGCTTGCCGGCGCGTCTTCGTTAGTGTTGGTCCTTTTCGCGCTGGCCTTGCTCATTCTGCAGGTTTGGATGTTCGGTCGTTTCTTCGTGAACGTTTTGTTTTGGCAACAGTTTGCCGTTCTCGAAAACGCCGCGTTCATCGATGCACTGCGCGAGAGCAGAAATCTCGCGCGCAGCGGGCGCGATCTTCCGTGGTTTCAGCGTCCGTTGTGGCGCGGGGCATTCATCGCGTCACTGTGGTTAGCGTTTGTGCTGGCAGTCACGCTCATTTCCGAATGGCCGATCCTGCACCATTATCTTAATCAATTTGCAACAACACAGGACGCCCAGACGCTCCTGCAACAACTGACTGAAGCCCAGCAAGCTCGAGGCTTTGATATTTCCGCTTTTGTCCCAAACGTTCTGCAAAAAATTCTCCAGCCGTTGGTCGGAATCGCGTTCGTCGTTCTCT
>QHRD01000238.1 GCA_003220005.1 Verrucomicrobiota bacterium | reverse complement strand
ATACCGGCCAAAAGGTACGTGTTTATTACAGGGGACCTACGGAGAGCCGCACGGTTGAGCGAGTGGTCGTTGAGGACTAAACGAAATTAGCTCGTAGATCTAAAGTCGCAGGGTTCCTATGAATCCTGCGACTTTTTGCGTGATGGCGATCGATGCATCCGAAACACGCGACTCCCACGAAACAAAATAGAGAAAATCAATTTAATGAAAGGAACAATATGAGACGAATAATTATACTTTTTGTTTGCGCGATGATTGCGCCTTTGGCATTCGCACAGACAAAGAAGATGAAGGTTCAACAAACAACCGCGCCACAACCGGCAGCGACAACCGAGACTGCCACAAATTATTCTGCTGGGATGGTGAGGAAATATGAGCCCGGCAGGACAATGATGATCGACAGCACGCAAGGACCGCTTAGCTTCGCGCTTGGCGCGAACGCGCAAATCGTGAATAACGCCGGTAGTGCGGTTACGTCCCCGCTCAAGCCGGGCGAACATGTTCGCGTTTACTACACCGGCGCTAACCAAAATCGGATGGTCGAGCGCGTGGTTGTTGAGGATTAAGACAAAATCAGTTCGCAAAACACAGGGTCGCAGGTTCGCTCAAATTCTGCGACCTTTTTGCTGGCAGGAACAATCGCGCTGCGATGTTTCCGAAAAGATTTCGGGACAGTTGCACGCTGTCCCTAACGAACGAAATTCAGGCATCCGAAAGAACGGCGCCCTGCGAAACAGCTACGTAAAGTCAATTGAACGAAAGGAACTTATGAAAGAACTCATTGTTGGTTTTGCTTGCGCGCTAATTGCGCCCCTGGCGTTCGGGCAAACCGTGGCGAAGACTTCGAACGTTGAACACACGGGCCAAACGCAGAAAGCGCCCACGCAGATGACCGCCGGCGCAGTTAAGATCGGAACGGTGATGGCGTTCAACCCCGGCCAGAGACCCATTGAGCCTGCGTCGCCGATCGTTGTGCAGTCCTCGCCCGACACCAAGCCGGTGTCCTACATACTCGGCAAGAAGGTTCGCTTTGTCGATAAGGACGGCCGAGCTTATGACCCGCACCTGGTGCGGCCGGGCACTCGCGTGCAACTCGGTTTCGACCGCAGAGGCAAAGTCACTCGCGTGACCATAGTTGAAAAAACATAAGCGAAGTTAATTCGCGAAATTTAAGGCCGCAGGCGATATGGCTTGCGGTGCACGTAGGGACATCGCGCTGGATGTGTCCCGAAAGCTTTCGGGACCGCGCCGCACCGTCCCTACGCATTTGCGTTTGCGGGGCAAATCGCGGAAAATTGCCCGATGTCTTTGGATCTAAAGGAAATCGTCGCCGCGCGATTGGGCGAGAATTATCAGCTTCACGAGCGGCACGTGAACCGCACGCTCGTGGCGGCCCAGCGCGTGATCGGATTCGACAAAGTCTATGCGCGCGCAGAGGGCGCGTACCTCTACGACATGGATAACCAGCCATATCTCGATTTTTTGAGCGGTTACAGCGTTTTCAATATCGGGCGTAATCATCCTGTGGTGAAGCAGGCGATCCGCGATGTGCTCGATCTCGATCTGCCAAACATGGTGCAGATGGATTGCTCGCTTCTGAGTGGATTGCTGGCCGAGGCGATCGTCAAACGGACGCCACCGCATCTGGACGCCGTTTTCTTTTGCAACTCCGGCACCGAAGCGATGGAAGGCGCGTTGAAATTCGCGCGCGCGGCGACGGGACGAAATCGCGCCGTTTCCCTTGCGAGCGCGTTTCATGGTCTAAGTCTCGGCGCGTTGTCCTTGATGGGTTGCGAAAGTTTCACCGAGGGATTCGGTCCATTAATGGAAGGATTCGACGCGCGCGTGTCGCTGGACGACATCGAATAATTAGACCGGCAACTACGTTCGCGCGACGTGGCCGCATTCGTCATTGAGACTGTACAAGGCAAAGGTTGTCAGACTTCCGGGACCGATTTCTTCGTTCGCGCGCAGGAGCTTTGTCGCAAATATGGAACCCTGCTGATTTCAGACGAGGTGCAGACCGGACTTGGCCGCACTGGAAAGATGTTCGGATTTCAGCATTGGAATTTGGAGCCGGACATTATTACGCTCGCGAAAACTTTAAGCGGCGGTTATGTGCCGTGCGGCGCAATCGTGGCGCGACGCGATATTTATCAGAAAACGTTTTCGCGGATGGACCGTTGCGTTGTTCACTCGACGACCTTCGGGCGCAACAATCTGGCAATGGCCTGCGGATTGGCTGCGCTCGAAGTGATCGATCAGGAAGATCTGGTGGAGCGCTCAGCCAAAATGGGGGCCTTGTTCATGGAGAAAATCGAAGCGCTGAAGGCGAAACATTCGTTCATAAAGGAAGTTCGCGGCAAAGGTTTGATGATCGGGATCGAGTTTCACGAGCCGAGCGAGTTCAAGCTCAAGATGGCGTGGAAACTGTTGCACAAGATCGACAAGGTGCTCTTCGCGCAGATGATCGTGACGCAGATGTTGAGCAAACACCGCATCCTCACGCAGGTGGCTGGTCACGCGATGGACGTGATGAAAATTCTTCCGCCGCTGATCATCGGCGAAAAAGAAATCGACATGTTCGTCAACGCCCTCGACGACGTGCTGACCGAATGCCGCAAATTCCCGGGGCCAATGTGGGAGCTGGGAAATAATTTCGTAAAAGCCGCTCTCGGCTCGCGGCGTTCGCCCGAGCCACGCCCAACCGTTTCCGCCTGAGAAATTTCCTTGTCGCGGATTAAATTGTAATTGTAGGGCAATCGCATCGGTTGCCATGGTTTGGTTACGAGATTCGCCCGCGCAGAGATAAAGTTCACATGATGCTGTGATTCGCGTTTACGATGAAGATGGTAACGTGATCGAAACGCACGAGCATGCGGGCGATTTCAAAGAGTGGTGAGCGAAGCGAAACAAAAAGCCGCCATGCGGTGAAGCGTGACGGCTGATTGTAAAATGCCGCTGTCTGTTAGAGGGCTACACGAATCTGCTTCGTCACGCTGGCACCTTCCTCTGCAACGCGCCCCGCTCATTTTGCCGTCGTCACGGCACTTTGCCGGGACGAATCCAACCAAGCTGCGTTAATCTCTGACCTAGTCTCGAATATAGCCGGAGTGGCTAACCTCGACGCACTGCATACAGTAGCGTGGACTACCGTCGGGCTCGCTGCCACACATGTAGTTGTAGCAATATCCATTT
>QHRD01000075.1 GCA_003220005.1 Verrucomicrobiota bacterium | reverse complement strand
CTCCGAAGCGGCCAACATGCCGAGCGTACCGGCGGCTGTCGATCTTTTCCTGGAAAAAAAAATTCTCTTCGGTCCCGGCAAAGCGGCCAACGCCGGTGGCGTGGCGACGTCGGGTCTCGAGATGAGCCAAAACTCGATGCGGCTGCCGTGGCCGCGCGACGAAGTTGATTCACGTTTGCGCCACATCATGTCCACGATCTTCAAGAACGCCTGGGAAACCGCGGAGGAGTATGGACAGCCGGGTAATCTTGTTGTTGGTGCGAACATCGCCGGCTTCGTGAAAGTCGCGGACGCGATGCTAGACCAAGGCGTTGTTTAGAGTGCATCTGCTTCGGAGTTCGCATAAAACGATTATGAGAGCGAACGCCAGGCTCTCTACAAAGCGGCGCGACGAAATTTGCCATTCCGGTGGGGCACGGGCACGTAAATCCTCTCTCCAATGCGAATATAACTATATGAAAATGAAAACGAAATGCTCTCTTCTGCTATTCGTCTTAGTTTCTGCCGCTTTTGGCATCGATGGATGCGCCGACTATTATGCCGCGACTCCCGGGTACGGACCTTATTACGGTCCGGGGCCCTATTATGGCGGCGGGCCCTACTACGGCGGTACGGGCTCCGTTACAGTCGAGGTTGGCGATCGACCTTACTATGTTCGCGGCCCTGGTTATTACGCAGGCCGCACCTATTACGTCTGGAGGCCAGGGCACTGGTCGCGCCATGGCCACGTTTGGATCCACGGCCATTACGTCGTGCGGTGATACTGATCGAGTAGTGTTTCGCGCAATCGATATTCAAACGATTGGCTGGGCCAGGCCCCAGCGCGCCAAGCGAAAACGCAGCGCGGTTGCCAGACAACCCAGTCCGTAGCGCACGCTTCTTCGGAAATTGATCGATGACGCTTCGGGCATGTACCGAGAAGGACACGTCACTTCACCGATTGCGGAGCCGAGAGCAATGATTTGCGCAAGGATCTGGTTGTCGAAAACAAAGTCGTCGGAGTTTCCCGACAGCGGCAGCCGTTCCAATAACTGGCGCGAAAAGGCACGATAACCAGTGTGATATTCCGATAGCTTCGCGCCGATGAGAAGGTTCTCCACGAGAGTGAGGAATCGGTTTGAGACATACTTCCACCAGGGCATGCCGCCGCGCAAAGCGCCTCCGCCGAGGATGCGGGAAGCCAAGACGCAAGGATACAGGCCACTCGTCACCAGGGCCGCGATCGCGGGAAGTAGTTGCGGCGTGTACTGATAATCCGGGTGAATCATGATAATGATGTCTGCGCCTGCGGCTAGCGCGAGCCGGTAACAAGTTTTCTGATTCGCACCGTAACCGCGATTTTCCGGATGCACTTCTACTTGCACATGCGGCAGGGTGCGCGCAATTGCCACTGTGTCATCGTGACTGGCATCGTCCACGACAATCACGTGATCGACAATTCCGTGCGCCATCACTTCATCATAAGTCTGGCGCAATGTGAGTGCGGCGTTATACGCAGGCATTACCACCACAATTTTCTGGCCGTTTAGCATCTTCGTAGTCGAATATGCATTCGATCGCTACGTTGCAACCCTGATGACGATTTTTTATGATCCACGCTGTCTGGAATATTCAAGCCCAGGGCATCCGGAACGACCAGACCGCATTGCTCGGACCACGCCACTGATAAAGGGCCGGCATCCTGAGTGGGCTTGGCGCGAGCCGGTCCCGGTGACCGACGATGAATTGTTGCGTGCGCATTCGCGTCAGCATATCGAACACGTCGCCACTTCGCGGCAAGACTTCGATGCAGATACGCCGTGGTATCCAAACATCGAAATGCATGCGCGGCGCTCGGCTGGAGCTGCGATTGAGACGGCACGAACAGCCTTGCGCGGCGAACCGGCGTTTAGCTTTATGCGGCCGCCGGGGCATCACGCCACCCGAGATCGCGCGATGGGTTTCTGTTATTTTAGCAACATTGCCGTTGCCGCGCTCGACACATTGGAAAAGGGGACCGAACGCATTGCAATTTGGGATTTTGATGGACATCACGGCAACGGCACCGAAGCAATCGTCGCGCACAACGAGCGAATTCGATTCGCGTCGATCCATCAATTCCCGGCGTATCCGGGAACAGGCGCCAAATCGTTCGCCAATATCGAAAATTATCCGGTCGCTCCCTTCATGCCGCGGAATGGAATTGTTAAAATTGCAAAACAGTCGCTGGAAAAGCTCGCCGCGTTCAAACCCAATCTGCTTCTTGTATCGGCGGGATTTGACGCATATGCACGCGATCCGCTGTTGCAAATGACACTCGAGCATGAAGACTTCGCGACATTCGGTCAATGGTTAAGTAACATCGATATTCCAGTCGCAGTTGCCTTCGAAGGCGGCTACAGCACCGAGTTGCCGGAATCGATCGACGCGTTTTTAACGGGCTGGCAGAGTGACTGATTTTATTTCGCGCTCCAGCTCGGCAGATGCTTTTTCAATTTCGGCGTAGCCGTATTGCCGAGCTCTGGCTTTCGCTGCGAGCACTCCGCAGCGGTGAACATTCTTGAAATCGCCATAAGGGAATTTGTAACTGCGCTTCGTATTCGTACCGTATCGCTCTTCGATTCCGAGATGCCATTTTGCATACTCGGCCATTCCATGGCGGCGGATGAACTCATTTTCCTCGGCTGTTGGAGGCCGATGCTTACTCCACGCGCCCTTGCCGTCCGCGGTAACATATCCCTCTTGAATAAGTTGCGCGGCAAACACACAAGCATCTTTGTTCAATTTGATGGTCCCGCGTGACTGAGCGAAAACGTCGCCAATCAAACTGAAAAGAATCGCGACAGCAGCAAAACTGACCAACGCGGGTTTTGAGGTGGTGGTTTTCATTAAATCAGTCGAAACGTTTGCCTCGGACTGGGAAGTGGCAAACAGTATTCGCTCCAGCGGGCTGTAGTTCAGCTTGGTAGAACGCTTGAATGGGGTTCAAGAGGTCGTGGGTTCAAATCCCGCCAGCCCGAAAAACTTTTCAGCCACGGATTAACACAGATGAAACACAGATTACACGTGGTGAAAATACAAATTTATCCGTGTAGATCTGTGTGCATCTGTGGCTGAATGCTCAGCGCTGGAATTGTCGGTCTGCCGAACGTCGGGAAATCGACGCTTTTCAACGCGGTCACTCGCACTCACAAAGCTCCAGCCGAGAATTATCCGTTCTGCACGATCGATCCGAATGTCGGCGTGGTCACAGTGCCCGATCCGCGACTGGCCAGTATTGCGCAAATTTCCGACTCAAAAAAAATTACGCCGACCGCGATCGAGTTCGTCGATATCGCCGGCCTGGTCAAAGGCGCGAGCGAGGGCGAAGGGCTTGGCAACCAATTTCTCCATCACATTCGCGAAGTGGAGGCGATTGTGCAGGTAGTCCGTTGTTTTGAAAATCCGGACGTTCATCACGTCAGCGCCACGATCGACCCACTTCGCGACATCGAGATCATCAATACCGAGCTCACGCTAGCGGACTTGGCATCTTTGCAGAAACGACGTGACCGGTTGCAAAAGCAGCTTCACGCCGGTGAGAAAATGGCGAAAATCGAAGACGCAATCATCGAAAAACTCTCTGCGCATCTCGACGCCGGAAAGCCGGCCGTCACTGCCAAGCTTACTCCGGAAGAAAAGGCAATTGCTCGCGGTCTTTTCCTGCTCACCTCGAAACCGACGATTTTTGCATGCAATGTGGCGGACTCCGATTTAGCGGCGATTTCAAGCGGCGATCAAGGAAGTGCCAGCGCACGGCGTGTCAATCTTGTCCAGGATTACGCGCGCCATCACTTTGCCACCGAAGCCATCGTGATTAGCGCGCAGATCGAGAGCGAACTGATCGACCTCAGCGAGCAGGAGGCGCTGGAATATTTACGAAATCTCTGCGTTGAGGACACCGGTGTGCACGCGCTTATTCGCGCTGTTTATCATCTGCTCGGTTTGCGCACATTTTTTACAACCGGCGAAAAGGAGACGCGGGCGTGGACAATTCATGAAGGCGAGAAAGCGCCAACCGCAGCAGGGGCCATTCATTCAGACTTCGAGCGCGGCTTCATTGCTGCGGAAACGATTCATTACGACGACCTGGTTGCGCTCGGTTCTTTCGCGAAAGCTCGCGAAGCTGGGAAAGTGCGGCTGGAAGGAAAAGAATATGTCGTGCGCGACGGCGACGTGATCTTCTTCCGGTTTAATGTGTGATTCCAATTCTTCCTCTTACTCTGCTTCTGTGTCTCTCCGAACGTGACTGAGCAGATTCAGAGGAAGAGGTAGAGGAAGATTATCACTGCGCGTCGTACAGAATACGGCCGCAATTTTCGCAGCTCACGATTTCTTTGCCCGCTCTGACTTGTGAGGCGGTCGCTGTCGTCACCTTCATATGGCAACCCATGCACACGCCGTGCTCGATGGCGACTACTGCCGCATCGCCTTTGCTCTTGAAGAGACGTTCGAAGCGCGCGAGCAAGTCCTCATCGATTTTTCCCGCCAGCTCGGAGCGCTCCGCCGTTAATTGTTGGAGCTGTGACCCCAAAGCCCTCGATTTCTCATCGAGGTCAACGTTTTGCCGGGCGATCGACTGTTGAGTCGCAGCTGCTTTCTTTTCCTCTTCAGTGAGGTCTGCCCTGACCTTGTCGGCCAGCACCATCAGCTCAAGCTCGTCGTCTTCTATTTTTCTAATCTCATTTTCGTAGCGCTCGATCTCGTGACTAATCGCCTGGAACTCATCATTCTTGCGCGTCTGATATTGCTGCGTCTTGAGACGTGAAATCGACTCGGCGCGAGTCCCCACGCCCAGCTCAAGTTTCGTACGATCCACCTCGACTTGTCGCGCCCTATGCTTAAGCGTTTCGACGCTCGACCTGCTTGCCGCCAATTGCGCGTCCAAGCTCTTGCGGCGCAACGGCACGGTCTCTATTTCAATGCGAATTTGTCTGATCTTTTGGTCGCGATCTTGGAGAATGAGCAGTTGTTCCAATTCGGAATGCACGTGCGCTGAAGTTATTGACTCGGCGGAGCGCCGTCAATCATCGCCCGGCAGACTAATTTTTTCATCGAAGGCGTCGAGGACTTCATGTCGATCTTGTCCGCCATTCGGACGGACTCGTCCCGTGGCGAGCCGTAGCCATTCGAAGGATCCAGTGATAAAGCACAAACGCGATCACGATGAATGCGATCCCGCCGATAATAATTCCGGCCGTTTCAAAGTTCGCAAGAATTGGAATAGATTTCGCCAAAACTCCGTCCGGCCCTACTAGAGCTAGCGGCGCGGGTTTGCTGGAAAAGGCCTTAACCAGGGAAATCACGACCGCGATGATGCCTTCGCCAACAATCAACCCCGAGGCGAGCAAAACCCCAAGCTGCTTCGCAGCTTCCGGTTTTGGAGTGCGATCTGCTCGTCTGTCGTAAGACCAACCGGCAACGGCTCCGACAACAATCATCAACGTGCTCGAAGTTGGCAGATAAATTCCGAGACCGACCGCGAGCGGCGGAACGCGCATGTGCTTGGTCGTACGGGCTAGAATTTCATCCAGCAAAACAATTCCGACGCCGATCAATGCGCCGATTCCGATCAAACTCCAATCGATGTCCGCCGCGATCACGCCCTTTGCCAATGATGAAATCAAACCAGCTTGAGGCGCCGGCAACGCGCGACGTGGATCGGCGCCCGGCGCGCCAGCGAAACCGTACGTATGGTTCATGAGATCAAGCACCGGCGGAATGACCAATGCCCCTGCGATGACACCGATCACCAGCGCGACTTGCTGCTTCCATGGCGTCGCATCAACCAACTGTCCGGTCTTGAGATCCTGAAGATTATTATTCGCAATCGCGGCGACGTTGAAAATTACCGCAGTAGTAAAAAGTGCGAATGCCATCAACGCTTTGCCGGCGTCTGGGCCGACGTACGGCTTAACTCCGAGCACGAGCAGTAAGGCAGCACCGATGACCACCAAAATTCCGATGCCGGATAGCGGGCTGTTGGATGAACCGATCAGCCCGGCCATGTAACCGCACACCGCCGAAACGAAGAAACTCATCAAAACGATGTAGACGACGCCACCAATGATGAGCGTTGGCAAATGCGCGCCGAGACCGCTCGCGTTTGCGAAATCGCCGAGGAGCCAGCCGATCGGCAGCATGCACGCCAACGTGACAAGACCGACAATGCCGATCGGCATATCGCGCTCGGTGATCGGCAGCGTTTCGGCTTTACCCGCTTTACGCG
This sequence comes from Verrucomicrobiota bacterium, assembly GCA_003220005.1. GTDB lineage: Bacteria > Verrucomicrobiota > Verrucomicrobiia > Chthoniobacterales > UBA10450 > Udaeobacter. Next base: position 2,009 of record QHRD01000075.1, on the reverse strand, counting down.
CGCGCGACGCAGCCATCGCGCTGGCCAAACCGCTGATAAGCGGCTTTCCCAGCTTCAACAAAGTCCAAATTGCCGAAATCCCGATCGCGCCGGCGCCAATGTATCTGACCTTGCCGCTCCATGCGCTGCGCGCGAGCGCAGCCACCGGTGTGGTGAAATCATGAGCAAGGCCCGAATAATGTGGCACTCCCCAGCCCCAACCTATCAGCGCACCGATCAGCATCGCGATTCCGACCGAGAGACCGACCAGATGCCCAATCCCTAACAACAAAAACGACAAAGAGAAATCGTAACCGCTAACCGCACCTTTCTTCCCGATACGAAAATTTTGCGCCACATCGGAAGCGAAGAGTTGTGTCTCGATGATTAATGCAAAAGCAGCGGAGACAATTGATCCCCACAGAACTGCAAGCAAACCCGCGCGACCGTGCTCAACATCGTGAGCAGCTGCTGAGTCCCCGCTACTCCCGACCTTTAATACCTCGGCGCATGCGACTCCCTCCGGATACGGCAAATCAGAGTTCGTCACCAACGCGCGACGCAATGGGATCGAATACATCACACCGAGAATTCCACCGAGCGCGCAAATCCAAAACGACGTCCAGAACGGAAAATCGGTCCAGTAACCGATCATGATCAGCCCGGGCAGCACGAAAATGATCGACGAGAGCGTCCCTGCCGCGGATGCGACGGTCTGCACGATATTGTTTTCCTGGATCGTCGCGTCGCGAAAACTCCGCAGAATCGCCATCGAAATGACGGCCGCCGGGATTGATGTCGAAAAAGTGAGGGCAGCTTTGAGTCCAGCATAGATGTTTGCCGCTGTGAACACGAGCGTGATGACGATTCCTATGATTAGTCCACGAATGGTAAGTTCAGCGCGCATATTTCGCGTGGGATTGTGTAGTGCAGCCGTTTTAGCTTCAAGCACGACTTAAGGAGCAGTTGCGTGCTTCCGATGTTCGCGTTCCGGAACATTAAGAGTGACTAATAACGCTCCACGGGCGAACGTTTGCCGTTTTCGGCGTTTGGCATCGCGGCGCCTTCTTCACCGAGAACAGCAACGCGGAGATGCCGGATTTCACTGTCGATCTTGCGAAAGGCGGCTTCGGAAAATTCGTCGGGCGGCGTAAGATTTTTCTTAAAGCGCGTCACGCTCGTCAGCGCGCGATCGATTTGTCTACGCGGTAGTGTATCCAGAGTCCGGTGCACGCTTTCAATCTCGGGAATCCGATGACAAATCATGGCGAGATCATTTCCAGCGGCAACGACGAGACGAATAGTGTCCTCGAGGCAGTATCCCGTGAGAATCGCACCCATGTCCAAATCGTCGGTCATGATGAGACCATCGAAGCCGAGTTCGTTGCGTAACAAATCAGTGATGATACGCCGCGACAATGTGGCTGGCGTTTTCTTTCGCTCGAAACACGGATACCAGCCGTGGCAAATCATCATGCTGTTCACGTCCCGGCTGCGATCGATTCGTGGCAACTGGTAATGCGCATCTGAAGTCGCAGCGGAGTAACCGGGGAAATGTTTCCCGCAGCTTGCAATCCCCTGCCCTTTCATCGCTTCGTTAAATGCGCCGGCGTTCCGCACGACTTGCGCGACATTTTTGCCGTAGCAACGGCCGCGCAACGAGTTGTCAGCATCGTCATTAAATGAAATGTCGAGAACAGGACACAAATTCAAATTGAATCCGAAGAGGCGGAGCAAACGTCCAGTGATGTCGCCGTGACGCCGGATCAATGCCAGGTTGCCTTTGTCACGCAATTGTTGCGCGTTCGGCGGCTCGTTGCCGATCAGACGCAATCGCGAAACGCGGCCGCCTTCCTGATCAATGGTGATGATCGGCTCGACTTCGCTCAGGTCGCGCAAATCGTCGATGAGTTTGCGGAGTTGCGCGGCGGTTTCGATGTTGCGGCCGAAAAGAATAAATGCGCCCGGTTGCACTTTGCGGAAGAGCCTGGCCGTCGCCGGTTCGAGTTCTTTTCCGGGCACACCCGTCA
>QHRD01000007.1:8272-21840 GCA_003220005.1 Verrucomicrobiota bacterium | reverse complement strand
GGTCGGCGGTTATACTGGCCCCGGCGGCAAAACCATCCTGCCGCATCGCGCCGTGGCGAAAATCGATATGCGTCTTGTGCCCGACATGAAAGCAGCAGACGCCCTTGCGGCGTTGAAAGCGCATCTGGCGAAGCGCGGCTTCGGGGACGTCGAAGTGAACATGACCGGCGGTTACGATCCGACGAGCACATCGGCCGATACCGCGCTCATCAAGGCGCAGGTCGCGACTTACAAAAAATCCGGAATCGATCCACGGCTCTGGCCGCGCAACGCCGGTTCATATCCCGGCTACGTTTTCACGGGCGCACCGGTCAAGCTTCCTGCCGGCCATTTCGGACTCGGTCACGGAAGTGGCGCGCACGCGCCGGATGAATATTACATTATCGAATCTGCGAACCCAAAAATAGAGGGCTTCGACGGCGCCGTCATGTCATTCGTGGAATACCTATACGAATTAGCAAAGTAAGTATGAGGGACAAATCTCCACCGCCGCGCAGGTAGATCTCACTTAGCTCAGCGCCGTCGGGCAGAGCGTTAGTCATATCACCATTTGCGGTTCCGAGGCGCGCAATTCGCAGACCACATACGAAATGGCCCTAGGAGAATACACGTCCCGCCGGACTCCTCAAGAGTCCCTGGGCTAGTGGCGTCCGGCGGGCGCTTCAACACATGACGCCGATGGAATAACGGGACTTAAATCGACTCGCTGCAGCAATGGTCAAGGAGTGGACGAAGTTGCGCGGCGAAACACAGTTAAAAATAAAGAAGGTGACGAACCTGCTGGGCACATAGACTGACAGTCTATGTCCCGGAACGCGCAGTTTTTTCCGGGAATTCGAAGCCGATCTTGCCGTCCTCCCATTTCAGATACGCTGAGAATGGGCGTCCGCGTTTTGAAATGAATTCCTCGATGAGGTCGGTTTTTCCCATGGTAAGAAGTTTCTGCGCCTGCTCTTTTGGAATGTCGCGGCCGAGAATCGTCTTGCTTAGCTTGAATTTACATGGGCTTTTGGCCGACTGCGAACGTTCACAAATATAACTGTTTTCGGTCTCAAAGATTTTGCCGCCGCATTTCGGACAGGTGCCGACCGATTCCTTTCCGGTAAAATCAATTTTCGGCGCAGCGGTTCTGGCCTTGCGTTCTCCTTTCGGCTTCGGCTCGCGCTTTTCGAACTCAAAGCCAACGTCTCTTTTGTCGGTCAACACGAGAAACGCCTTAAACGGTCTACCCTTGCGCGAAATGAAACGTTCGAGCAAATCCGTCCTGCCGGTGGCGAGCAGTTTTTTCATTTGGTCGCGGTCCACCGATCGTTGCAGGATGACTTTGCCCGATCGAAAGTCGCACGTCTTGTTTGGGCCGACTGAGTTTTCGCAGAGGTAGCTCATTCCAAATTCGAAAATACGCCCGCCGCATTTTGGGCATGTGCCAAGTGGCTCCTGTCCTGAAAAATCCGGTGCGGCGCCGTTCTCCTGACCGTTTGGTCCGAAATCGAACTCTGCTTTGAATTCGTCGCTGAGTTTGAGCAAAGCATGGAAACGTTTGCCTTTCCTGCTGCGAAAGCCGCCCAACGGTCCGACCTGTTTCTCGCGCACAAGGGTTTCAAATTCTTCGCGGCTTAACAACCGGCCGGCGATCGTTTTCCAAATCGTGAAGTCGCATTCTTCATTTGTGCAGGTGAAACTTTTGAATCGTTCGACGGTGGGCGAACCGCACTTCGGACATTGGCCGAACGGCTCGGTGTCGGGCATGTGCTCGTCGGGATGAAAATGTTTGGCTTTGCCGACGATATCGTTCGTGAGCTCGCGGATGTCGCGCATGAACGCGTCGCGGGTAAGCTTGCGATGCTCGATTTCGCGCAGCCGAAATTCCCATTCGCCAGTTAGCTCGGGGCTGGTTAGCTCGGGCACGGCGTTTTTCAAAAGGCTGATGGTCTGGATCGCCTTGGCTGTCGGCTGCAGCTCCTTGCCGTGGCGCACCAGATAATGCGCTGAGATTAATGTCTCGATGATGCTTGCGCGCGTGGCGGGCGTGCCGAGCCCTTTCTCCTTCATTGCATCGCGCAGTTCTTCGTCTTCAACAAGTTTCCCTGCGGATTCCATCGCGCTCAGAATTGTCCCTTCATTGTACCGGACCGGCGGCTTCGTTTGTTCTGTTTTGATTTCGATGCGCACGGTCGTAACACGCTCGCCCTGAGTTACGGGCGGCAAATTTTCTTCAGGCTTCTCACCGGTTGCTTCGCGCCCATAGACTTCCAGCCAGCCGGATGCGACGAGAATTTTCCCTTCCGTTTTGAACGGCTCGCCCTCCACGCGCGTGATCCGAGTCGTGTTCTCGTATTGCGCAGGCGGAAAGAACACGGCCACAAAACGTTTGGTCACCATGTCGAAAAGCGCGCTCTCGTAATTGTCCAGCGACCGAGGAACGGCGCCGGTTGGAATAATGGCAAAGTGATCGCTGACTTTCGCGTCATTAAAGATGCGCTTGTTTGGCTTGACCCAGTTATTGGCGAGCACTTTTCGCGCGAATGGATTGTCGATCTTTCCCAATGTCGATCTGACTGTGGGAAGATAATCTTCCGGCAAAGCGCGCGAATCCGTGCGCGGGTATGTAATGGCCTTGTGCCTTTCGTAAAGCGCCTGCGCGATTTGCAGCGTGCGTTTCGCGGAAAACCCGAGCCGACTGTTGGCTTCGCGCTGCAAGCCAGTGAGATCATAGAGCTGTGGCGCAACTTGCGTGCTCGGCTTCTTTTCTTCCAGCTCGACGACGCCTTGTTTGCCGCTGCACTTCCGCTGAAGGACCTCGGCGATTTCGTGGTGCCACAATCGCGGCGCCGCGCGATGCTCATCCCAGAGCGAGCCGTTTTCTGGGTGGAGCCGTCGCTCCGCGTCAGGCAGATTCAATTGAAGGCGCGCCAGCAGTCTCTTCGTTCTCTCAACTTCGCCTTCTTCCTTCTCGAACTCTTCATCGAACCAACGCCCGTCGTATTCGCCACGAGCCGCGCGGAATGTGCCGATCATCTCGTGCACCTCGCGCGGCTTAAACTCCTTAATCTTGTTCTCCCGATCGACGATAATGGTCAGCGTCGGCGTCTGAACGCGGCCCAGTGAAGTCACGGAGCTCCCGCGGCCGCCGCTTAGCCGCAATGTAAAGGCGCGCGTTGCGTTGATCCCAACGAGCCAATCCGCCTCGTTTCGGCTGCGAGCGGCACTGGCCAGCGGCTGCATTTCAGCGTCACTACGCAATCGCGCGAACCCGTCGCGGATCGCCTCCGGTGTCATCGATTGCAGCCAGAGACGCTTGATCGTTTTTTTCGTGAGGGCGTATTGGGTGATGTAGCGAAAGATCAGTTCGCCCTCACGCCCCGCATCGCACGCGTTAATGATCTCGGAAACATCCTTGTTCTTGATGAGCTTGCGAAGAACGTTAACGCGGCCGCTCATTTTTTCCGCGGGCTCAAGCTCAAATTCGGTCGGCATAATGGGCAGCTTCTTCATGTCCCATTTGTCCTGCTCTTTCATGGAAGCAGGCACGGCGAGTTCAAAGAGATGGCCGACTGCCCACGAGATGAGGTATTTCTCGTGCTCGTAGTAGTCCTTGCCTTTCTTGAAGTCGCCAAGCGCCTTTGCGATGTCGCTCGCGACCGAAGGCTTCTCCGTAATGATGAGGGACTTGGACATGGGGCATGAATCGAACCCAGTTAGGGCGTTTTTGCAAGTGAGAGCAGATTTACGCCCGCCACGGCGGCGCCGTAAGTGGTTGGCCTAGCCCAGCTTGACGAAATATTTTCCGGGCAACTGCTTCACTAGGCGCTTCAACTCCAACTGCAACAATGTCGATGAAACAGCTCCGCTCGGCAACTCGCTCTTTGCGATGACATCGTCAATGGACGTTTCAGTCGCATCAATTGCATCATAGACGCGACGCTCGTCGGCGGAAAGCGGCGGCAACGGGCGGGCGATGGCTTCTGGTGACGGCTTGGTCTCGGGAAGAAGAATCTGCAAATCGTCCAGAATATCGCTGGCATCCATCACCAGCTTGGCGCCCTGCTGGATCAGGCGATTCGATCCGATCGCGCCGGGCGCGTTGATGTGGCCGGGCACCGCGTACACCGATCGGCCTTGTTCCAACGCCTGCGCCGCGGTGATAAGCGCGCCGCTGTTAAGGCCGGCTTCAACTACAAGAATGCCGTGGCTCCACCCGGAGATGATCCGATTGCGCATCGGAAAAGTTTGTCGATCAGGTTCAATTTCCATTGAAAATTCGGACACGATTGCGCCATTTCCGCTGCGGATTTTTTCCGCCAGCGCGGCATTCTCGGGCGGATAGAGTTTGACCAAACCAGCTCCGATCACTGCGATTGTCCGTCCTTTCGCCGCGAGCGCCCCTTGATGCGCGGCGGTGTCGATCCCGCGTGCGAGTCCGCTGACTACGGTCAGTCCGGCGTAAGCAAGTTGGTAGGACAACTTCTTCGCCGACTCCGTTCCGTAATGCGTGGTGCGTCGCGCGCCGATCACTCCGATGGCGTGGTGATCGCGCTCTTGCAGTTTGCCCCAAACGTAGAGCACGATCGGCGGCGCATGGATCTCGCGCAGTGATCGTGGATACGATGGCGACTCCTGCGTGATGACCGTCGCACCGAAATCACGGACACGTTCGAGCTCCGCGGTAAGATCGACAGTCGCTTCCCAGGTGGAAATTTGGTCGGCAACTTCGCTGCCAAATCCTTCGACCTTGCGCAGCTCGGTGCGCTTTGCTGCGAGGATTTGTTGCGGTTCCTTGAAAACCTCCAGCAATTTTCGCAGCCGCACCGGACCAACAGTTGGCAGCATATTGAGCGCGATACAGGCCTCGGTCGCGTTCATTTCAAGATTGTGGCATGGGCTTCCAGCCCATCTTCCATCGGCAGGATGCCGATACCGCGCCTAAAACGGGATCTCGTCTTCGTCTGGCGCCGCGGGTGCCGATGGTTTCGGCGGCGCGCTCGTCTTTGTGGCACCGGTTTGTCGATTTTCGCCAGCGGCCTCAGCACCACCAGTTCCTCCGGGACGACCACCCAGTAACTGCATGCTTTCGCCAACCACGCGCAGTCTCGTTCGTTTCTGGCCGGTCTGTTTGTCGTCCCAGCTGTCCATTTGCAGACGGCCTTCGATGAAAACCGGCCGCCCTTTTTTCAGGTATTCACCGGCGATCTCGGCGAGACGTGCCCATAGGACGACATCCACAAAGGTGACTTCCTCGCGTCTTTCTCCGCTGTCGGTGGTGTAAACGCGATTGACCGCAATGCCGACGTCACAGACGGCGCTGCCCTTCGGCGTGTAACGGACCTCAGGGTCGCGAGTGAGATTTCCAAGAAGAATAACTTTGTTAAAGCTGGCCATGCCCGCCTTATAGCCAAACTATTTGGCTTTTGCCAGCTTTTTCCCCGGTTTCTCTCTTTTTTCGGGAAGACGCTGGTAAGTCTGGCGATAGACTTCCGTATCGAGCTTAAATTTTGTGCGGAGCTTCTCAATCGATTCTGGGTCAGCGCTGAAGATAAAATTAACGTAGTAGCCGGAATCGAGTGGGCCGGCCACGTAGGAGAATCGGCGCTTATCCATTTTTTGCACCTGCTCGATCTGAGCGCCCTCCTTTTGGAAGTCCAACTCCAATCGCTCGATGATTTCTCTGATGGTGTCCTCTTTGCCCTGAGCGTTCAACACTAGGAGCGCTTCGTAACGGTGGTTCATACTTTTTCGGTTTATTCACCCCGCGAGTTTTCGGGGTTGAAATTGTTCATCGCGGAAACGAGCCCATTGTCAACCGCGCATTTTACCGCTTCTACTGCGCGATCGATTGTGGATCTAACCAAAGGTTTCTCCTCATCAAAAAAGCGGCCCAACACGTAATCGACTGATCCTTCGTGCGGCGCCGAGCCGATGCCAATCCGTAAGCGCGGGATTTCCTCGGTCCCGAATTGCACGATAATCGATTCAAGGCCGTTGTGACCACCCGGTCCGCCGCGTGCGCGCAAGCGAAGGCGACCCAGCGGCAACGCAAAATCGTCGAGCACGACCAGAATTTCTTGGGGCATGATTTTGTAAAACTGCGCAACCGCAAAGAGTGGATGGCCGCTGCGATTCATGAAACTCAGCGGTTTGATCAGAACCACTGGGCCGCATTTTGTTGAGAGCGCGTCCCACTTTCCCGATCTTTCCCATGTCGATCCACACTGCGCAGCAAATTGATCGGCCACCATGAAGCCGATGTTGTGGCGCGTGGCCACATATTCGGTGCCGGGATTTCCGAGACCCGCGACCAACCGAATCTGAGTTGAAGAATCTTGGCCTTCCGGCATGCAATGCCATCGCGCTCGGAAAGCGCGATCCACCGATCAAAGCTACTTCTTCTGCTCCTTTTCCTTCGGAGCCTTTTCCTTAGCGGCCGGAGCGGGCGCAGTAGCGGCTTCGCCTTCTTCCTTTTTCTCGGTGATCACTTCCGGTCCGGCGGCTGCGGCTTCCGCCTCGGCGACTACCGGTTCTTCCTCAACTACAGGCGCAACGACGGAAAATGCTGTCAGGTCCGGCTGCACCTTGGGCGTTACTCCCTGTGGGAATTGAATGTCGCGAACGTGGATTGAATCGCCAATGTTCAGCTGCGAAACATCTACTGTGATCCGATCCGGCAAATTTGCGGGCAAACATTCAATCGCCAGGGCACGCAAACTTTGCTCCAGCAATCCGCCAAAAGTTTTGACGCCAACTGCGGTGCCGGTCGCTTCGAGAGGAACTTCGGCCTGAATCATCTGGTCCATGGAGATAGCGTGAAAATCGACGTGACGAATGTCGCCAGCGACAGGCGAGTGCTGCACTTCCTGCACGAGCGCGGTGCGACTGGATCCTTCGCCGGCGATCTCCAATTCCACCAAAACATTTTCTCCGGAAGCCTGGCTCATCATCGCGTTGATATCGCGCGCGGTGACTTGCAATGCCTGCGGTTTATCATTGCCGCCGTAGATGACCGCAGGGATCAGTCCGCGCGTTCTTAGTTTGCGCACGGCCGAGCGCCCCACGTTCGTTCGCGGTTCTGCTTTGAGCTTAACTTGTTTTGCCATTTCTTTCGTTTTCGATGTTGAACAACGACGATACTGACTCGTCGTTATGAATTCGTTTGATGCCTTCCCCGAGAAGCTCGGAGATGCAGAGCACCGTGATCTTAAATCCATCCACGGTGCGCACCGGGGTGCTGTTCGTCGTAACTAATTCCGTAATTTTCGATTTTTGCAAACGCTGGATCGCGAGATCGACAAGGACTGCATGCGAAACACCCGCATAAACTTTTTGCGCCCCTCTCTTTTTCAGAAGCTCAGCGGCCGAGGTGAGCGTCCCCGCCGTCTCAGTGAGATCATCCACCAGCAGCACATCGGAGCCTTCAACGTTGCCGATGAGATAGAGCGCTTCAGTCTCGGTGGCGCTTTTGCGTTCCTTCGCCACGATGGCCAGGTTCGCGCTGAGCGCTTCCGCGTAAGCCGACGCCATCTTCAGCCCGCCGAGATCGGGAGAAACCACAGTTGTTTTGCCCTTAAGCCGTTTGCGCAAATACTTGAGCAACACTGGCAGCGAATACAGGTGGTCCACCGGGATATCGAAGAAGCCCTGCACCTGTTGCGCATGCAGGTCCACAGTCAGCACCCGGCTCACGCCTGCAGCATACAGCAAATTTGCGACGAGCTTCGCCGTGATTGGGACACGCGGCTGGTCCTTGCGGTCCTGACGCGCGTATCCGAAAAATGGAATGACAGCCGTGATCCGGTCCGCGCTGGCGCGCCGTGCCGCGTCCACCATGATCAGCAACTCCATCAAATGTTGATTGGTCGGCGGAGAAGTCGGTTGAATGATGAAGACGTCGTGCCCGCGAATATTCTCCTCGATCTTGACGTAGGTTTCACCATCGGGGAACGAGCTGATCGTCGCCTGACCAAGCGGCGTACCGATGTACGTACAGATCCGTTCTGCCAAATCACGATTGGCTGTGCCGCTGAATACTTTTAATTCCGGCTGAAGCGCAAACATTACGAGCGCCTACCTTAGCTGCGTGGAAACCGCGTTGGCAATCTTCAAAACTTGCGAAGGGTCATTTTCTTGGCGAAAGTTTTAGTGATTTCTCCGATGAGTGCTGACGCAATCCGAATAGAACGGCCTACCACAGATTCAAAGCTGTTTGCACACACGCGATGGGATGTCGTGCCAGCCGCGGCGGGGCTGTTTTGTTTCGCGTGTTTCCTCGGACTCTACTTCCTTTTTCCGCATGCGCCGCTATGGGGGATGCTGATTCTGGGGTTCATTTACTCGCTGATGATCAATGCGAATATCAACGGGATAGGGCACAATTTTATTCACAACCCGTTCTTCCGTTCGAAGGCTCTGAATCGTCTCTTTGGAATCACGCAATCGATCGCGTGTTGTTTTTCGCAGACGATGTACGATGCGGTGCACATGCGGCACCACAAAGGGAACTCGGACCGCAAGGATGAAAATGGCGATACGGTTGATTGGTTGTCGATCTACAGACATAGCCATGATGGCGAAGCCGAAAATCCGTGGAGTTATGTCTTTTTAAGTTTCTTTCGCGATGATGTTGGCGCAATCAAACGCGAACTGCGCAAGCGTAAGAACGGCGATGATTTCTGGGGAAATATCGAACTGTGGGCGTTCGCAACGACGCTCCTGATAATGGCGATCATTGTTCCGACGAACCCGGTTCACTTCATCAACTGGCGGTTCGTACTGTTTTTCCTGCCGTTTTGGTATCTCGGTCACTGCTTCAGTTATTTGAACGGTTACTATCGGCATTACGGCGCGAACCCTGACAAACCGATTGCCTGGGGCGTAAGCAGCTACGGAAAAGTCTACAACTGGCTTTTCTTCTACAACGGCTACCACGCCGAGCACCATTTCCGCCCGAAAGTGCACTGGACCAAAATGGAGAAGTTTCGCCAAAGAATTTCCGATTTGCAGAAGCAGGAAGGCGTCCGCACGATCAGGCGCGCGCACATGCTGGGGTTCCTTGATCCTGATTTGCCGAGACGCGGGCAGCGCAGTGCACACGCGGAAGCCGCAGAGCCGTCGATTTCTGGGTAGCGCACGCCTCTGGCGTGTTGGCTTCGGCGTCGCGCCGAAACAAGCTTTTCGTTGCGCCCGGCTGCACAAGGCGTGAGGAAATCAACAAGGAGGGTCCGCGGTCGCGGGATGCGCTCGCCAGCACGCGAGACGCCTGCGCTATCCGGACGCAAAACTCGCGCGCAGGTTTTCTTTTTTTACCTCGCACTCTTGTTGCAATCGACGGATCTCCGAGGCGAGCTGCTTTTCCAGTGATTCTAGTTCTTCAATTTTGCCGGCGAGTTGGGCTTTTCGAATCTGGTCTTTCAGGAAAAGTTCTTTCTCCACGATCTTTGCTCGGTACGTAGAATCAACTTCCGCGATTTGTCTTTTCTGGTCTTCAGTGAGCGAGACCGACGGCGAACTCTTTTCGAGCCGTTCCATCGCGAGTTCGTAAGCCGATTTCATTTCCAACTCTTCCTCTCCCTCTTCATCTTACTCTTGCTCATGCTCTAGGCGGCGCACCCGGCGGTCGCGCCCTACCAAAACCATGGTGAATTGCATCCGAGGAATCAATTCTTAAATTGTCTTGGTGCGTTCACCAATCAAATTGCTCAGCATCGATTTCGACGGTACACTTGTGTCGCGAGTTAGCGAACCAGTCCTCGACGCGCGGTGCATGGAAATGATTCGCAAATTGCAGAACGCCGGTGCGATCTGGGCGATCAACACCGGTCGCTCCGTGGATCTGCTCGAATCCGGGCTCACCGATTTCGCATTTCCCGTCCGCCCAGATTTCATTCTCACGACCGAGCGTGACGTTTTTCGTCCGGGTCAAAACGGAAAAAAATGGGAACCTTTTGGCGATTGGAACCAGCGGTGCGCCCGCGATCACGCCGAGTTGTTTTCTTCGGCTGACTCCGTTCTTGCCGAAGTCGTGGATTTCGTAACGGAACAAACCAAAGCGCGTCTCATTTACAACTCGGAAGGACTGGAAGGTCTTGTCGCGGAGAACGATGAAGAAATGGCACGTATAACCGAATTTATCGAGCAAGCGCGAGGCAAGCATCCGCAGCTGGATTACCAACGCAACACGGTCTGGCTGCGGTTTTGTCACACTGATTACCACAAAGGCGCGGCACTGGCCGAACTGGCGCGTCTGCTGGAAGTCCCGCGCGAAAACATTTTCGCTGCGGGCGATCACCACAACGACATCTCGATGTTGGACGGGAAAGTCGCCGCGATGCCGTCGTGTCCAGCCAATGCAATTCCCGAAGTGCAAGAGGCGGTGCGCAACGCCGGGGGCTACGTTGCGCAGAAAGATCACGGTGCCGGCGTGCACGAAGCGCTGTTCTACTTCGTGAACGGAAAATCGCTAAAGCGTTGAAGCGTTAAAGCGGAATTTGGTGGCAATTCTGCGCCCGCTTCAACGTCAGCGTCACCAGCGCACGCTTCCGCTTGATCCGGGAGCGCCAGGAGCATAGGCGCCTTCATCGTGAGTTTTCTCGCCCGGAACCGGTGCGGCCTGCGAGCTGGATCGCTCGCTGACGTCCTCATCGTGTGAAACGCATGCCGACATGAGGAATGTGATCGCGAGAAACAAAACCGCTGGAATTGCAAAGTGTTTGGTCACAGCAAACGAACGTAACCTCCAGCCCGGTTGATGCAAGGTCTGCCGTCCGGTAGGCTTCCTTATGACAGTAAGAGGAAACATCGATCTGCATCACAGCCGGAGCACAGCCGAGGCTGATCGGCGCGGCAACCTCCGCGAGATCAAATCGCTCTTGCTTTCCGAGCTTCAAGAGAAGCTCCGCGAATTCGCTGAGCCTTCTTATCGCGCCGGACAAATCATGAACTGGCTTTATGAAAAGCGTGCCAGCGGATTCGAGGAGATGAGCGATCTGCCGCAGGCGTTACGAGCGCGGCTCGCTGAACATTTTTCCGTGAGCAAGCTCCACGTCGTCCGCGTTCTTGGATCGCATGACACGACTCTGAAATTCCTTTTCCGTTTAAGCGACGGGAACTTGATCGAGTCGGTATTGATTCCAGCGTCGCCCGCGCTCTATGGACAAAAATCGGACCGCCGAACAGCGTGTGTTTCGACGCAGGTTGGTTGCGCATACGGCTGCAAGTTTTGCGCGAGCGGTCTGGACGGGTTTTCTTCCAATCTGAGCGCGAACGAAATCGTCGATCAAATCATTACCATCGAGAGTGCGAGCGGCCAAAAGATCGACAACATCGTCTTTATGGGGATGGGCGAACCGCTGGCGAACTTCGACAATGTCATGCGCGCGATTCGAATTCTTAACGCCCCATGGGGCCTTGGCATCGGCGCCCGCCACATCACCGTCTCAACCAGTGGCCTCGCGCCGCAAATTAGAAAGCTTGCCGACGAACCGCTCCAAATTCGCCTGGCGATTTCGCTGCATGGCGCGACGGACGAAGTGCGCAATCAAATCATGCCGATTAATCGTCGATATAACCTGGAGGCGTTGCTCTCGGCTTGCGATTACTTTGTGGAGCGAAAGAAGCAACGGCTGACCTTCGAGTATATTCTGATCGCCCGCGTCAACGATACCGGTGAACAAGCGCATCTCCTTGTGCGCCACGCGCACCGACTCTCAGCAAAAGTTAATTTGATTCCCTACAATACGGTTCAGGGTTTGCCGTGGTCGCGGCCGTCGCTGAATCGCCAGGAAAAATTCTTGTCGACCCTGCGCAGGCACGGGATTTCGGCTACGCTTCGTCGCGAGAAAGGTGGCGACATCGACGCGGCGTGCGGCCAACTGCGATTACAGACCAAGCGCGAAGAGCTCGCGAGCGCATGATCGCAAAATTGTAGGGCGTCTGTGTCGGCCACGAATGCTTTCGGGGTTCACAGATACGGCCTGGAAATGCAAAATCCTTTTGCACGCGCTGCGAAGCTGACGTTTAGTCGGACATGGCAGGTTACGAGGGCGGGTCCGAGCGCATGTGGGACGAATACGACTGGGAGCGTTTTCTTCAGGAACAGGATCAAAAGACCGAGAAGTACATGCAGCTGGTGGAGACATACCTCGATGATCCCCAACGGGACGAAATCATTGCGCGCGAAATGGGCTGGACCCAATTGCTCGAGGCCAAAGATTGGAGCGCGGAAGTCGATGCGCTCTTTGATGAAGATGGGGAGCAAGATGATAATCTCGACCCGGACGGGGCGTCGCTAGCAGCTGCGACATTTGAGGAGCATCACCTGTATCAAGCTGCGTTTGCTCTCACAATTTGGATCGACGAACTCTTCGATCAAAAGCCGTCACTTCAAAATGAGCCAGCAGCGATAAAATTGGCTACGCATTCTGCATTGGCCAGTGCCAAGCTGGCGGCCGCCCTGAGCGGCGACGATGTCGATGAAATTGGGATGACGATTGCGTACTTAAAGAGAGCACTGAAGGCGATCACCATTTCCATGAACGCAGCGGCACGGCTTTTATCGGAAAAGCTGCTCGATGGCACGCAGCATTCGGTCCTGCAGCAGCGACTCTTTCAGGTGCGGGATGGCATCATCACCCTGATGGGCGAATACCGGGCCGAGTGGCGTCGCCGGTTCGGTTCCGAAGGTTATTGCCGTTGAATGAAATAAGGGCGGGCTCCGTCCAATCATGCAAACGGAAGCGACTCTGGCTCAGGCCGATGTCTCGGAACTGGACTTGGTAAGGCGGTGCCAGGCCGGCGACACCGAAGCATTCGACGAGCTCGTAACCCGCTACCGGACACGAGTCTTCGGCATGATTTACAACATGGTGCATAGTGAGCAGGACGCCTGGGACCTGGCTCAGGACAGTTTTCTCAAAGCTTGGAAGTCGATCAAACGCTTCCGTGGCAGGTCGTCATTTTACACCTGGATTTATAGGATCGTCATGAATGTGACGATCGATTGGCTGCGCAAGAAGCATGTCAAAGGCGCGGGCGCCGAGTTCGACGACGCAATACAGTTAAGGCAAGTTGATCCAGCATCCAAAACAGTTCCGAAAGCGGAAGCGTTGCCCTACGAGACAATGGAGCGAGGCGAGATCCGCACCCGGATCGATCAGGCAATTGCTCAACTGTCGCCCGAACAGCGCGCAGTCATTTTAATGAAGGAGATCGAAGGAATGCAATATCACGAAATTGCAGAAGCACTGGGATGCTCCATCGGCACGGTGATGTCACGCCTGTTTTATGCACGCAAGAAATTGCAAAATTTGTTGAAGGACGTTTATGAAAACATTTGAGGAAAAATGGACAGCATGGGTGGACGGCCAGCTGAGCGGACGAGAACTATCCGAATTCGAGGCCTCGTTGCCTGACAAAGGCGCTGCTGAAGCTGAAAAAGCGGGCGCGCTAAAACTTGGCGAGCTTTTGAAGCGGGAGCTAAGCGCCCGGACACTGAAGAACGAAGAGTTTTTTAGCCATCAACTCCGCGAAAGCATCGCCGGCCTGCACGAGACGGCGGGCGAACAGGCGCGCGAGGTAAG
>QHRD01000007.1:0-8221 GCA_003220005.1 Verrucomicrobiota bacterium | reverse complement strand
GAGAAAAATCCGAGTGAGGAGTCGCAATATCTTACCCAGATCCTAAACGCACGGGTTGATCCGGTCGTCAGCCCAAATGCGACCGTCTCGATGTTCGAGGTAAAACAAGACCGGGTGACGGTGCTTTGGACGGAGGGATTGCAAAGTTTGCCGGCTGACTACGCAGCCAAATAGCCGCTCATGGGTCGCGCGCCGGCGTTCTTAATCTGTTTTGTCGCGCTGACGATGGGCGCGCTGCCCGTGCTGCAGGGAGCTGAGACGGTCTGGAGTGGACTTGTCATTGCAGAGAACGTCCCCCAGCCACAACCTATTCCACCGGAATTGACTCGCATCGAAGGGTCGCTGAAGAAATTTTTTGGCTACAATCAATTCCAAGTGATCGGGCAGTCGCAAAAGACACTCAAGACCGGCCAAGAGGACTGGCTAGCAACCAGCAAATTTTTCGGACTGCATGTTGATGCGCGAGGCGAGACCAAGGCAGGCTACGTTTTGAATCTGAAACTTTACAAGGAGAAAGAGCTGTTGCTTGAGACCGACACCAAGCTGAGTAAACGCAGCCCCCTGGTGATCAAAGGCCCGCAGGTCGGCGGCGGACAATTGCTGCTCGTGTTGGTTGTGGAGTAGCTGGATCGCGATCTCTGAGCGCGATGTGTTCAGCCGTGAAGAAGCCCAATTTGTTTGCATCCTATTCAATGCGACAACCGCGCGTGATGTTCGCTTTTCTCGCGGCGCTGTTGTCCATTACCTTGCCCGCCACCATGTCTGCGGAAAAACCCTTCAGTTTTAAGGACACTCCGGGAAAATTGCCGAAAGAAGTTATCCCGACGGACTATTCCATTCGCATCGTTCCAAACATCGACAAATTGACTTTCACCGGCACAGAAACGGTGAAGCTCGACGTGCGCAACCCGGTTCACCGGCTGGTGCTCAACGCGCTTGAGTTGCAAATCAGCGAGGCGTCTCTGGATGGCAAACCCTTGCCGAAGTCTGCAATTAAGATCGACAGTGAAAAAGAACTGCTCATCCTGGCGTTGCCGTCGGAGGCCGCCGCCGGCCGCGGCGAACTTGCGGCCGGAGCCCACACGCTCGCGCTCAGTTTCTCCGGGAAAATTAATCAGCAGGGGCAGGGACTTTTTTACATGCGTTATCAGGAGCAGGGGAGCGGCGCAAAAAACATTATGCTCGGAACGCAATTTGAAGCGACCGATGCTCGCCGATTCTTCCCTTGCTGGGACGAACCAGCGTTTCGTGCGCGCTTTCAATTGACGGCGGTCGTTCCGGAAAATTGGCTGGCGGTCTCGAACATGCCGGTCGAAAACGAAACGCTGCTGGATGGTAGCGATCCCGCGGTTGCGGGAGGCCGTCCGGGATTAGACACCTCAAGCGGCGCGCCCGGCGGTCGCGTCCTACCACCGCGGAACGCATTGAAAGAAGTGCGTTTTGAGGCCACTCCGCCAATGTCGAGTTATCTGAGTGTTTTTGTTGCCGGTGAACTCGATCTCATCGAATCGCGAAGCGGGCAGACGCAGATTCGTGTGATCACAACGAAGGGCAAAGCAGAATTGGGCCGCTACGCTCTCGAAGTGACAGCGCAAATCCTTCAATATTACAATGATTATTTCGGCGTGCCGTATCCGTTGCCGAAACTCGACCAGATCGCTTTGCCCGGCGGTTTTGGCGGCGCGATGGAAAACTGGGGTGGGATCACTTATTACGAGTCCGCGCTTCTGTTCGATCCGAAAAACTCTTCCGCAAAGACGAAACAAGTTATCTACGAAGTCATCGCGCACGAGACGGCACATCAGTGGTTTGGCGATCTCGTGACCATGGCCTGGTGGGATAATCTCTGGCTCAATGAAGGATTCGCGTCGTGGATGGGCTCCAAGTGCACGGCGCATTTCAACCCGCAGTGGGAAGTCTGGCTACAACGAAGTGTGCCGCGCGATCCTACCCGGCGTGCCGGTATCCCGAAGGAGGCCGCGATGGAGGGCGACGCGCGATCGACCACGCACCCGATCCAGCAGCGCATCGCGACTGAAGCGGAGGCCAACAGCGCTTTTGACGATATCACTTACAAAAAAGGCCAGTCGTTTCTGCGAATGCTGGAGAGCTTTCTCGGCGAAGACGTTTTCCGCGATGGAATTCGCCGTTACATCGCCGCGCATAAATACTCGAATACGACTACCGCGGATTTGTGGAACGCGCTCTCGGAAGCTTCGAAGAAACCGATCGGCGAAATCGCAGCTGGCTGGACGCAGCAGCCTGGGTTTCCAGTCGTGAAAGTTAAGCGAGAAGGAGATGAAAAGGTTCAGCTTACACAGGAGCGCTTCACGGCGAATTTCAAAAACGCCCCGCCACTCAACTGGAAAATCCCCCTGACATATTCGGTCACTGGGAAAATGCCCGCGAGCTTGCTCATGACCAGCAAAATCGAGAGCCTGCGAAACATTCCAGCCGATCGTGCGCTCAAATTGAATATAAATGGCGCAGGAAATTATCGTGTCGAATACGATGAGCCGTCTTGGAAATCGTTAGTCGAAGCTTTGCCGAAGCTGGGCATTGAAGACCGCGTCAATCTCTTGAGCGATGCGTGGGCGCTTGTGCAAGCCGGTCGCGCGCCCGTCTCGCTCTATTTTGGTTTGGTAGAACAATTGCCTGCCTCCACTGAACTCGCGGAGCGCGAGCAGATCATCAATGTGCTGGATTTCATCAATCGACTCCTTGTTGTGAGCTCAGTGCGCGAAGAATTTCAGCGCTACGCCCGATCGGTTTTGCATCCAACGTTTGAGACGCTGGGCTGGGAACCTAAACAGGGCGAGCTGCCCGCCGCCGGAAATTTGCGCGCGAGCCTGATTAACGCTCTGGGGGATCTGAATGATCCAGAAATCATTGCAGGCTGTCGCGAGCGGTTCGAAAAATTTCTCGCAAATCCCGCGTCGCTCGCGCCTGACCTGCGTCCGTCCGTTCTTGCGGTCGTTGGCCGATATGCAGAGGAGCAGATCTGGAGTAAACTTCACGAGTTAGGTCTGAAAACGACGAGCATTGAGGAAAAGCAGAATTACTACAGCGCGTTGGCCGAATCGATCGACCCCAGGCTGATGAAGAAGACGCTTTCCATCGCGCTCACCGACGAGCTGCCAACGAGTCGCGCAGTATTTTTGGTCCCAGCCATCGCGCGCGAAAGCGGTCACCCGGATATTGCTTGGGAATTCGCGAAAGCAAACATGAAAACGCTGCTCGACAAGACCGATGCGGCCGGCGCGAATCGATATGCGCCAAGTCTGTTCAGCTTTTTCTCCGATGCCGGGCGCGCCGACGAATTAAAAAGCTTCGCCAAAGCCAACTTGCCTCCCGCCAGCGCGCCAGAAGTAGCAAAGGTCGTGGACGAAGTTCAGTTCCGCGCGGAATTCCAGAAACGTCTCGCGCCTCAATTGAACACGTGGATTAGCGGAAAAAATCGCTGATAGAGCCGGTCGAAGCACCGCCGTTACGAAAGGAATTGTAGGGCAATGCGCTTCGCTTGCCCTACAGTATGGATCACTGATCGCTATTCCTTTCCGGCGCGATCCACAGGCGCATCGGAATCATGGATGATTCAACGAACCCGTGTTTTCGGAAAAATGCCTGCGCCACATTTTCCGGGCGATCGGTCAACAAAGTGATGCGGAGAAAATTTTTCTGCTTCGCGAAATCGATGGCGTATTGGAGAAGTTTCGAGCCGTAGCCTTTGTCCTGGTATTGTTTATGGACGACCAGGTCCTCCAATAGCATGACGAAACCGCCTTCGGCCGTGCTGATGGTGAAAAGCAGATTGATCATGCCCACAATCGCGCCGTCGCGTCGTAGAACGAACACTCGCCCGCGGCTGGGCTGTTCGAAAATAAGCCGCAACCCGCGAAGCTGTTTGTCCTTGTCCGGCCGAAAATCGCTTTCCTGAGCGAACAATTCGCCCAGCAATCCCGAAAGCTCATCCAGGTCGGCCTCGGTCGCTGGTTCGATTACGATATTTTCGCTCATTGTTTGTCTCGTTTATGTCAAAATCGGACTTTGGTGGCAATCTCGGAATCAAGAATCGACTGTCGCCGTGCGCCGGCCAATTGACAATGTCATGCTCGCTCCTAGTGTAACCGCTCTCCAATCGGGCTGCGGCTATTTCCCGGTTTTATGAAACGCACTTATCAGCCATCCAAGCGAACCCGCAAACGTCAACACGGTTTCCGCGCCCGGATGCGTACCAAAGGCGGTCGCGCGACCCTTGCGCGCCGGCGCCAGCGCGGCCGCAAACGTTTGCTGCCGAAAGGCGTCAACACGCACTACGCCCGACACACGCGAGCTTGATTTTTTTTCGACTGCGCGGAGACCGCGCCTTTGAAGGTCCCGATACGTCGGGAGTGCCGTACTCGGCGGAAATTCGCAAAATACATGCATCTTCACGAATTTTGACCCAAGAATTTTCGCTCGGGAGCTTGACGGTTGAATCCAAAACCGAGCGAAACTGCATCTTAGTGAAAACGAGGAGGGATCTTATGATGCAGGATTTTAGGTTCGCTTTGCGGCAGCTTCTCAAAGCGCCAGGATTCACGACGGTGGCCGTGTTGACGCTCGCCTTAGCGATCGGCGTCAACTCGGCCATTTTCGCGCTGATCAATGGCGTGTTGCTCAAGCCGGTGGTGCCGCTCCGGCCTGCTGAAGTTGTGAATGTGTTCACGGCCCGACAGAACGCGAGCCACGATTATCGCCAATTCTCCTACAACGAATATCGCGAGCTGCGCCAGAACGGCAGAGACGTGTTTGTCGATGTGGCCGCGCTCGAGTTTGCCGTCGCCGGCATCGGGCGCGATCACGAGATGCGGCGCAGCTTCGCGTTCCTCACTTCTGAGAATTATTTCCCGATGATGGGCGTGCAGGCGTTTCGCGGCCGGTTTTATAACGCTGAGGAATGTCAGCCGAATTCGAACATGGCTGTGCTCGTTTCAAGCTACGGCTTTTGGAAACGCAACGGTGGCCGCGATGATTTTGTCGGCAGCACCCTGCAGGTCAACGGTCGGCCCTACACTGTGATCGGCATCGCGCCGGACGGATTCAGCGGCGCGAACGTGTTGATCGCGCCGGATATCTGGGTGCCGCTCGGCGTTCGCTCGCAGCTCGGGTCAGCTTTCGGCGATTCCGAAACGACGCACGACCTGTTGGACCCGAAGAATTACACGTTCAATCTCGTGGCGCGTTTGCGCCACGGCCTGACGATCGACACGGCGAAAACGCATGTGCCCGTTCTGGCGCAACGATTGAATGCGATTCAACCGGACAGCAGCGAAGGTACGCGCGAGCTGCAAATTCAAACGCCGGCGCGATTCGGCTTGAGCACGCAACCACAGGACGACGGACCACTCACCCTGATCGCGACATTGCTCATGGCTATGGCCGGAGCGGTCTTGCTCATCGCCTGTTTGAATCTGGCGAACATGTTGCTCGCGCGTGGTACATCGCGTTCCAAGGAAATAGCGGTGCGACTGGCTGTCGGCGCATCACGCTGGCAGATCGTCAGGCAACTGTTGAGCGAAGGATTTCTGCTGGCTGTTTGCGGCGGCGTCATCGGCCTGGTTCTGAGCGCCTGGTGCAACGATGCCTTACTCCAACAACTGCGCGGTTTGCTCGCGTCCGTGAATTTCTCGTTTGTGGTAAAATTGCGGCCCGACGGGGCTGTGCTTGCAATCACGTTATTGTTTTGCCTCCTCGCGACAATGCTTTTCAGCCTCGGCCCGGCGTTAAAGGCAACAAAGGCCGATCTCGTGAAAGACTTGAAAGAGCAAGTCGGCGAGCCGGCGCGCATCGGTCGTTTGAGTCGTTTCTTCGCGCCACGTCACGTTTCCGTGATGGCGCAAATCGCGCTTTCGCTCATGTTGCTTTTCGCCGCCGGATTATTCTTCCGTGGTGCACTCAAAGCGGCCGGCCTCAATCCGGGCTTCGTTGCGCGCGGCGATGTCATTAGTGAGTTCGATTTCAGTTTGGTCAAAAAAGCGCCAGCCGATTCACGTCGCTTGATCTTCGACATGGTGCGACGCGTACGCGAGTTGCCCGGAGTAACCGCTTCGGCCACCGGCACCATGCTTCCATATTCCGATTTCACCACCGCGCGCCGCGTTCTCCGCACGAAAGACGCCATGCCTAACGACCCCAAGGCGCCGGATCCAAGCGTCAATTCGCTCTTCACCGCGATCACGCCCGGTTACTGCGAGGCGCTCGGCATAAAACTGCTACGAGGCCGCGATTTCACCCAGAGTGAATGCGAAAACAAGGATGCCCGGCGCGTGGCAATTATCGACGAAGAAATGGCCAAAAAACTTTTCCCGAACGAAGATCCGATTGGTCAGCACATTCGCTACACCAACCCGCCGAAAGATGGCTTGCCTAACGACATGGAAGTCGTCGGTGTCGTGAGCAAGCACCGGCATAGTGTTGAGAACGATTCGCTCGTCTGCCGTTTATTCGTGCCGTTAGTGCAGGGATACAGCGGCCAAACGTTTCTGCACGTTCGGCTCAACACGCAGGATCAACATGCGGTCGCCGCGTTCATTCCGACGCTTCGACAAACGCTGCGCGAGATCGATCCGGATCTGCCGCTGTTACAGATGACGACGTTTGTCGACTTGGTGGAGAGGTCGCCGAATCTTTGGATCGTTAAACTTGGGGCAACTCTCTTCGGCGCTTTTGGTGCGATCGCACTAATCCTGGCCGTCGTCGGTGTTTATGGTGTGAAAGCTTATGCCGTGGCATGCCGGACCCGCGAAATCGGTATTCGCATGGCCTTGGGTGCACATCGGCGCGACGTATTTGCCCTTATAATGCGACAAGGCGCGATGCAGACGGCACTCGCCGTTGGCGCGGGCCTACTTCTTTCATTGGCGGCAGGGCGCGTACTGGCCAAAATCCTTTATGACATAAGTCCGAGCGATCCGCTGGCGCTTGTTGCCGCAACCTTGATGCTCGCGAGTGCGGCGCTTCTTGCTTGTTTCTTTCCGGCCAACCGCGCCACTCGCGTGAATCCGGTGACGGCGCTGCGAACCGAATAAAGCAAAAGAAATCCGATGCAGACATTGTTGCCCGCTTTTCGCGCGGTCAGACTCAAGCTTGATCTATGTTGCTACTAAAGGAAATTCCGCTAAATCGGCAATCGAAATCAGAAATCTGAAATTTGTTAGCACCGTTAGCTCAATTGGCAGAGCAAGTGACTCTTAACGACAGTCATTCCCAGGCGTTTAAGCTGGCGTTACCGAATACGCGACGGAATTTTCGAGTGTGCTGCACTAGCGGGTTGAATCAAGACCAGGACTCTTTACGAACCGCTGATTTGTAAGGAAAATAGCGGGACGGTGGAAGCCGATCCCTAGTTACGGCGAATGGCTGACCATTCGTGGTAGCCAAGGATCTTAACCTTGCGGCGACCTTTCTGGGGCTTCACTTCTCTATTTCCTTAATGGGATCGGAAAACGTCGGCACACAATGGTTACATCGCCAGATTGGACGGGAACCACGTTAGCGGGGCGCGGCGGAAGAGTGACGCGCGGCAGCGTGGGAATCCCGAGAGAATATGCCAAAATTTCGAGTTTTGGCGTTGATGCAGCAGGCACGATAAGGCTGAGCAGCGCGCCGGAGTCTGATGGTGCCCAGTACCACAGAGTCCAATCCCGCGTATGCAGCCTGTAACGCGTTGTGTCGATCGCATGGCCATCGATTGCTGCACTGATCACTGGGGCATCAGTCACCCGAATCCCGAGCGCAGTCGTTCCGGCGGACCCTTGCACACGCAGTGAGAGTTGCCGCGCGTCGCTTGTCGTCGAATCCGACAATATGTTGATCGCAGGCTGCGGCAGAGGAAGAGTCGGCACGCGCTTGGCGACAACCGCGGCCGGCCCCTCGAAAAAATGTGAAATCCACTCTGGTCCCTGCACAAACGGAGCTAAAGCAGTCCGAACCCACGCGACAGCGCGGGCTGCGGACGCTCTACTTGCCAGCCAGGCATCCGAGCTGTCTGCATCAATGGCATAAATGAGTCTGGAGGGAACCGGGTGCACATCACTTGTGCGCACAGTTAACACACCTATCCCAACGAGGGTGATCGCAGCCGCAGCGCAAATGAACGGCGTGGACCAGCGCGCGCCGTCGCATAGTGCCTCGAGTAAAGGCACAAGTAGCCACGCGATTAGTGCGATGATCGCAGCTG
>QHRD01000074.1 GCA_003220005.1 Verrucomicrobiota bacterium | reverse complement strand
GAAGGCTATCGCCGGAGAAGTGAGCTGGGCGGATGAAATGTTCGGTTATGTCATCGGCGATAAGGAGGAAGATCTGGCGCAGGATTTTCGCGACGACGCGTGGGGTGTTCCGAAGTCGGTGGTGATCGATACGGCATTTGACTGGCAGGGCGACCGGAGGCCTGGGATCCCGTTGCACAATTCTGTGATTTTCGAGGTGCACGTGAAAGGATTCAGTAAGCTTTGGAATGAGGTGGCTGAGGAATTGCGCGGCACCTATGCGGCGCTGGGCACCCCGGCGGCCATTGATTATTTCAAAAAACTTGGCGTGACCGCAGTCGAGTTGTTGCCGGTGCACGCGCATATTGACGACAAGGGTTTAATCGATCGCGGCCTCACAAATTACTGGGGTTACAACACTATTGGCTTTTTCGCGCCGCACGCGCAATACTCCAGCAGCGGGCAAATGGGCGAACAGGTGTCTGAGTTCAAAACGATGGTGCGCAGTCTGCACGCGGCGGGGCTCGAAGTAATTCTGGACGTGGTTTACAATCATACCGCTGAAGGAAATCATCTCGGCCCGACCCTTTGCTTCCGGGGGATCGACAACACTTCATATTACCGCCTGCTCGCGGACAACCCGCGTTTCTATCTCGATTATACCGGCACGGGCAACACGCTCGACACGTTAAATCCACGCACGCTGCAAATGGTGATGGACAGCCTGCGATACTGGGCGAGCGAGATGCACGTGGATGGTTTCCGGTTCGATCTCGCGTCCGCGCTGGGCCGCGACGGCACCGGCGTGAACAAGTTCCACGCCTTCTTCAAAGTGATCCGCCAGGATCCGATCTTGTCGCAGGTGAAATTGATCGCGGAGCCATGGGACGTGGGCGACGGTGGTTATCAGGTGGGAAATTTCCCTGCGCCGTGGTCGGAATGGAACGGCAAATACCGTGACACGGTTCGCAGTTTTTGGAAAGGCGACGAGGGCCGCATCGGCGAGATGGGCTACCGGCTTACCGGCAGTCCTGACCTGTACCAGGAGAATGGGCGGCGCCCGTACGCGAGCATGAATTTCGTTACCGCGCACGATGGTTTCACTCTCAACGACTTGGTCAGCTACAATGAAAAGCACAATGAGGCGAACGGCGACGGCAACAACGACGGGGACAATAATAATCAATCGTGGAATTGCGGCGTCGAAGGGCCGACCGATGACCCACAGATCAATGCCCTGCGCGAACGGCAGCGGCGGAATTTCCTGGCGACACTTTTTCTTTCGCAGGGCGTGCCAATGCTGACCGGCGGCGATGAGTGGGGCCGGACGCAGAACGGCAACAACAACGCTTATTGTCAGGACAACGAGATCAGCTGGTTCGATTGGACGCGTGATGAAAAGCAGAATCAGTTTCTCGAGTTCACACGGAAGCTTATTCAGTTCCGCAAAGATCATCCCGTTTTCCGCCGGCCGAAATTTTTAAAAGGTCGCCGCATCCCCGGTTCCGAGATTCGGGACGTAATGTGGTTCAATCCTGGCGGTAGCTTGATGAGCGAGGACGAATGGGCATCGCCGTTTGTTCGGTGCCTGGGCATGCTGCTAAGCGGCGATACCAGCGACGTTCTCACTTTTGAAGGCGAGCCTGTCCGCGACGACACGTTTCTGCTGCTGATTAATGCTCATTACGAACCGATACCATTTGTGCTGCCCGGCCAGGAGAATCTCGAGTGGCAACTCATTCTCGACACGATGGAGCCGAGCGGATTTTTGGCGGAGCCAAGAAAATTCGCATCGGGCGACGATGTCGATCTCTGTGGGCGCGCCTGTTGTTTGCTTCAACTGGTAAGCGGCACACAAGCGCAGGCGCGCGAGGAATCATGGAAGAAGCGCGCGGTCGAGGTCCCGGCGGTCAGCGCAGAAGAAGAACGCGCTCGCCGTATTGAGTAGCGCACGCGTCCCGCGTGCCTGGTTTCGGCGTCGCGCCGAAATGAACTTTTTCTTCCCGCCTCAAATTCTTGCGTGCTCTTGTTTTTAAGCGCTCTGGTCAGAAAAGTCCGCGAATCCGAGACGGCTTCGCCAACACGCGAGACGCGTGCGCTCCCCAGAATAGAAATTCATCCAACGCAATCTTGTCGCCAGAAACGAATTAGTTTATAGAGATAGAAAGCGCGTGTTTTCATGCGCGGTCAGTTTTTGGGTCAGTGATTCCTCATGACAGCGAGTTCTCTTATTATCGTCACTGATCGAGGCAGCTTGAAGGCATACCGGGTGGATGAGACGCCGACGCGGGGACCGAGCCTGCAACTCGTGCAGGCATTCAACATCACCGACGCGCATGGAAGACTGGTCGATAAAGTGAGCGATCAGGCGGGTCGCTTTCCCGTGAGCGACGGCGCTGGCAGCCACCATGGGGCGGCTTCCATCGCCGAACGGACGCAGCTTGAGGCGGAAACCGATCGCCGCATCCAGAAAGAGCTCGCCGAGCAAATTACAAAAATTGTCTCGCGCAACGGAAAAGAAGGCTGGTCCTTTGCCGCGCCAGCGGAAATTCACTCGGTGATTGTCGAGCTTTTGCCAACCGCGGTGCGCGACCGGATCGTCGAACACGTGAAATCGGACTTAGTAAAAGTGGAACCCGCGAAACTCATTTCGCGGTTTCGCTCGTTGCAACAAATTTGAGCCGCTCGTGCACGCAACACATGTCATCCCGAACGGAGTGAGGGACCTCACAGAGACTCGAGGGGCACGCAATCAATCATTCGCGCGTCGTTTCGGTTGGGAGGTTCGTCGCCTCGAAAGCCTTCGGGGCTCGGGACGACAGCGCCTTGTTTTCTTATCGCTCTCGATGGCATGAGAGTTTAGCTTCTTATCTAATCAACTATGCAACTGCCTCTTAAAATATCGTACCGGGGTCTGGAAAAATCTGACCAGATCGACAATCTCGTTTTGGAATATGCAGCGCGACTGGAAAGATTTTGTGACCATATCAACCGCTGCGATGTGGCCATTGAGCAAACCAATCACACGCATCATAAAGGAAACCCGTGCCGGTGCCGGATCGATGTGACCGTGGCAGGACGCCACGAACTGGTCGCTGACGAGAGGCAGATGGACAACGGCACGCACCAACCGCTCAACAAAGTGATCCACGACGCGTTCATAACAATGGAGCGCGAGTTGCGCCGAGTCGTGGACAAGCAAAGGCGCGACGTGAAAACGCACGCCAACACGCGTTCACCAAAATAGGCGCGTGCAATTTGGTAGGGGCGATTGACCTCAATCACCCACCGTGAGCAACAACAGAGCTTCGAATTTTCCAGCCCGAAAGCCGCTTAGCATTCGGGGCATTTTCAGCTTTGTAATGAGCAGACTGCGTCAGTGATCTTTGAGACCGTGCGTCGATATCACGTTTCGCAGCGATGCCATGTGAGATTGGTTCTCCTAAGGCCCGACCACTTGTTAACCGACCCCGTTGTTCAGATGCCGCCGGGGCGCGTGCTGCGCGTGGTGCTCCAGCCATTGCTCGATCGGTTCGTCTCTTACCACGAACCGAAACCCTTGCGCAGCATCCGCGTCAGTTGTCCGTTGCACATCGAGGTCCTCGAAAGGCACGGTGTGCTGCACGGACTTCGTTCCACCTTCTTCGACCGTGATGAAGTGGAGCTGATCGTTGACGCGCCAGTAGTCCGTCACGGTGTACGTCGTGCCGTCCTTGAACACCAGCTGCGGGTGGGTCGCCGAGGCGCTGCCGACAAACACGTACGTTGGCAATGGCGCGATGAAATTCCAGACCGGATACGGGACAGAATAAGGGACAGGATACGGGAATGAAACGGGGATGTCGTATCGACAGAATACCGGACATGCTGGGAACCACCGCACGCCAACCACTCTTACCCGTGGTCGTAGCAATGGCCGCGGCGCGGCGTGCGCTTGCAGTAAGACCGCTCCACTCGAAACGAGCAGTCCAAAAACCGCGCAACAAATCGTACGGCGCATGCGTTATCCTCCGCGCGAAACACCCGCTATTGTGATTGTACGCTCCGGTCGAGCGGGAGCAACCTTCCACCCAGCTATTTGTGAAAGTAGCTGCGGTAAGCCACGGCAGGGTGTTGTGGCAAACACGCTGGACTCAGGTCGCAATGGCCAGCCTGCTCGCGAATGTTTTCGGAGCTGGCTTCATCAACGTGGTTGGACGGCGGCATTGGCGTCACGCTTTGCGCAACGCCTCCAGGCAACAGGCGACAATCGAGGGCTCGCAGGACAGCCTACGGGTTACAAGGAACGAGAGTGTCCTGTGCAGCCACGATTTGCCACTTCCCTGCGCGCTTTAGCCACGTGTCGGTCCAGACCAGGCAGTGCTTCGTGTCCTTGCCGTTGCTGTCCTTGATCATCGTGCTCTCCGCTCCGTACGCTATGGCTATGGAGTCGCCGAAGAATCTGACCTTTACCTCCCCGAGTTGGCAGTCGCGCGACAGAGACTTTGTATCCGTGGTGATAGCTTCCTGCTTGCCGTAGCGTCGGCCCTTTGGGGATGTTCCCTGGAAGTCGTCCGCAATAACGTCCTTGAGATCCGGCTGCGGGCTACAGGCTGAGTTGGCCCACTTTGCCTCGACGGTCTTTATGAATTTGACGGTGTCCTCATCCGGCGATCCCCATCGCGACTCCTGCGCAACGCTTGTCGAGGTAAATCCATCAACCAGACACAGTGCGAGCCCAAAGACTGGGATGATTACTGCTAATTTCATGGCTTTAACTTTCTGTTGGTTTCATTTCACCGGTATCGCGAGCCAAGCGTGAACTTCGTCTCACGAGATAGACATAAGCCACGGCCGGGCGTCGTGGCAAACATACCGGACTTATTTCGCAATGGGGCCAGACTGCTCGCGAACACGTTCGGAGTTGGCTGGAGCGCTTAGATGGCATTTGGTGTGAGTGCTTATTGGCGCGTAGTCTGGGATGAGTAATGGTTGGCAACCAACCGCCAGTGCCCTTGCTGCTTTACCCACACCCTGGTAAAGCGAGTGTCACGGGGAACAGTTTTGCCTTTATCTTGCCCAATCATTGTCGAGAGGCCGGTCTCCACAACCGTGTCTCCATAGACGCGCACTTGAACGTCATTGGTAGTGATAGATTGAAATTTCAAATCACCCGACGTGAAATCTAAAATCACCTGCGGCTTGGTTCTCACTGTGCCACTTGGCCCTACGCCTATGAAATCAGCAGCGTAAATGCGATCAAGGGCCGTCGCATCAGCATGAATCTGTGCTTGAATGCGTTCGTTATCCAGTTTCCTAATGGTCTCCTCGACACTTGTTCTGTGACTGCCCTTCCATAATCGCAACGAGAATAAGCTGAGCTGAGGCGAGCGGGGCCGAGCAGCGAATACGATCTGGAGCGTTCACCCATAGGCAGTGACTTTACACAACGTTCGCCATTAGCTCCAGCACTTGGTTAGATCCTTGCGAGTGATCTTTCGACGGCATTACCTGTTAGGAGATGCCTCTGCAGCGGGCTTGTAGTCGAATTTCCCGTTTCCCTCTTGGTAAAAAACGCAATCGCTTCCGGCGCGGCAACCGCTTACGTGCACCCAGTTAGCTGGGAGGACGATTACCGACCCTGGGCCGAAATCCCTGGCCGATGCCAGGTCCGACCCGACGTACAAGACGCCGCTGATGATCACCATCTTGATCTGGCTGCTGTGTGTGTGCAGCGGATTGTCAGTCCGCGCG
Organism: Verrucomicrobiota bacterium; assembly: GCA_003220005.1. GTDB lineage: Bacteria > Verrucomicrobiota > Verrucomicrobiia > Chthoniobacterales > UBA10450 > Udaeobacter. The sequence continues at coordinate 2,868 of QHRD01000074.1, read as the reverse complement.
GGTATCTTACGCATCTGCGTGTACTCTCCCCTCTTAGGGTCGCCCGAAAGCACGGCGAACTGTGTGCCCTTCACCTGTGGGAGTTCCATCCACTTCAGGTCCGCGAAGGACACCATCAGCGGCGTGCCACCTTCGTTCTCTGCCACGGCGGGTCTGTTCGCCCTGTCGCTACACGCGGCCATCGAAACACTCACCGCCGCCAGCACTACAAACAGTCTTTTCATGTTGGCCTGCTCGATTCAGATAACTGTCTTCATGGCATCTAACGAGAAAGAGATAAGGGACCCAGCACTTGGAAAATCGGCGTGCACATTATTTAAGCTTACAACAAAGTGCTGGGTTGGCTTCATCGATTGGTTAGGCCTAGTCGGTTGGTTCAAGTTTCAATGGTTTGGTGCCAATCCGCGCGACGATCTGCTCGTGTGTGATCTTGCCGGGGAATTTATACTTCACCTGTTTATCTAACACGATCTCGCGGCGCAGTACATGCCAGCCCGAAACGTCCCACCGCACATCGAATGTGTGTAAGTCTGGCGTGTGATAGAGAAGTGTCGGGGCCGCGTCAGCAGCGCCGACGCCGAAGACGTAAACATCGGAAATGCGTCCGTCGAGATGATCGACGACAGCAAGAAACCGCGAATCCGGAGACCACTTCGCGTCAATCCAACGATTGTTTTGCCTTAGAAGCGCACCCGCATCGCTTGAGTTGGCGCGACGCACAAAGAGTTTCATTCCGCTGCCGTCCTCATTGGCCGGGGTCGTGTAAGCTTGGAACTCGCCGTTCGGGGAGACTAAGCCATGCTCGTCCGCGAGTGCTTGGGCTACGAGAAGCAGGGAGATCGCGACGAGAGCACGCATAGGCCTAACGAGAAAGAGATAAGCCACCCAGCCACTTGAAGCAAAGGGCTGGGTTTCGCCCTGGCGTGACACAAAGTGATGGGTTGGCTTCATCAGTTGGTTAGATGATTGAGCTGCACCATTTTCTTCAGGGGGATAAAGCTATGGGCGCGGCGGTGGCGTAGGACGAACCCTAGGCGTTGGCGCAACTCTTGGCGTCGGGGAAGGTCTCGGTGTAGGTGTAGCTGTCGGAGTCGCGGTCGCGGTTGGCGACGGTGTCGGCGTTGGCGTAACACCGGATTGGGCGCAATATCTGCCGCCGGTGTTCGTTAAGTGGGAGCCATCATTTCCGCCCCATACAATCATTTCACTGCCCGTCCACACTGCGGTGTGAGAATATCGCGCACTGGGAGCGTTAGTGGTGCTAGTAGCCGTCCAACGGTCGGTAGCAGGGTTATATCTCCCGCCGGTGTCCAGAATATTCGTGCACGGAATACCGGAGCATCCGCCCCATACAATCATTTCACTGCCCGTCCACACTGCGGTGTGAGCCTGTCGCCTACTGGGGGGATTAGCGGTGTTAGTAGCCGTCCAACTGTCGGCAGCAGGATTATATCTCCCGCCGGTGAACAATTGACCCACGCTTTCATTAGATCCGCCCCAAACTATCATTTCACTGTCCGTCCAAACTGCTGTGTGATCAAAACGCCTATCAGGTGCGCCCGTAGTGCTAGTAGCCGTCCAACTATCGGTGCTGGGATTGTATCTCCCCCCAGTGTTCACGATGAACCCGTCAATAAATCCGCCCCAGACTATCATTTCACTGCCTGTCCACACTGCTGTGTGAGAATATCGCGGATCGGGGGCATTAGTGGTACTGGTGGCCGTCCAAGTGTTGGTAGAAGGGTTGTATCTTCCGCCAGTGTTGGTGGGGGTGAACGATTGATCAAGGCCGCCCCAAACAATCATTTGGCTGCCGGTCCAAACTGCGGTGTGATAGGCTCGGTCGCTTGGCGCGTTAGTGGCGCTGGTGGCCGCCCAACTGTCGGTAGCAGGGCTATATCTTCCGCCGGTATTGGAGTAATTGCTCGTTTGATCGCTGCCGCCCCAGACGATCATTTCGCTGCCCGTCCACACTGCCGTGTGTATCCATCGGGCAGAGGGCGCGTTGGTGAGTGTCGTTGGAGTCCAGGCGTCTTCTGTACAGCCCAGTGGAGCTGAGATTTCTGGCAACGTGTACGCGACACCAGGTAGATCCGCCGCGCCATGGGCGATGGTACGAAGAGCCGAAGGCCGAAGATTCGTGATCGCTTCGCGATTCGCCTTGCCAGCCAGCTGAGGACTGCTCGATCTACTTTTGAATTCCCTAACGAGCCGTTCCGCGAGGATTGGTCTGGCCAGACACTCTGCGATGACAACCGGATCGTTTCCAAGAGCCTGAAACAATTCCCGCAGGACCCCGGGCTGTTTTGTGTCCCGGGCCATTCGATTCATCTCGGCCTGTAACTGCTCGGCCGTGATCGGCTTTTGCCAGTGATCCTCGATCATTTGTGAGTCGCGCAGATAGTCTTGGACTTTCGTTTCCAGCTGCGCTCGGGGAAATACTGCATCCAACGATGGTTTGGGATCGGGGCGTTCTTTCGGCCAGATGCGGTGACGCCAGTAAACATCCTCAATCGCTCGCTGATAAGATACGCGCTGTGCAAACGTCAGAGTGCGCCTGGAAAGATTTTCCGGTTGCGTTACGCAGACGGAAGCGATTGCGACAGCAAATGCTACTGCGTAGAGAACAGGGCGCATACCATCTAACGAGAAAAAGCTGAGCCACCGCTGACCCGCCACAGCGGGTAAACCGTCGCGAGCTGAAAGTGTTTCATAAAATCAAAAGCCGGTCGACGACTCGCCGTGGCGAGTCAGCGGTTAGATGCCATGAAGGGTTGTAAAGCGTGGGCAAAACGGGCACACGCCGTGTATGAAAAACAAAACAACCCTTCATGACGAAATTGAGTGTAACAACCTGGGCGAAAGTGG
>QHRD01000006.1:3665-31401 GCA_003220005.1 Verrucomicrobiota bacterium | reverse complement strand
ACGCTGAAACAGGCATGTCGTGTAATGCCTTCCAAGCCGTCCAGCGCATGTCCATCGTTCCCCAGTTTCCATTCAGAGCACGCGCGGCGCGGGCAGGGAAAAACGCCGCCACAGAGCACGCCACGCCGCTGAAGCCCACGGCGATTGTGCCTGCGAGGCGCCACTTCTGTGGCATGCGGTCCCACGCCGCCGCTGCCCAGAGTGCAAACGCGCTCCACATACTCATCGAATAGTAATCCTGCCGTTGCCCCAGAAAGAGTAGCGGGACAAAAACGACGCCCATCCAACACAGCGGCAGTGCATCGGCGAAATTGATCTCGTGCGGCCGAATGACGCGACGCCAGGCGAACATCACTCCGGCGAGCAACGCGATCGACCACGGAAACAACCAAGCCAAATGCAACAGCACAAATTGATAGGCAGGCACGCCCAGGTAATCACGCAACTCGTCGGAAAGTCCCCAGAGATGACCCTGCCATTCCCGGGTGATAAGGTAATGAAAGTACCCAGGGAATTTCCATTGCGCCCAGATGTGCCAGGGGGTAGCGATCAAAAGAAAGATCACCACGTATTCCCATCGCAAAAGTGCACGATATCGCAGACGCGCTTCGCGATAAAATATCGACGGCAAAAGAAGAATCGCCGTGGGATAAACAAGGCCGAGTAAGCCTTTGGTAAGGCAAGCGAAGGCTGCGCAAATCCAGAATCCAGCGAACCAAGCCCGCCGATGACGCCGGCGCTGATAACCGCACAACGCGCAGAAGATCGCGCCCGCCATGAACGCGCCGACGAGCGGTTCAGGCATGACAATGCGGGCGAGCAAAAATGTACCGCAGCAGCTGAGATAAATCAGACCTGCAATGAATCCGCGCCAGTAATCCGTAAGCTTTTCCCCAATCAGAAAAATGAGGGCAACCGAAGCAACCGTTGCCAGCGCACCCGGGAGCCGCGCAGCGGCAGCGCTTACGCCGAAGAGCTTGAACGAGAGAATGATCAGCCAATAAAGCAGCGGCGGTTTTTGCAGACGCGGGATGCCGTCGTTCGTTGGGAGGAGCCATCGATGAGCTTCGACCATCTCGCGGGCCGCCCCTGCATATTGTCCCTCGGTTTGGCTGTACAGATCGCCACTTCCGATCGTTGCCACGTGTAACAGCGCCGCTGCCGCAATTAGAATCGCAAATAGCGCGTGCCGCGTGGGCGGCGGAGGTAGCGCCGGCGGATCGAGCAGAGTTTCTTCCAACCTTAATGTTTGGGTACCTGCGGTCATGGAAATTATCCTTTGCCGGAAACATTCCTCGCGGTTTGGCACTCGCCTTCGGGATAAATCCCAGCCTTCCGATATTCTTGCCAATGTTCAGGCAAACGCAGCAATTTTCCCGCGGGCATCTCGATCAGCGCAAGCATTTGGCGGCACTGGGCAATCAGCGTGCTGTCCTCCGGTCGTGTGATCCGGAATGCGCACCAGAACCGCGCGCGTGCCACTTGATCGAGCCAGCCATCAATCACCAGCCGGTCTCCGAGTTTGGCTGCGCTGCGATAATCAATCTCGGTGCGCACCACCACAGGATACGCTTGCTTTTCTGCCATTTCTCGCAAAGAGAGGCCGAGTTCCGCGGCAAGATGTGTGCGCGCGATCTCAATGAAACGCAGATACGCGATATTAGAGACGACGCCTCCGCAATCAGTGTCGAAGAACATCACCTGCACTTCTGCGCGGATTTGCGGCGGAGTCATAGTGTAATCTTAAATTTGAAGTTTCTCGGCCAGGATCGACCGCACTGCATCGGCTACTTCTCCGGCGCTGACCGCTTTCATGCAGCGAAAATCAATTGGGCACTCGCGAAGAAAGCAGGGGCTGCATTCGACGTGGTGTCGCAGAATAATCTGACCGTTCCCGAGCGGCCCGGTCAGACGAGGCTCGGTGGAACCGAAGATGGCGACCACCGGTACGCCGAGCAATGCTGCCAGGTGCATTGTGCCGGTATCGTTGGTAAGCAGCAAACAGCATAGCCGCAGCTCGTCAATAAGTTCATCAAGCGTTGTCTGGCCGATCCGATTGACGCAACGACCGCCTATCCGAGCGGCGATTTGATCCCCTATTGTCGCGTCATTCTTCGTTCCGAACAAAATCCATTGCGCCTGTGATTGTGCGTTAATCTCTGCGGCCACCTCGGCGAAGCGCTCGGGAAGCCATTGTTTGGCCGGGCCGTAATCTGCGCCTGGACAAATGCCAATTTTCAGCGGTTGACGGGCAACGGCCGGTTGGATGTCGGGTGCCTGCTCGCGATTTATCGGAATTGGATGTTGGATGTTCGACGTTTCCGCTCCGCATTCGTGCGCCATACGAAGGAATCGAAGGGAATGATGTTCCGGCGGACCGAGGTTTCGCGGCTCAGGCACGGTTTGATTCAGCAGCCATCTTCTCCAATGGCCGCGATAACCAACCCTGCGCGGAATTCCGGCTAGCCAGGATTCAAGACCAACGCGCAGCGAATTTGGAAAAAGAATTGCAGCATCAAATCGCGGCAGTCGCCGAAACAGCGAAACGGCGGCAAGCAGCGAACCGCTTGGCAAAGGAATGGTCGCATCCACTTCAGAAACGAGCTTCCACATCGGCGCGATCCTGGCTAGCGCAGCGATTGTGATTTGAGCATCGGGACGCCCATTCTTGATCGCGCGAACTGCCGGCACGCTCATTATGGCGTCACCCAGCCAGTTGCTTGAGCGAACCAGAATTCGAAATGGCTTTAGCTCATGAGTTGAAATTTCCGGCGGCAGATGGACGCCGCGCTTATAGCGCGTAAGAAGAAAATTTGGCTGGGGCGTTTTCCATCGATTGTGCACCCAAAACCAATCTTCCGGCGCAACGCGAATCTGTTGCTGAATCACCTCATTTATTTTTGACGTGAGGTCTGGAATCGAAGCGCCTGGCCGGTCAAAGCGCTCGGTGAACACCATTCGCCAGCGCGCTCGACCTGTAGTGTAAACCCCGGCCGCGATCAGTGCAGCTCGGGTGCGCTTGGCCAACAAAGCAGGTAGAGGCGAAGTCGACGCCAGCCGCCCGAAAAATGGTGTCCAAATCCCATGATCGCCGGAGTGCTGATCCGACAACACGCCGACGCCGCCGCCAGAGCGCAGCAGCTCGATCACCGGCTCAAATCCGTCGTGGCGATCAAACAATTCCAAGCCAGTCTGGCTCCGCGTGCGGCGCACATGTTTATCAATGAAACGATTCCCGAGTCCTTGATAGACACTCGCGTTCCGCACGAAACCGACAAACTTCGGCATCAATTGCGCGAATAATTCCCAAATACCGAGGTGACTTAAGATCAGAACGACGGGAATCCCTGCGCGAAATCGCGAACCCATTGACTCTATATTTTCGACTTTGACATGTTGCAAAATCTTCTCGGGCGGCATTGTGCAGAGCTTGACGCCACACAGCAGGTTTGCTCCGAGCCGCCGAAAATGACGGCGCACAAGACGGCGCAATTCGCGCGGCGACTTTTCGTTGGCAAACGCAATCGCAACATTGCGTTTCGCCAGGCGCCGATATTTCCCTGAAACGAGCCACGCGAAAAAGCCGAGAATTTGCCCAACAGTAAAAAGCAGCCTCAATGGCAACGCCGCGGCAACGGCCGACCCGGCGCGATAAAAGAGATAAACGACAAAATCGAGCATTGCGGAGCCGCTGGTATCGAGTATGCGCGGCAGGGTAGATTTGGCTGGGACTTGCTTCAACCAATATAATGTGCGCTGTGTCGCCGCCGACGGATGTCCTCTGCCATCACCGTCAAGAAAACCCTATGCGCTATTTTTTCCTCCCCACGGACGTTAATCGAAACTCCTATCATATCGAAAATCTTTCTCGCGAACGCGCCGATTTCTCGTTAGGGAAGTAGAGGCACCAACCGAATTCAAATGAACAAGCGCGAAAAAGATCTCTGGCAAGGTATTGACCCCGATGCGCAAAACGCACTCAGCGCCCGTGATTATCGGATCGCCTCTTTCGCGCAGGAGCTTGCGCAACGAGGCGTGGATGCGAGCGAACTTGTCGTCGAGGACCATAAGCAAGGCCAAAATGTCGGCGGTCATCGCGAACTCGCATACATCACCGGTACCAAATACACTCTCGGGCCCCTTACGGCGGATTCAACGGGACTTTCCAATCCCGTCACACTCATTGGGGCAACACCCGGCTCCAAACTCGCAATCGTACGCGACGGGACGGGTAAATTGGCCAGTGTCAAATTCGCGAACATCGGCGTTCCGCTACATCCGGACGGTACGCTGTCTACCGTCAAAGAGTGGCCGCGCGCTAGTGAAGCTAAGGACGCCTGGATCCCTGGCGTGGAAGTCTTCGCCCGAACTATTCACACCCAGCGTCATCGCGGGTTCTTCGGCGAATTTGTGCGGCGCGATGAAGGGGTTCTCGCACAGATTGGCTTCTGGCCTAGGCAATGGTCGGCTGCGCGGATGTTTGCCAACACGGCAAAAGGTTTCCACCTACATCCGCCCAGCATTCCAGAAGGCAAGGTCGCGGCAGAGTGGTTGCGCCGCTTGTTTGTGGACGAACCGGAGAATTATTCGCTGCGTCGCTACGACGATGAGCAATGGGACGTGATGTTTTTTTTGCAGGGTCGCGTCGAGATAATTTTGTGCGATATCCGAGCAGGCGTCCCCAAGCGCGTGATGCGGTTCTTTGTCGATGGCGACAACCACAGGAGCAACAGCAATGTCGGCGTTGTAATTCCACCAGGCGTGGCGCACGCCATTCGCGCTGAAGGCACAGAAGATGTGATCATGGTTTACGGCACGAGCACCGTTTTTCATCCCGAATTCGAGGGGCGTATAGCGAGCGAAGTCGAGACCGCAGAATTGCCGGAGGGGTGGCGTGCGTTCCTGGAGAGCGAATAGGTAGGGTCAGCGCGCTGCGCTGACCTGACGGCGGAGCGCGCCGTCCCTACCATTATGAAGCGAAGCTTCGATCCGGCTGTGCTGGAAATGATGGATCGGCCGCAGCCACTTTCGGCTGAGTTAGAGCGCGACTTGGAACGACTCCGCCAACTCAATCGCTGGTTCGGCAGCTATCCTCTTATTTTGGGTTTTGTGCGCCGTGATATTCCGCGATTGATCGTCGATCATGCTCGAAAAATCGGCGCACGCGTCGAGATCGACGCCTTCGATCGGCAGCCTGCCACACTGGAAGTCGCCACGAAGTTGAGCGGCAGCTATCCGGAGATTTCTTTCCGCGAGGCCAATATTCTCGAATGGAACTTTGACGAAACCTACGACGGAGTGCTTTGCACGCTTGCGCTTCATCATTTCAGCGATGAAGACGCCGTTAGTTTGTTGCGACGATGTCGCGAATTGTCTCGGAGATTTGTTCTGGTGTCGGACTTGCGCCGCGGATTTTTCCTCCAAGCCGGCGTTTATCTTTTGACCGCGCTAATTTTTCGTGAACCGATGACGCGCTATGACGCCCGGCTCTCTGCCGTGCGCGCATTTTCATTTTCAGAAATGCGCGATCTCGCGCAGCGCGCCGGCTGGAAAAATTTTGGCCACAAAAAATTTCGCTTTGCCCGGCAAGCGATTTGGCTAGGCGGATGACCGAAACCATCCTTGACAATTTTACATTGGAAGCAGTATTGAAGATTAATCTCCACGCGGAGAAATCTTATGCCGCTGTTAAAGCCAGACCCGACGTTTTATCCATCGCCCAGGTTGGCAATGCAGGCGCCTCCGGAAAAACATGCATTTGTCGCCGCACTGAATCCGCCCGGTACCAAACTCAACGACGCGCTGCTAGTTATCGATGTTGATCCAGAGTCACGCACGTATGGCCAGCGAGTCGGCGAGGTGAAGATGCCTGAGTTCGGCGACGAACTGCATCATTTCGGTTGGAACGCATGCAGTTCAGCGCTCTGCCCGTACGCGCCGCATCCGCACGTGGAACGCCGTTATCTGGTTGTACCTGGGCTACGGTCCTCGCGTATTCACATCATCGACACGAAGCCCAATCCGCGAAAACCGAAGATTGTCAAAGTGATCGAACCGGAAGAAATTTTTTCGCGCGCCAACTATTCGCGTCCGCATACGATTCATTGTGGGCCGGAAGGGATTTATGTCAGTGCGCTCGGTGCGCCCAATGGGGACGGCCCCGGCGGAATTTTCATGCTTGATTGCGAAACGTTCGAGGTTCTCGGTCAGTGGGAAATGAATCGTGGTCCACAATTCTTACAGTACGATTTTTGGTGGCACTTGGGATTCGACACACTCCTCAGCAGTGAATGGGGCACGCCGAACATGATCGAAAACGGATTGCAGCCAGATCTGCTTCTCGGCAGTAAGTACGGCCACCAAATGCACGTTTGGGATCTACGGCGTCGCCGGCATTTGCAGGCACTCGATTTGGGCAAAGAGCAACAAATGGTCCTCGAGATGCGTCCCGCGCATAATCCGACCAAAGCTTACGGCTTCGTCGGCGTCGTGGTTTCGCTCAAAGATTTATCGGCGTCAGTCTGGCTCTGGCACAGGAACAATGGCACATGGGACGCAAAGAAGGTGATCGAAATTCCAGCGGAACCCGCCGACCCACAAAAATTGCCACTGATGCTCAAGGATTTTAAAGCGGTCCCACCACTGGTGTCGGACATCGATTTATCACTCGACGACAGATTTCTATATGTCTCCTGCTGGGGCACGGGTGAGTTTTTGCAGTACGATGTGTCGGATCCATTCAATCCGAAGAAGACCGGCTCGCTACGGATCGGCGGCATTGCCAATCGCACGGCGCACCCGAAGAAACCAAATCAGCCGCTGGCGGGCGGACCGCAAATGGTAGAAGTAAGCCGCGATGGCAAACGAATCTATTTTACTAACTCGCTTTATGTCGCATGGGACGAGCAATTTTATCCCGACGGCGTCGGCAGTTGGATGGTGAAACTGAATGCCAGTCGCGATGGCGGCATCGGGTTTGACGAAAACTTTTTCCTGGAGAGCAACGACTACCGGGTGCATCAAATTCGCCTTGAAGGAGGCGATTCCTCGAGCGATTCCTTTTGTTTTCCGTGAGCGACCTCTGGCCGTGGCTGGCGGTCTTTGGGCTCGGTCTTTTTCACGGGATCAATCCTGCCATGGGATGGTTGTTCGCTGTGGCGTTGGGGTTGCAGGAGCAAACGCGCGCAGCCGTATTCCGTGCGTTGCCGCCGATGGTGCTCGGGCATGCGCTTTCAATCGGGATCATCGTCGCCGCCGTGCTTGTGGCCCGGATTAACGTCCCGCACGTGGCGTTAAAAATTGCTGCTTCTGCGATCCTGTTTGCGTTTGGTTTCTATCGTCTGTTGCGTTCGCGTCATCCAAATTGGGTCGGCATGCGAGTGGGTTTCGGCGATCTGACGCTGTGGTCGTTCATCATGGCGTCGGCACATGGTGCGGGGCTGATGCTCGTCCCATTTTTTCTGGGATCAGTGGCTGCGGACGATGTGCATCACCATGGCATTGCGTTCGCGAGTTTTAGCACGCCGTCCTTGCTCGCGGCTTCGGTCGCAGTTCACACCTTGGGATATCTGCTAATGACTGCGACCGTCGCAATTTTGGTTTATGAAAAACTCGGCGTCACAATATTGCGCCGAGCGTGGTTCAACATCGATTTCGTGTGGATGCTTGCGCTGATGATCACCGGCGTATTTATCCTCTTCCTTTGATTCGCGCACCACACATAGTTGGATAAAGCTGCCGAGGTGAAAATTCTCACGACGGTTGTAGAGGCGCGGGTGCATCGGCGGGCGCATCGGCAGGTGCTCGTACCGACCATGGGAGCGCTGCACAAAGCGCATGCTGAATTGATTCGCGTGGCGCGTCAAAATGCCGTCCCCAATGGTGAAGTAGCGGTGAGCGTTTTTGTGAATCCGCTCCAGTTTGAACCAGGAGGCGATTATCAGCGGTACCCGCGCCCGGAAAAAGCCGATGAAGAATTTTGTCAAAACGCAGGCGTCGATCTCTTGTTCCTTCCCAACGTTGCGGAAATGTACGCCGAAGATCGCTCGGTGTTCGTTGAAGAATCTTCTCTGTCGAAGACGTTGGAGGGCAAGTCGCGGCCGGGGCACTTTCGCGGGGTTTGCACGGTAGTGGCGAAGTTATTCAACATTCTTGCGCCGGACGCGGCGGTATTTGGGGAGAAGGATTTCCAGCAACTGGCGATCGTTTGTCGCATGGTGCGCGATCTGAATTTCAAGATCGACATCATCGCCGTGCCGACGATGCGCGAGGAAGATGGGTTGGCATGCAGCTCGCGTAACCGATATTTGAATGATGAAGAACGAAAGCAGGCAGCGATTCTGCACAAAGCGTTGCAGGCGGCTGCTAACGCCGGTAAAAAATCTACCGCAGACGTTGTCACTCTTGCGCGGAATGTGATTAACGAAGCGCCCCTGGCACGGATCGATTATGTTGAACTTGTCGATGCGAAGACTTTCCAGCCGATTGAAATGGTTGGACCGAATTCGGTGCTCATGTTGGCTGTGTTCTTCGGCAAGACTCGTTTGATCGACAATATTCGGTTGGGATGAAGGAATACGATTTCGCAATAATCGGCAGTGGGATTGCTGGTCTCAGCTTTGCATTGAAAGCTGCCAGACATGGGTCGGTCGCCGTCATCACAAAACGCAAAGGCGCCGACACAAACACCGCGTGGGCGCAGGGCGGAATTGCTTGCGTGACCAGCGATGAAGATTCATTCGAGCTGCACGTGCGAGATACACTCGAGGCTGGCGCGAGGCTTTGTGACGAAGCGGTGGTCCGGACGATAGTGACCGAGGGACCGGAGCGAATCCGGGAGCTCGCGGCGCTCGGCGTGCAGTTCGATCAGCGGGAAGTCTCTGGTCATCGCGAGCTTGATCTGGGCAAAGAGGGCGGTCACTCGAAGCGGCGCGTGTTGCATGTGCAAGACGCAACCGGGCAGGAAATCGAGGAGAGATTGCTGCGCGAACTCGCGAAGCAACCAAATGTTGCCCTTTGGGAAAATCACATGGCGGTGGATTTGATAACCGCCGCCAAGCTCGGATTCGCAACAGAAGACCGCTGCCTTGGAGTCTATGTTCTGGATGAAAAGACCGATAAGGTAGAGACGGTTCGATCAGATCGGACCGTGCTTGCGACCGGTGGTTGCGGAAAAGTTTATTTGTACACGACGAATCCAGATATCGCGACTGGAGACGGTGTGGCGATGGCATGGCGCGCGGGCGTGGAAATCTCGAACATGGAGTTCGTCCAGTTTCATCCCACATGTCTCTTTCATGCTGAGGCGAAATCGTTTCTCATTTCCGAAGCTGTGCGTGGTGAAGGCGGTATTTTGCGTAATCATCGTGGCGAAGATTTCATGCGGCGCTACGATTCCCGTGGTTCACTGGCGCCGCGGGATATCGTGGCGCGCGCCATCGACGCGGAGATCAAGCGCTCAGGGGCTAGATGTGTGTTTTTGGACATCACCCATAAGCCGCCCGAATTTATTCGGGAGCGTTTCCCGCACATTTACCAGACGTGCCTGCGATTCGGCATCGACATGTTAAAACAGGCTATCCCTGTCGTGCCAGCAGCGCATTACCAATGCGGTGGAATCAAGACTGACGTAAATGGCGCGACCACGTTGCCCGGGTTATATGCAATTGGCGAGGTCGCCTGCACGGGTATGCATGGAGCCAACCGGCTTGCGAGCAACTCGCTGCTGGAAGGGTTGGTAGTGGCGCATCGCGCCGCGGCGGCGGCTGTGCAGACACGCCCGGCCCGAAAACCAAAAATCCCGCTGCCAGAATGGCGATCGGGAAATGTCCAGGATGTAGATGAACTGGTGGTCATCTACCACAATTGGGACGAAATTAGGCGTCTGATGTGGGATTACGTAGGAATCGTGCGTACCGATAAGCGACTCCAACGTGCCAGTGCGCGGCTACGAAATCTTCAGCGTGAGATCCGCGAGTTCTACTGGAATTTTAAAGTATCAATCGATCTGCTGGAGCTGCGCAATCTCGCAGCGGTCGCGGCGTTGATTGTTGACTCCGCGTTGTGCCGAAAAGAGAGCCGCGGCCTGCATTATACGCTCGATCATCCAGAAACGAATGACCGAGAATTCAAGCGCGATACGCTGCTGAGCCGCGGGTGAGCCAGATTTTAGGCAGCATTTTGGAAAATTCGGCTTGCCTAGGAGCGCAGAATCGGATAGTGAATCCCGGCGTCCGCACCATGAAGAGACTTCTTGCGGCTTGTTTGAGCCTGGCAGTTGCTGGCTCGGTTAAAGCCGACGAACAATCCACTTCCCCATACGCGACTGCCGCAGACTTCGCCAAATACGCGATGAAACTGCGGGAGCAGGCATTGCTCAAGGTGGAACCGCAAGTTTTCATCCCTACCAGTTCCCACCCGGCGATCCAGCGTTATCCGTGGAAAACGAACATCGTGACGACGGTCTTTTGGGTTGGAGAACAAGCTGGAGGCAACAATCCAGTTCCCAACTACAGGAGTGCTTGGGACTTTAACTGGACGGCGAATTACGGCGGATACGATAGCCCCGAAGCGAGCGCGCGTCGCAATTACATCCCAACAGCTTTTGTTCCAAAGCAGAATCCCTTTTACTTTGCACTTCCGTACAACGATGTCACGCACGGCCAATTCAAGCCCGAAGCAGCGCTGGTAATTCCCTGGTTCAAACAAGTGTATTCGGGCCCGGGAGAGTCGGTGTGCCGGAATCGCTGGATCGCCATTCGCAAAGGCAATCGCAGTTGTTATGCGCAGTGGGAGGATTGTGGTCCATTTCGCACAGACCATTTTCAATACGTCTTTGGAAATGAGCGACCGAAACCGAATTTAAAACATGGCGCGGGTCTGGATGTTTCTCCGGCAGTCCGCGATTACCTGGGATTGGCGCCCACCGACGTGACCGATTGGCAATTTGTCGAAGTACGTGACGTGCCTCCGGACCGTGGCGAAGCTACGGCGAAAATAATCACTTCGTCATTGCGCGCAGCAAGACTGAAAAGCAGGTGGCGGCGGGTAGCATTGGTGCCGCGAAGAAGTAGAGGTCTCGACGCTCTAGCGGCAGCCTAGCCGCTTGGGGAAGATGCCGGAGACGGGGCGATTGAGGGCGAAGGAGTCGCCTTTGTCGATGTGCTTCCGCCTGGCTGCGGACTTGGATGAGAAGCTTGCGGCGTGGCCATTTCAATCAGTTCCGATACGGTGACGAACTTTAAACCCTTGGCCTCGAGCGCATCGAGGGTAGAAGGCATTGCTTCGATTGTCCCTGGGTGAATGTCGTGAGATAAGACGATCGAACCGGGTCGCGTCTCTTTGAGAATTCGATTGCGGACCACAGCCGGGCCAGGTCGTTTCCAGTCATACGGATCGACATCCCAGAGAATGATCCGATAGCCGAATTCATCGTGAATCCAGTGTTTTTCGCGCTCAGTGATAGATCCGTAGGGCGGCCGCATTAATGTGGGGCGCTTGCCGGTTGCGTTTTTGATTGCATCGTCGGTGCGCTGCAGCTGGCTGCGAACGCTTTCCTGCGACATCTTCGCGACGTTAGGATGCGACCAACTGTGGTTGCCAATTTCATGGCCTTCCCGCGCAGCCCTCGCAACGACCTCAGGATGTTCGGCGACATTTTCGCCGATGACGAAGAAGGTTACCTTGATGTGGCGCGCCGCGAGTAAGTCGAGCAATTTCGGGGTAAGGGTTGCGCTTGGTCCATCGTCAAAGGTCATTGCGATGCAAGGACCGTCTGTATGAATGGCGTTGAACGTGATATTCTGCTCCGTCGGAGTTTTGTGCCCGCTCTTTTCTGGAGTTTGCAACGGATTTTCCGGGTCGGATGCAAGGGTGAACGTCGCGATCAGCAGAGCGACGCAAAGGAAGTACAAACGGAGAAAAAACATTAGCGCGAAAAGAGTAGATGAATCGCGTGTACCTAGCAGAGGTCACCACCGGCGCAAGGCGCGACACTAATGAAAAACAGAAGTGACTTTTCGCGTTTCCGCGAAACGCGAATCTTCAACCCTTGCGCAATTTGTCCAGCTGCGCGATAAGCTCCGTGCCCTGCAGGTACCCCTCGTACTGCCAAAGTTTTTGTCCGTTGCCATCGAGGACGATGAGGGTGGGGAATCCGTACACATTATATTGGCGTGCGAGGTCCAGGTTTTGCTTTTTCAATTCAGCAGTTTGTCCCTCCCACCGAGAACCACCAGGCCGCGGGAAGTCGAGCTCTAGCAGCACCAAATTTTTGCTGGCGTAATCTTTGAAATCAGACTGAGAGAAAACATTTTGGTCCAATCGAATGCACCAGCCGCACCAGTCGGACCCAGTAAAATTAAGGAGCAATAGTTTGTGGCTGGCTTTGGCCTCCTCCTGGGCTTTGTGGTAATCGTCCAGCCAGCCGGGCGCGGCAGCGCCGCCAGCCGGCGCATGGAACAGAAGGCAGGCTGCAACGGCAAACGGAATGAAACGATGCTTTTTCACGTCGTCACCTTGAACCAGACCACGCCTGCGCGCAAGCACGGCAAATAACCGTCCGCGCGGCAGCGGCTCTCTTTTCCATGTCCGCAGATAGCCCGGCGGGGAAACGCCGGGCTATAAACGGCATTGTCGATCTAGCGCAGATGCTTCGAAACGAGCTTGGTCATCTCGAACATGCTCACTTGGCTCTTGCCATTGAACACCGGCCGGAGTGAGTCGTCAGCGTTGATCATAGTTCGTTTCTTTTTATCCTGCAGACCGCGCCTCTTGATGTAGTTCCAAAGCTTTTTGGTAAGCTCAGAACGTGGCAACGGCGCTGACCCAACAACGGCAGAAAGCTTGTCGTCGGGCTGGACCGGTCTCATGAAGGCGGGATTCGGTTTGCGTTTGGAAGTTTTCTTTTTGGTTTTCGGCATGGACGCTGATTAGCGTTTCGCCCGGAAGAGAGCAACATTAAATTTTCAATAAAACAAATTTTTTTTAGGCAGTTCGGCGCACCGCCAAGGCCGCCACATCATCCGGCAGCACTTCTCCGGCTTTAGATGGCGCAGTCTGCGCTAATATTCGCGCAAGGAGTGTCTCGGCGCTGGGCGCGGAGTGATCGACCATTTTTTCCAGGAATTGTGGATTCAAATTGGACCCTTTGCCTTTTCTCGAGCCAAACAAACCGTCCGTGTAGAGCAGGAAAGTATCGCCCGGTTTTAGTTTGACACTCGTTTCTGTAAGTTCTGGAGATTCCACGAGGCCTAATGGCGGCGCGACTGAAGCGATCGTCTCGGTGGCGCCCGTGCTACGTGCAATTAACAAAGGAGGATGCCCGGCGCCAACGATACTCGCACGTCCTGTCGAAGGATGGACTGCGACGCACATCGCAGTCATGAAGGAGCGGCCGCCAAAAATGCTGCGAAAATCGTGGTTCACCGCTTCCATCACGTGGGCTGGTGTATCGTGTTCGACGCTGCCGTGGTGAAAAAGAAGTTTTGCTAGAGTCGTGAGCAGCGCCGCAGCAGCGCCGTGACCAGTGCCATCAGCGATCCAGAATAAAATCCTGCCATCCTTCATTCGTAGCCATCCATAGATATCGCCGCCAACCTGAATTACCGGGCGATAACAAGTCGCAACTTCCCAACCAAGTAGCGCTGGCGGCTTTTGCGGGATCAATGACTGCTGCGTTAGACGCGCGGCTGCCAAATCGCGCTCAAGATCACGGCGCCAGTTTTCCAGTTCGTCATTTTGCTGTTCTAATTGCCGCCGCATCGAGCGGAGTCGAAGCTGCGTCTCGATTCGAGCCCGCAACACTGCGGCATTGACCGGCTTCGTCACAAAATCATCCGCGCCAGCCTGCAAACAAGATACCTCGCTCTCTTCACTTCCGTGCGCCGTCAACATAATGACGGGAATCTGGGCGACGGCCGGATTGTGGTCTGAGCGAAGGCGTGATAGCACCTCCGCGCCGTTTAACCCTGGCATATCGAAATCAAGGAGCAGCAGCGAAAGCGGCTTGGCGTGAACTATCTCCAGCGCTTCGGGACCGTCTTTAGACACCCGACACTGGTAACCAGCAGCCGTGAGCAATTGCGCCAGCAGCCTGCGACTCAGGGCATCATCGTCCGCTACCAAAATCGCTGCACGAGAATCGTACGACATCTCACCTTTGGATTCGGATGGAATGCGCCAGGCCATTGTATTTGCGCGGTTCTTTCTCAAACGCCCGCGGACTGAAGAAAAAGTGATTTAATGATTGGCAACGAGTCGGACTCCGGATACGATTGCGACAGGATTTCAATTTATGAGATTTCCATTGTTGCTTGCTCTCCTTGCGGCGTTCCTGCTCGCCTCGTGCGCTGAAGAGCCACCACCGCCGCCCGCTCGCCATAGGATGGCGAATTATCCTCCCACTCAGACGGAGCAATACCCACCGCAGCAACAGCCGTTCAACCCGAACGGGCCAGTTCAACCCACGGGTGCACCGCCGGCCGAAACCGCAGCAACTACACCTCCTCCCGTCGCCGCGCCGACAAAGGTTGCAAAGGGAGACTATCCGTACGGGGTTCCTGTCCCTGGCAAGCCGCACCTGGTGGAGAGCCCGTATTCGCCTGGCAAATATATCGATGTAGAAGGATTCCCTCCGGGAACCGAAGTAAAGGATCCTTACACCGATAAGATCTTTCTCGTACCGTAACAGGGAGCGTCCCCTGATAGTTTAGCGGGTTTTTCTGATGCTGGATGCTGGATTTGCGCCGCTGATTTTCATCGACGAGCTGGTACCTAGTATCCAGTATCGCCTTTTCATCTTCTATGGAGCTACGCGTAAAACGGGCGCCTCGGATTGATCTGGAAATTACTGTACCGGGCGATAAGAGCATTTCGCATCGCGCGGTAATCATCGCGGCTCTGTCAAATGGGGCATGCACTCTGCAGGGATTTCTCCCCAGTGAAGATTGCATGCACACCGTAAACGCAATGCGCGCTTTGGGTATTAAGATCGAACAGCCAGAGCCGACCACGTTAATCGTTCACGGAAAAAAACGAGTCCTTAGTGCACCGAAAAACGAGATTAATTGTGGCAATTCCGGTACGACCATGCGGCTTCTTGCCGGCTTGCTGGCAGGACAAACATTTGAAAGTCGCCTCGTCGCGGATGCTGGACTGGCGCGACGCCCGATGGATCGCGTGATCGCGCCGCTCTCCGAGATGGGCGCGAACATCGTTGCTGAAGGGCCGGACCAAACAGCGCCGTTGCGAGTCGGCGGCGCCTCGTTGCGTGGTATTCATTACCGCCCGTCTGTGGCAAGCGCACAGGTCAAAGGTACGTTGCTGCTGGCAGGTCTGTTTGCTAGGGGCAAGACCACCGTCGAAGAGCTATTACCGACACGCAACCACATGGAAAAAATGTTCAATTATTTCCTAGTGCGAACTGCAACTGAAGAAGCGGGCAGCGTCACTGTGTTCGGCGACCAGGTGCCGGAGTCACGCGACTTTGCCATTCCCGGTGACATTTCTTCGGCTGCCTTTTGGCTGGTTGCTGCCGCGGCGCAACGAAGAGGACATCTGCTTATCCGACATGTCGGTTTAAATGATACACGAACCGCGTTGCTTGGCGTTTTGCTTCGCATGGGTGCGCAGGTGCGCGAGGCTGTTGAAGATGTCGATCAGCTTGAGCCGCGCGGAATTGTCGAAGTCACAGGTTTTCCACTGAAAGGAACCGTTATACAAGGAAGAGAGGTGCCGCGACTTATTGATGAACTACCGATTTTGTCTGTTGCAGGCGCCTTGGCAAACGGCAGGACAGTTATTCGGCAGGCCGGAGAATTGCGCGTTAAAGAAACGGATCGCATTGCGGCAATCGCGCACAATTTGCGCACCATGGGCGGCCAAGTGGGCGAGCTGAACGATGGCCTGGAAATTTCTGGGCCGGCGCCCCTGCGCGGTGCGCAAGTGGCTAGCTTCGGTGATCATCGCATCGCGATGGCGTTTGCCATAGCGGGTTTGTTCGCTGAAGGCGAAACCGTTGTTCAGGACGCCGAATGTATTCGCGAGTCTTATCCGGGTTTTGAAACAATGCTGGAAGAGTTCACGAATCCGAAACGGATGCAGGTCAGCACGCCAGTGATTGGTTCGCTCACGCCCACTGCGCCCGAGCAAGGCTAGGTGAGTGCCATAAGACGCGTACGAAGATGTGACCCATGGGATTGCACCCTTTTCAGCAAAAATTCCATCGGGTAATTGCCATTGATGGCCCGGCTGCTTCTGGAAAAAGCAGTGTCGCGCGAGAGCTTGGCCGGCGGCTCGGCTTTATCTACGTGAACTCGGGAGCCGTTTATCGAGCGATCACCTGGCACCTTCTGGAAAAAGGCGTCAATGCAGAAGATAGCGACCGCATCGCCCAAGCTCTTGAGTCAGCGGGCATTACCTGCTGCATTCAGGACAGCGAGTCGCGAATCTTGGTCGATAACGTCGATCCCACAGACCATTTGCGCGACGATCGCGTGAACGAAAGTGTTTCCCGCGTTAGCAGGTTGAGCGATGACCTAGTCGTAGAAGGACGGGATATTGGTTCCGTGGTTTTTCCTCAGACGCCTTACAAATTTTACGTTGATGCTTCGCCTGAGGTGCGTCTCCGGCGTCGTGTCGCACAGGGCGAACGCGACGAAATCGCGCTGCGGGATCACGCCGATTTTTCGCGGTCCGTCTCACCGCTAGTAGTCGCGAGAGACGCTCATGTGATCGATACGTCACATCTTACGATCGAGGCAGTCGTCAATAAAATCATGGCACAGCTTAAGCAAATGGGTCTGCGGATTTAGAGATTGAATAAAGAGAAATCGCTAAATCGCTGAAACGCGCACTCGTTAAATGAATTTCTGCTACTGGCTTGGCTACCACTTTTCCCGTCTGGTTGGCCGATTGTTTTTTCGTTTTCGTGTAGTTCATCGGGAGCGCATGATTCAGAAGGGGCCGGCGATCCTCGCCATGAACCATCAGAGTTATCTCGATCCGCCGCTTGCCGGGACTACTTGTGATCGGGCGATATACTTTCTGACCCGGCGAACACTTTTAGACGCCCCGCTACTCGGCTGGCTTTTGCCAAAGCTGAATGTGATCCCAGTCAACCAAGAAGGCGTGGATCGCGGTGCCATTAAGGCGTTGATTCGTCTTTTGAAGGCAGGCAACGGGGTGCTGGTTTTTCCGGAAGGCTCGCGCACACTCGACGGTAAGTTGCAGCCAGCCGAGCCGGGATTGGGTCTTGTGATTGCCAAAACACTGGCGCCCGTGGTGCCGATGCGGATCTTTGGCGCTCACGAAGCCCTGCCGCGCGGCGGCGGCAGTTTGAGTTTTGTGCCAATTACCATCGTGATCGGAGAGCCGATTTTTTTTTCGGCGGTCGATCTCTTCCCGTCGGGGAAAAATCTCTACCGGCGCCTAAGCGAACGCGTTATGGACGCAATTGCGGCGTTGCGCCTGGACTGACGCGACCTTGCGCTTGCGAGATGGACTTCGATACTAAGGCGTGGATTCACGCCAGACGCCCCTCGAAAAATCCCGATCATCACGGGTCTTGAAGAGCGCTGTTGTAGTGATGCTGATCATCATTGGCACACTGGCCTTGTTGGCCGTCTTTGCGAATGTCCAGCGTTTTAGGCATGGCCAGGTAGAGACAGTCGTGGTCAGAACAGCAACGACACCAACGCCGCACGCGCGTTAAGTTTCGTTTGACTAGTCGTTGGCCTTCCGTTTCGTTCGTCCCAATTACGGAAGAATATGAAAAAATTTTTTGCCCTTTTGATGTTGATCCCGTTTGCGATGATTTGCTCCTGCCAAAAACAAGAGTCGGCTGCTGAACAGCAACTTGCTCAACGGAAAGCGGAACTGGACGCACGGGATAAAGCATTGGACGAAAGAGAGAGAGCGTTGGCGGAAAGAGAAAAAGTCAGAGCGAGAGCCCCCGGTATTCCGTCTGACGTTCAGTCGCGGGCCCAGGTTCGGGATGCCGCGGAGCTCAAAGCGGAAAGAGAGCGAAGATTGCAACAGCTTCCCCCCGAGTTGAGGGGTCTGATCGCCGACCCCTCCCAGGGGCGAGATCAAAGCGATGCCAGAATGCAGGAGCGACTCGCCCAACGGCAGCGCAGGACGGAAGAATTACAAAGAGCGAGGATGGCTCACGCGGTAAAACCTTTTGGAGCAGAGGCCACGTCGTCCACTCCATCTCCTGCGATGGAGGCTACGTCGCCGTCTCCATCGCCTACGCCTGAGTAAATTCGAACTGTCACTTACGCGCCTGCGTCAAACTGGCCGCTAAATTTGCGCCGGGTCCTGCAAGCTCGCGAGCGTACTGAAGCGTATCGATAGAATCGACATTCTTATCGCGCCGGATGGCTTTGATCCTCGGGAAACGTAATGCTAGGCCGCTGGCGTGACGCGTGCTGCGCTGGATTGAATTGAAGGCGACCTCGAGCACGACATCCGGTTTTACTACGCGATACCGTCCTTGATCCACCATCGTGTTCTTTTTGAAATGCTCGGTTAATTCCGCAATCTCTACGTCGGTCAATCCGCTGTAAGCTTTGCCAATGGGTAGGAGCTCACCCGTGACGTCATCGCGCACCGCGAAGGTGTAATCGCTCAGAACATTATTGCGTTTGCCGTGGCCAAGCTCCGCCGCGACAACAACTACGTCCAGCGTCGCCAGCTCCTTCTTAAGTTTGAACCAAAACATTCCCCGGGCGCCGGGTAAGTAAAAGCTTTCCGGATCTTTGATCATCAGACCTTCATTCAAGCGCTGGCGAGCATCTTGAAACGTTTGTTCGATCTCGGCGGCAGAATGGGCTGGGATCACTTCCGCAATTTGGAATTGTGAAGGCAAACACAGGTCGTCGAGGTATCTTCGTCGTTCGCGCAACGAAGTTTTTAAGAACGATCGTCCGTTTAGCCAAAGAAGATCAAAGATGACGAAGGCAACCGGTACATCCGCTACCGCGCGCGCGAATAGATCCGTGCCGTCGCTTGTACGGCCGAGCCGTCTTTGCAGATCGAAAAAGGTAAGTCTTCGGCCTTCCTGGGAAGCGATAATTTCACCGTCGATAATCAGGTCTTTCTGGAATTTCCTGGCTTGATTGGCCAGCTCGGGAAATTGACCGGTGATGAGTCGCAAATCGCGCGAGAAAATTTCAACGCGTCGTGAGCTACGGTGAAGCTGCGCTCGGATTCCATCGAATTTGTCTTCCAGATACACCGTAGCTGGCGGCGCTGACAGCGGTCGGGCCGGATCATCCCGCGTCTGCGGGACTGCAACAAACCGTTCCCACACGGCCTCGGCAGTCGGCTGGGGAGTCGCAAGCATGCACTTGATCGGACGAAAGAGCGACACCTCCGCTCGATGCAGTTCGTTTCGTGAAGCGAGCAGAGCCGTTTGGCCGATGTCGCCCGACAACATGTTGGCCTCTCTTACTCGACCGAGAGGAACTTCGAACGCGTTCGCAACCGCTTCCTCCACCAAACCCTCGCGTAGTCCGATGCGCAGGTCGCCGGTCAAAATTTTGACGACGTACTGCCCTTCGCGCGCCGTTAGGATGGATAAGCGATCTTGCAGCAGTTTTGTCTTGGCGTTGGGGCCGCGCACGCGCCGCAGGTTTTCGAACAACTCGCGCGATTCACCGACACTGAATGGCCGCGGCGCTGTTCGCCCCTCGAGAATTTCGAATGCACTTTTGCCAGCGTCCCCGTGGGCGCTGGCGATACGGTGAAGTTCCGCTTCGCCAATGCTGGTGGCGGCTTGCAGCGCACGGAAGACTATTGCCCATCCAACCTGGAGTGTGCGCAGATCGCTTTGGGCAAATACTCTTCCGGTAAAGTAGAGCGTTGCAATCCGGAGCTGCTCGCTCGTCAGGCCTCGGAGGTAATTGGCAAGCAGTCGGATTTTCTCCAGCTTTGCCGGAGTCGCCGCTATCGCTTCCCCGACATTTGCAAACGCGAGAAATTCGGAGTGGGGAACATCCTCACCGAACGCACCTGCGTAATCAGCTGCGGCGGCTCGCGATGAGAGCGCCACGGTGACTCCGCGAGTGTGCGTGCGCTCGCCGGAATGCAGCGCGAACTCCATTTGATTCTCTTCACTTAGTGCCCAGGCGTCGACACCGCGCATCCGGAGATCGCCGGCAAACTCGGCCGCAAACCCGTGGAGTGTGAATACTCGCTGCGGCTGTACCAGCTCGATGTAGCGAATCAAATCGTCATAATCCGCGTGATCCGAGAGAGGAAATGCAGCATCGACCCTGTAGCGATAGATCGCATTTGGATCTACCGCCCAACCGCTGATCATGGCTACGCGTCTTTGCGGAATTCTTTCCAGCATCTGCGAGCGATTGGCGCTCGGTGGACAGATCAAAACTTTTCCTGCAACGTCATTCGGCTTGTACCGCACGTACTTGCAAAACGATTGGCCGAACTGCTCGTAGATCCGCGTCATCCGATAAACTGAGCCGTGGAGCATCGGCGTCAGGCCCGCTCCATCAAGCGCGCACAGTATCTCTTGAGCTTTGCCTAACGAGTAGCCCAGAAGCACCGGCACCTGGTCGGCTTCGATTGTTTCGCGGCAGAAAGAGACTATTTGGTCAATGACTTGCTTTGCTGGCGGAAATCGATACCGCGGCAGGCCGAATGTGGTCTCCATTATGAGTGTCTCGGCACGCCGCCACTGCGCCTGCTCGGCCGATTTTCCGGGACGAAGCTTAAAGTCTCCTGTGTAAAGGAGTGTCTCGTCGCCGGCGAAAAGGACACATTGCGCCGAACCAAAAATGTGGCCAGCGGGCAATAACAACAGATCGAGGCCATGTACGGTGCGTTTTTCGCCGAATGGAAGAACGTGTTCGATGCGATGACCCTTCATCCGGTCTTGAAGCAAACGCGACGTCCGCTCGGAAACGATAATCTCTTCGTGAGGCGCTATGTGATCGCTATGTGCGTGCGAAATGAAAGCGAAGCGCTTCGGCTCCCAAGGGTCGAGCCAAAAATCCTGTCGCGGCAAATACACCCCGCGCTGGTAACGAACTTCAATCATTAAAAAGAAGTTTACTTTCGGATTCGAGCGAGTTCCATAGGACCTATAAGGCCTATGAGATACAGGCAAACGAAGTTTGCTGCCGCTCTGATTCTACTTGTACTCGGCGCTTCTGGTAAAGCCGCTCCTCGCGAGGAACCAAGAATCATAGAAAAAGTCGCGCCACTGCCGGTTGCATTAGACAACGATTTCGAGTTTCGAAAAACCAAGCTTTTCTTGTTGAGCGAGAAAACGCCAACGGCAAGTCAGCGAAGCCGGCAAACGACAAGCACGTTGGGTGGAAAGTCGAATGCGCCGAGCCAGAAAACTGCCACGCTTCAAGACGCACCTATTATCTTTGAGCGCCAATACCGCATGTTTGGGGCAGTCACCGCCTTGGATCAGCGCCAGCGTTTCGGCAATTACTTCGATTTCTTTTGGCGGGCCAAGCGCCCGTCCGACGTCACTGTGCGTCTTGAGTATCGCCAGGAAAGATTACACGAACACGTCCAGGCACAGGAGATTACCTATCGAAATGTGCGTGGCACCCACAAGACCGAATTTAAGGTCATCGGCGACGATTACCTCGACGATGGCCGTGTGATTGCCTGGCGGTGCCTGTTAATCGCAAACGGCCGGATCGTGGCGGAAAATCGCTCGTATTTATGGGAATAGCGTGAAGCAGCGGCGTCGGCCGCCTTCGTGATACTGCTTGAGTGTCCACCAACAACGGTACGCTTGAGGCGGCTCCTGGTGGCCTTCATTTCGAACCAGAGCTTGAGAGCTCGCGAAGTCTTGTGAGGTTTGACAGCATGGCTTTTGGGCTGGTATCCTTTAAGGAGTAACTGTGGATTCATCTATTCAAGTAGGTGTAAGAGGCCCGACCGTATGGGTAAGAGTTGAGGGGAAGGGTAGTTTTCTCAATAGCGGCAACCTGAAAGAATTCGCGCGTGAAATGTTGGACCGCGGCTACCGGGAGTTTGTAGTGGATCTGGCGGACTGCGCGATGATGGATTCCACGTTCATGGGAACGATGGCCAGCGTGGCGTTGCGATTGAAGGAGCTTGGCCAGGGTCATCTGCACATCGTTCATTGCAAAAATCGCAGCCAGGAGCTTCTCTCCGGTCTGGGTCTGGATCAGATATTTGATATTCATGGCAACGGGGCGCGCGCGCCTGAATTTGAAACGCTCGAGCAAACTCCCAGAGGCCAGTCTCCAGAGGCCGAGAAAAAGGAGCAGGCAGAAACGATGCTGGAGGCGCACGAGGCGCTTTGCGAGGCAGCATCGGAAAATCGGTTTCGATTTAAGGACGTTATCGATTTCTTAAGACAAGACCTTCATCACGAGACGCCTTTGAAGTAGGCTGGCCGTTGCACGATGTGGCCGACTCTTCTCCTCGGACTCCTTGTCGCGTCTGTTGGCGGATGGATTCTTACCGCCTATCTCCAGACGCGGCGGATTCGAATGTTGGAGCGTTCTCACGAAGAGATCCAAGTCGAGGAGACGCTGGTTTTCGATTTTCTGCACGGTCTCGGCGAAGCCTTCCGGGAGACCATTCGACCCCAGGAACTGCACCGGCTCATTGTCGAAGGCGCGACGCGAGTTGTGGACGCGCACGGCGGAGCGCTTTATGTGACCGATCGCACCGGCGCGAAACTTACGCCGGCTTTTATCTCCAAAGGTTGTCCGCCGCTGGTCGATATTCCGCCGAATATTTTGCAACAAGCGTCCGCCAATCCCGTCGCGCTTGAGAGTTATCTACGGCTTCACACAATTGTCGCCGGCGAAGGACTGATTGGGCGCATCTGGCAAACAGGACAATCGATTTGCCTGAACGATTTCTCGGAAGCGCCCGAGCTGGCGAAATTGCGTGGCAGCGCTTTTGGCAGCTGTTCGGTCATAGCCGCCGCCCTCCGGTATGGAAATCAAGATCTCGGTGTGCTGGCACTCGCCAATGGCCCAACGGGTGCGGCATTTTCGCAAGGTGATCTCGTCGTTTTCAAATCGATCGCCGAGCAATCTGCTTTTGCGCTCTACAACGCCATCATTTATTCGATGGCGAACGAAAAGAAGCGACTGGATCACGACCTTGAGATTGCGCGGGACATTCAGCGCATTTTGCTCCCATCAGAAGCGCCAGCGATCAATGGATTTGAGATCAGCGGTATCAATGTGCCTGCTCGCCAGGTAAGCGGCGATTACTTCGATTACATCGGCGTCGATGAAGAACGCTTGGGCGTGGCAATCGCAGACGTTTCGGGCAAAGGCGTGCCGGCATCGCTGATCATGGCAATTTGTCGCAGTGTTTTGCGTGCCGAGGCGTCACGGAATTCTTCTCCAGCGGATGTCTTGCGGAAGGTGAACCGCCAGCTTTACCCCGATATCAAGGAAGACATGTTTATCAGCATGGCCTATCTGATCCTCAACCACCAACGCAATGCCATCATCCTGGCGCGTGCGGGCCACGATGCGCCCCTGCTTTACCAACGGCGGTCACAAACTGTTACGCCGATCAAATCGCCGGGAATGGTGGTGGGTATTGACAGTGGAAGCGTGTTTGATAGGCTCACAGTTGACTTCGCCGTGCCGCTCGAGCGCGATGATTGCCTAGTTCTTTACACCGACGGTGTGACTGAAGCGCTAAATATCGAGGGAGACGAGTTCGGCCTTGATCGCATGATGGAATCGGTCCGCGCCAGCGCGAACGATGGCGCGCAGGCGATTGTAAAGAAAATTATCCAGGACGTCCGCGACTTTACCGGTTCAGCGCCTCAAAATGACGACATCACATTGATTGCCATGAGCAAAACATGAAAAAAATTCCTGTTTCCGAACAAAACAAGGTAACGAAGCAATCAGCACCGTTGAAGACGTCGCCTTCATTCGCCGCGGCTGGCGCCGAGCACACAGACGCCGAAGATCCCATGGCCGGCTTGCAAGCCGACCTCGACCGGTTCCGCGATCTTGCATTGCGTAGTCAGGCTGATTTCGAAAATTATAAGAAACGCTCAGCGCGCGAAAAGGAGGAGGCGATTAAATACGCCAACAGCTCGTTGCTGGAGCGGTTAGTATCGATTATCGACAATTTTGAGCTTGGTCTGGCCGCTGCGAGAGAGCAGGGCGAACAATCGCCCATTTATTCCGGAATGGTTCTCGTCCAGAAACAACTTAACGATTTGCTGGCGGAAAATGGGCTGCAACCGATCGAGGCCGAGGGAAAAAAGTTCGATCCAAACGTGCATGAAGCAATTGCACATGAGCCGAGTGGTCAGGTTTCCGAAGGGATTGTGCTGCGTCAGACCCGGCGCGGTTATCGATTCAAGGACCGATTGCTTCGTCCTGCAAAGGTGGTCGTTTCCGGTGGACCTGGAAAATAGCGGGGTTGGCTTTCTATACGTGCTGACGCTCTTGCTCTTACGTGACGCTGCGCTTGCGGTTTGATCAGGAGCAGGAGCAAGAGCAAGAGTAAGAGTAAGAGTAGAAACATGGCCACCACGGACAAACGCGATTACTACGAGGTGCTGAGCGTTGGACGAAACGCTACCGATGAGGAGATCAAGCGCACCTATCGCAAGCTCGCGGTGAAGTTTCATCCAGATAAAAATCCGGACGACCCGCACGCCGAAGAAAAATTCAAGGAATTAGGCGAAGCGTACGATGTCCTTATGGACCCAGATAAACGCGCTGCGTATGATCGCTTCGGCCACGCAGCGTTCGCGCCAGGCGGTGTCGGTTTCGGCCGCGGCGCTTTCCACGATCCTTTCGATATTTTCCGTGAAGTATTCGGTGAAGGGGGATTTGGCGGCGGAATTTTTGAGGCGTTCTTTGGCGGCGGCGGTGGTGCGCGTACAGAAGATCGCCGCCGCGGATCAGATCTGCGTTACGACATGGAAATCAAACTGGAGGAGGCAGCTTTTGGCGCCGACAAGCAGATTGAGATCGAGAAACTCGACACGTGCGATAAATGCGGCGGCAGCGGCGCTGAAGCGGGTTCGGGCAAGACCAGCTGTCCCGCCTGCGGCGGCCGTGGCCAGATTGTCAGTTCACGTGGATTTTTTCACATTTCGCAGACGTGTCCTCGCTGTCACGGTGCCGGCGAGAATATTGAAAAACCGTGCCAGAAATGCCGTGGCGAGGGGCGCGTGGAAAAATTGAGCCGGGTTAAGCTGAAGATCCCTGCTGGAATCAGGGAAGGCACCCGGCTGCGTTCGTTAGGCAACGGGGAAGCCGGCATCGGCGGTGGTCCCCCAGGCGACCTTTACGTCGTAATTCATATCAAGGAACACAAAGTCTTTCAGCGCGAAGGCGACGATTTGTATTGTGAGGTACCGATCCCATTCTCCATTGCAGCCCTGGGTGGCGAGATTGATGTACCGACGCTGGAAGGCAAAGCTCATCTCAGTGTGCCCACCGGGACGCAAAGCGGACAAGTGCTCAAACTGCGTGACAAAGGAATCGTGAACGTCAACGGGCGCGGTCACGGCGATTTGTTCGCCCGTCTGATTGTCGAGGTCCCATCGCGCTTGAATGCCGAGCAACGCCGGAAGCTGGAGGAATTCGCTTCGCTTTGCGGCGAAGAAAACGCTCCGATGCGTAAAAGTTTCTTCGAGCGCGCCAAGGAATTCTTCAAATAGCTGGCGCAATTTCCGTGGTTCGCAATGCTGTCAAACTGATCGAGTGTCCGCGCGATGCATGGCAGGGCCTGAAGCGGCAAATCCCGACGGAATTGAAGGTGCGTTACTTGTGCGCATTGATCGAGGCGGGGTTCAAGCATATCGATGCTGCGAGTTTTGTTTCTCCCAAGGCCGTTCCACAAATGGCCGATAGCGAGAGGGTGCTGGAGCAAATCGATTTGCCTGAGGACGTTGAAATCATCGGCATCGTCGTAAACGAGAGAGGCGTTGAGCGTGCGATTAGCACCAGAGCGGTTACCACCGTGGGTTTTCCTTACTCCGTCTCTGAAACGTTCCTGCGCAGAAACCAAAACCAGACACTTGCAGACGGCTACAGAGTGTTGCAATCGGTTAAGGCAACCGCCGACGAGGCAGGGCTCGGCATCGTCGCTTACATTTCCATGGCGTTCGGAAATCCGTATGGCGATTCTTGGAATGAAAATGAAGTGTGCCAGGCAGTGAAGAAATTAGCCGGCATTGGCATTCGATCCATTTCGCTCGCTGACACCGTCGGTGTTGCTGGCGCTGATTTAATTCGCCGTGTTGTTCAATCAGTCACAAACCAATATGCCGATTACGACATTGGCGTGCATCTTCACAGCAGGCGTAGTGAAGCCGCAGCAAAAGTGCTCGCCGCCTGTGATGCAGGTTGCCGACGCTTTGATTCAGCCATCGGTGGCCTTGGTGGATGCCCATTCGCGCAGGACGCGCTGGTTGGCAACATTCCCACAGAAAGCGTAATCGCAGCTCTTCAACAGCGCGGTGTAGAACTGCCGATAAGCAAATCGCTGAGCGAGGTGTCGGCGATAAACTCGCTTATCGCAGCTAACTATTCATAGGTCGTATTACTCCCACGGGTCTCATGCATCGGTTCTACATATCGCCGGAAAATTGGAATCGTGGCGCGCTCACGTTGACTGGTTCAGAAGCGCATCACGGGCGCGACGTATTGCGAGTCAGACGCGGTGAGAAGGTCGTTCTCTTCAACGGACAAGGACGCGAGATCACTGCTGAAATTGTCGATCTTGGTAGCGAAGAAATCAGACTGCGAAAATTAGACGAAGCGGAAACGCCGGCGCTGCAGTGCCGGATCGTTCTGGGACAAGCTATTCCAAAAGGAAAAAACATGGAGCTGATCGTGCAGAAGGCGGTCGAAATCGGCGCAGCCGAAATTGCGCCGATCATTTCGGATCGCACCATCATGCAGGTCGATTCCGAAAGCGCCGCGCAAAAACAGTCGAAATGGCGACAGATCGTGATTGAAGCGGCCAAGCAATCAGGTCAGAACTGGGTGCCGCGCGTGCATGCGCCGATGAAATTAGCGGAATTATTTTCTGCGGCTGCGGTAGAATCGTTCGATCTTCGGCTGATCGGATCGCTCCAGCCCGGTGCCCAGTACTTGAAGAAGGTCCTGGCAGATTATTCGAGCGAACATCAGCATCGTCCTCGGAGCGTATTGATGCTCGTTGGCCCGGAAGGCGATTTTACGCCTGCGGAACTTGCGCTTGCGCGGCGAGATGGATGTCAGCCGATCACGCTCGGGCCAATCATCCTGCGAGTAGAAACCGCGGCTATCTATTGCCTGAGCGTTCTCTCCTACGAACTGCTGATTGATTCAGGCGGCTGAAACGAGAAGCTACTCCGCAATCGCCGCCTCGACTGCAGATTCGCTGCGAAGATTAGGTGGATGTTCAGTCTGGTCCGGCGGGGCTGGTTGGATTGAAATAATAGTAAATTGAGCGGCTGTGCCGTGCTCAGTGTTTAGAGGGACATTCTCGCCGATTTCATGGCCGAGTAACGCCTGCCCAATGGCCGTTTGGTAGGAAATGATATGCCGGTCAGGGTCACCGTCCCACGCACCCAAAACGTTGTAGGTTTCTTCCTTGTTCATCTCCGCGTTGCGCAGTGTGACAATTGTGCCGATGGAAACACGCGACGTGTCGACATTTTCAAAGGAAGTCCCGCGCGCGTTGTGTAGCATTTGCTCAAGCTCCGCTTTGCGTCGCATCAGAACGCTTTGCA
>QHRD01000006.1:0-3608 GCA_003220005.1 Verrucomicrobiota bacterium | reverse complement strand
TTACGAGTTCCTCGTATTCGGCCTTGCGCTTTTCAAGGCTGCTCCACGAAACGACCAACGGTGCCGCCTTTTCCTGCGCTTCCATGCCTGTGATCATGCTTTCCAATTCTGGATAAACTTTGACGATTCGCGCCAGGAGCGAGCGTTTCGTTAACTCATCAAATAGCGGACTTAGTTGGAGCCGCCGCATCGCATCGCGCGCAAGAGCGACATCGACGTTTTTGAAAATGTCTCCAAGCAATTGCCGATCGTCGACCAGAGCACGATGCAACCTGCTGACACGACCGGGAGCGTTGTGCTTTTCCCGCTCCAGCGCGGCGAGAATCGCGCCCAGCAGGTCCGGGGTAATCAGCTCCTTCCAGTGCTCCCGTTCGCTGCATAGCCAGATGAGCATCTCATTTGTAGCGGAATGTTCGCGAATACTCCTCTCCAACATTGTCTGAAGCTCAACATGCTGTCCGCCCTCGCCCAGGATGCGTGCAATTTGCGCGACCATGCGGGCGTGACCCCTTTCGACCAAGTGTAAGGCGCGCTCCGCCCATTCCGGACCGAGCGCCGACGGTAACGCTTCCAGAACGCGTTTCTCTTTTGCCGCCGATAATTTCGGCAGGATCGATAGCAGGCGCTTTTCCTCGTCGAGAATTAACTTCGAAAGGGTCAAACCAACGTGGGTCGTGTGGAGAGATGGGACGCGCCCGAGCAAATCGTCGCGCGCCATGACAAAGTCGAACGCGAGCGCAGGATGCATTTTCTGGTTGCGCGCTGCCGTGTTCTCGATGGTCACGATGATCGGCTGAAGCTGTTTTTCAGGCTCCTTAAATTGCTGATAAGATTTTATGATTTGCTCTAGCGCAGCGATCTGCTCTTTCGGCTGGCGCGCTTTATTGTAAGCGGCGATCAACTCGTCAGCGTGCGATATGCCTTCGCCGAGGATTTGGATTGGCTCGGTCTTTTTTGCGGGGATGGAAAAAGCGCCGCTCGCCTTGAGGATCTTCTTCGTTGATTCCCACCAGCGTTTCCATTCCGCCTCGGTGAAAACATCGTCAACCAGCCATTCATTGATCTGCTGCGCTGTCGCTTTTCCGTCCAAACTTTCCAGTATATTCCGCACCAGCGCAGCCGGATTTTCCCTGGCGAGATTTTTGATCGACGCCAGATCGGTAGCCTTGCGTGCGAGAAAATGCTCCGGCGCGAGCGGCGTAAGATTTTCCGCCGCGTACTCGACCTGCATGGGATGGGACTTCTTGCTGGCAAAATCGATTACCAGCTGATTGAGCAGCAGGTTCCATTCGCCCACGCGACCGAATCCCCAACTCTTGTGCAGACAAAATGTGCCCGGCTTTAGTTTTTCCAGTTGCTCGGCGGCTTTGGAGGTGAGCTTTCCCGATTCGACGAGCTTTTGCAGGTCCGTGTCCATTTTTTTGCAGAGGAGACAATATCACCTCATAGGAGATACGCCATAACGCGTAAGGCGAAGGCGCAATTTGCGGTTGCCGCGCGCCTTGCGGCATGAAAATCTCGCGACGTGACGACGAGCATCTGGTTTTGGATCGCGTTCAACGTGGGCGTTTTCATCGCGCTGACAATCGATCTCGCCCAATTTAAACACCGCGGACGCGAACTGAGCATGCGCGCGGCGACCCGACGCACCGCCATCTGGATCGTGCTCTCGCTCCTTTTCAATTTGCTGGTGTGGAAACTGCGTGGGCCGGACAAAGGCCTCGAGTTTCTTACCGGCTACGTGATCGAATACTCGCTGAGCGTCGATAACATCTTCGTTTTCGTGATCATCTTCGCTTATTTCAAGGTGCCGCCGATGGCGCAGCATCGCGCCCTAGTGTGGGGAATTATGGGCGCGCTTGTCATGCGCGGCATCATGATCCTGCTTGGCCTGACGTTGGTGTCGCGGTTTCATTTCATTCTTTACATCTTTGGAATCTTCCTGGTGGTGACCGCCATTCGGATGTTTTTTGGAAAGGCAGGCGAGCCAGATTTCGGGGAGAGCTTGGTGATGCGTTTTTGCAGGAATTGGATTCCCATTACTCCGGAATTTTACGGCGAGAATTTCATAGCGCGGGTGGGCAATCGCTGGATGCTTACATCGCTTGGTGTGGCATTGATCGTCATCGACGTAATGGACTTGATTTTTGCGGTCGATTCCATCCCAGCAGTGTTTGCGATTACTCAGGACCCGTTCATCGTTTATACATCGAACATTTGCGCTATTCTCGGCCTGCGCTCTCTCTACTTCATGGTGGCCCGCATGATGAATCGTTTCGTTTACCTGAAGATCGGTCTCGCCTTCGTGCTCGGTTTCGTTGGGCTCAAAATGATTATGGCCAACTATTTTCCGGTACCGACGTTGATTTCTCTCGGCATAATCATGATCATTCTTGCTATTACAGTCATGATTTCAGTTCTGGCGACGCAGAACCGCGACGGCGCTGACGATCGAAAATAAGTATTGCCTTTGCTGTTCGGAATCATTTAACTGGTTTCGAACGCCTATGAAAACAATCTTTGCCCTCGCAACGCTCGCTGGCCTTGCCAGCACTGCCTTGGCCGATATTCAAGACCCGCCTGCGAACGATTACGGGCCCACGCGCAAACTCGGCCGCGGCATGTCGAATTTTTTCATCGCCCCGACTGAGTTTTTTGTGACGGTTAACCAGGTCAACCAAACGGAAGGCAATTCCGCGGGGGCCGGTTATGGCGTTTGGCGCGGACTAGGACGCGCGGGTGCGCGACACATAGCGGGTCTTATTGAGATTTTAACGTTTCCGTTTCCAATTTGGCATCAAAGCTATTATCCAATTCTGCCGCCGGATATCCCCTACATTCATGCGGGCTATCCGGAATTTCCGCCTGAGGTGGGTAACGAATCGAAATACCCCTACGTGCGCGATACGCACCAGGATTTCAATTAGCATTCGGTTTCTTGTTGTTTGCGAGGCTCAGGCGACTCCGCGCCGCATCTACGAGTCGTATTGACGTTTACCGTTATGGCGCTTTCGGCAGGCATGGCCGAGCGACGGCGCATTGAGGAAGAGCTTTTGTGCGATTGGCGGCTTCCACCACCGCCTTTTCGCGCTTCAGCGCGGTGATCAAAGCGCCGTCTCGTGTCAACCGCTTTAGCGGTTTTCCTTGTGCGTGAAAAACCGTTAAAGCGGTTCGCAGTGTTTGGTTGGCAGGGCCACCCAGCTGAAGCAGGATGTCAATGAGATGCGGCTTGTCGGTTTGAAAATCGAAGACGTCGCTTTCGGCGGAAAAGGCGTCGCGCGAGAGCAGGGTAAGGCTGTCTTTGTTCCGTACACTATCGAAGGCGAGCTCGTTTCGGCCGAAATCGTGCGGGAGAAAAAGCAATTTGCCGAAGCGGAATTGGTCGAGGTGAAGGAGCGTTCGCCGCATCGCGTGAAACCACAGTGTCCCTATTTCGGCCGGTGCGGCGGATGCGTTTACCAGCACATTAGCTACGAACATCAGATCGCTATCAAATGGCGACAGGTTCGTGACGCGCTCCTGCGAATCGGTAAGCTCAAGGATGTTCCAATGCGGCCGATCGTCCCGTCGCCCAAACAATATGCATATCGCAATCGTATCACCGTGCA
>QHRD01000072.1 GCA_003220005.1 Verrucomicrobiota bacterium | reverse complement strand
GAAATGAAACGTAGGCGTTGAACCGCTCCTGCAATGAGAGCAGCCGTTCATCCGAACCACCCCATTCGTTAGGCTCATCTATCACGAGAACGACCTCATCCCTCTTCGGATCGTGCGCGATCAAATCGATCACACCCACACGATTTTTGATTTTTGAGGTTTGAGGTTTAATGTCCATTCAGACGATTCCACTTCGGCGTTGGGCGTTCGATGCTTGCTCGCGAATACTTTCGGAGTTGGAGGTTCGAGGTTCAACAAAAACAAATGATCGATGATCTTCACAGCCGACGAAGTTCGCATTCTTTTGAAGCTCGGGCCCCACGCGACGTGCGGGTTCGTGCGGGTAACCTTCCGAGGGTTTGAGTCGGTCAGATCGCCTTCGCAAAAGCGAGTTGGACCACATTTTCGAACGGCATGTCCGAAATCAGCACGCAAATGACCTTGTGGTCTTGCCAGAACACCATCGTTGTGCCTTTAACTTGATAAACGTGAAACTTTTTTCCGCGGTTTTCGCGTTCCATGGCACCTGCGGGCAATTCTGAAACGGTTCCGAGGTACATCTGACAGAGCAGGACCTGATTGTTCGGGCCGCGGTAAACAACCCACTCCGTTGGTTGACCTCGGAGATATTGCACTCGACCGCCGACTAACCGGTAGTTCTTGCTGCTCAGGTCATAGACGTGCGGTTTAAACGGCAAGCCGTGCGCGGCAAAAAATGCTTCCATCTGCTTCACGTCGGGCGTGTTCACTTCCAGTGTCAGCTTCTGGTTTTGATACTTCCGGAAATCTCGCGCGACCACTTCGGGAAGGCTGCGTTGCTTCGGAAATAGAATAAGCGCGAGGATTCCCAGTGCCACGAGGGCGGCGGCCCATACCAGGATGGGTTTTAATTTTGGCGTCTGGAAACCTCGGGGAGGCGTAATCGTTGTCGGACTGCCCCCATCTGCTTTCAACGCTCGCGAAATATTCTGACGCAATTCCAAAGGTGCTTTCTTTGCAGCGAATTGTTTCGCGGCAAATAGCTTCGTCCAGCGCAGCGCCTCGAATTCGCGCCGGCATTCCGAGCACGATTCCAAGTGCCGCTCGACTTCGGCTCGCATCGGCGCATCGAGCCGGTTATCCAGCAAATCCTGGATTTCGTCTTTGAAATGTCTAGGCGATGTCGGCATGTCAGATTGGCGGCCTTCGGATAAGGCCTCTCCTTCGGGCGTAATCGTGCAGTTCCAGGAAGAGGATGCGGCGGGCGCGGAATAGACGCGACCGCAGCGTTCCCACCGGACAGTCCAGCGCGGCCGCCGCTTCTTCGTAGGTGAATGCTTCTACGTCCACCAGCAGCACCGCGGACCGGAAATCTTCGGGGAGTTTCGCCAGAGCGTGATTGACTTCGGGCTCTTGCCAGTCGAATTCGGATCTCGTCAGTGCAACGAAATTTGTCTCCCAATCAGGGTCCGCCAATATGCGGTGGAACTTTTCTTCCAGTTCCTCAATCGAAACGGTATCGGGCTCGCGTTGCTCTTTGCGATACTTGTTTACAAAGATTGAGTACAAAATGGTAAACAGCCACGCCTTGCAATTAGTTCCCTCTTTGAAGTTCGCAAACGTTCGATAAGCGCGCAGGTAAGTTTCCTGGACGATATCTCCGGCATCTTCTCGTCGCTGGGTCAGGCGGAGAGCTTGGTTGTAGAGGGCTTCCATGAATGGCAGCGTCGCCGCTTCAAACCGTGCGGCGGCCGCCTCATTTTCATTCGCAGACGAAGATGCCATCAATAACGAGCAAGATCGTAGCTAGGAGGTTTGGCCGCACCAACCGCTTTATTTTTAATTTATTTATTTTTAATTTATTTTGAGACTCGGGAACTTTTCTGCGCCGAAATTTGTTGAGTACAGGGAAGTCCGTGAATCACTGCACGCATGCGGCAAATCGATAACACAAACACAAACTCAAGTATGAAACGCAAATTGACCCAAAAAACTGAAGCCTATGCAGAGGCTGAATGCGATTAGCGATTAAAAACATTCAAAGGGAGAAAACATGTACAAACAAATAAAAGTTATTGCGATATTTGTCAGCTTTTTGATGCTGGCGTCGCTTAGCACGGCGATAGCCCAACGACCAACACCGACACCGCGACCGCGAAACTTCGCCGCCGGCGCTGTGTATGTTTTGACGAATCAGGTCAGCAACGCAGTGGCGGTTTTCCTCCGCACTGCTCGTGGCGCGCTCACGTCCGCAGGTGAATTTTCGACTGGTGGCGCAGGAAATCCGGTTCCACAAGGCATGGATCCGGCGACCGACCCGCTCGCTTCGCAAGGCGCGTTGATTCTAGTGACGTGGTTAATTCGGGAGGCATTCGTCCAATCAGCTTGGCGCTTCACGAGAATTTGCTGTACGTGCTTAATGAAGGCGGCACTCCCAATATCACTGGCTTCACTGTGGGCGACGATGGAACGCTGACACCATTGCCTGGCTCTACTCAGCCGTTGATTGGCGGCACGGCTGCCGATCCTGCTCAGGTCAGCTTTAATCCCGATGGCACATTGCTGGTTGTAACGGAAAAAGCGGGCAACCGTTTGAATACTTACACTATTGATGAGAACGGACTGCCGAGCGCGCCGATTGATAATGCTTCCAACGGCATGACGCCATTTGGCTTCGCCTTCAACAACCTTGGGTTTCTGGTCGTTTCGGAGGCTTTTGCCGGCACGCCAAACCAATCGGCGGCATCCTCGTATAGCGCAGCAGAAGACGGCACTCTAAGCGTGATCAGCGGCTCAGTGCCAAATTCCCAGACGGCCTCGTGCTGGGTTGTAACCACCAACA
Organism: Verrucomicrobiota bacterium; assembly: GCA_003220005.1. Lineage (GTDB taxonomy): Bacteria > Verrucomicrobiota > Verrucomicrobiia > Chthoniobacterales > UBA10450 > Udaeobacter. The sequence goes on along the minus strand of QHRD01000072.1, from coordinate 2,762 downwards.
ATGGAAAATTTGCTTTCGTGTCGAATACCGGCAGCGGCACTATCTCCAGCTATGGCATCGGCAGCGGCGACGGAACACTCAACTTGATCAATTCCGTAGCCGGTGACACGGGTGCGAACAGCGCGCCGATAGACATAGCTCTAAACAACACCAGCCATTTCCTGTACGTGCTTGCCGGCGGTTTACAATCGGTTGTTTCCTTTCGCGTGGAATTCGATGCTCGGCGCACAAGGTATTGCCGCCAAATGATTAGTGTTGACCCGTGGGAACACCTTCGAAATGCGGCTTTGCGGGGAAAGATAAATCCAAGCGCAGGGACAGTTGCGTAGCCGACAACAAACTCGCTGAAAATCTAAGACCATATCTAAGCCTGCCATGAACCGCGTGCTCCCACTGCTGATGGTTTGTATGTTACTCTTATTGAACCTTCCGGCGCGCGCACGATCGCAAGAGACGCGGAAGCCACGCACGCCCGCCTGCGGCGCTTGGGACCTTGTTTATAGTTCCAACCCCAAGGGCAGCCCCGCCTTCTTTGGAGTGGCCACGGTGCCGGGTACTGTCGAAGCGTGGGCGGTCGGCAACCATACGTATGAATATAGTTGGACGCTGGTTGAGCATTGGGACGGCACCAGTTGGCAAGTCGTCGCCAGTCCGAACCACCCTGCCGCTTACCACTACCTGTATGGAGTCACCGCCGTCGCTCCTAATGACGTGTGGGCTGTGGGCTGCTACGGGGAATATAACAGCTGCTACGGCACGCTCACCCTTCACTGGGATGGAACAAGCTGGAGCATTGTCCCCAGCCCGAGTCCGACCAATTACACTGGATTGTACAGCGTAGTGGCCACTTCGGCGGATGACGTGTGGGCTGTCGGATATTATTATTCCGATACGGCCCAGCAGACGCTTATTGAGCATTGGGACGGCACCAGTTGGAGCATCGTCCCCAGCCCGAACGTAGGCACGAGCGACAATCTGCTCCAAGCGGTCGCTGTCGTGCCAAATTCGCAAAGGCTCTGGGCAGTGGGATACTATTACCGAGAGGATGGCGGCCCCTCGACCCTGGTGCAGCGCTGGGACGGCAGCGCGTGGATCGTCGTGCCCAGCCCGAATGGCTACTCGCGTGAAAACTACTTGCGTGGCGTGAGCAGCAGTGGCCCGAATGACGTGTGGGCCGTGGGGTATTATAACAACCCGACGGGAAATTACGTGCCGCTGACCGAGCATTGGGACGGCACTAGTTGGCAAATCGTGCCGTCACCAGGCTTGAGCAGTTCCCTCACCGCTCTAGCCGCTGTTTCATCTATCTCGTCCACCGATGTTTGGGCGGTCGGCGCTTATTACAACGACAATTCCGCATTGCTTACTCTGGCCCAGCACTGGGACGGTACGACCTGGCAAGTCTTCACTACTCCAAATCCCGCTGGGTTTGATCCCAGTGCCATAAATTCTTTCACTTCGGTGGCGAGCGTGCCAGGCATGGGCGTCTGGGCAGTGGGATATTCCGCAATACCTTTCATGTCGTCGCAAACCCTGACCGCGTTCTACTGCCCAGTCGGAAGCCCAACGCCAACTCCAAGCCCGACGCCCACTGCGACGGCTACTGCGACAGCAACAGCAACGATCACACCGACAGTAACACCGTCGCCAACCGCTACTGCCAGAGATTCACCGCGGCCTCACCCAGAGCCGGCGCCGCGCCCAACGCCGCGTTAAGACATTGCTCGGCATTGTCAGCCGCCGATCTGCGCGCCTTCCTGCAAGGCAACGGCGATTGACCTCAATCGCCTTCGCGGGGACTTTGATACCGCGATGGCAAAATCAAAACGCGCTGGTCGATTGACGCTCCTCGGACGAAGTGAGGCGAAACTGCCCGCATCGCCCTCTGACGCACGCCTTGAGACTTTTACCAACCCAGCGCCACGCCGGAATTACTGGATCCATTTTGAAACAGACGATTTCACTTCCGTTTGTCCAGTGACGGGCCAACCCGATTTCGCCCGCATCGATATCGATTACGTGCCCGACCGACTCTGCATCGAAAGCAAATCGCTAAAATTTTATCTGGCCTCGTACCGGAATGAGCGCGCGTTTAATGAAGCGGTTACAAACCGGATTCTCGACGATTTTGTCACAGCATGCGCGCCGCGCGAAGCAGTCGTCACCGCGCAATTCTCCGCCCGCGGCGGAATCGCGCTCACCGTCCGCGCCGAGTACCCGAACAAGAAGCCGAACCGCGGCGAGAAATGAAAAAGCGGCGGAACACCGCCGGACTCCAAAGGTCGCCGCGGCGACCGAAAACATTCATGTCAATTAGTGTCCATTCGTGGTTAATCTAGCCCGAGACGCAGCCTAGCTAGAAATGAAACGCACAGTCGTTCTTTTAAGCGGTGGAATCGACTCGACCACGACCCTGGCGATCGCAATCGCGGAAGGCTACGAAGCATACGCGCTCTCATTTGATTACGGCCAGCGACACCAGATCGAAACGCAGGCCGCGCGCCGCGTCGCCGACTCGCTAGGCGCAAAAGAACATTGCGTCGCAAAGATCGACCTGCGCATCTTCGGCGGCTCGGCGCTTACCGACGATCTCGACGTGCCGAAGCAGCGATCGCAATCGGAAATCGCGCACGGCATTCCACTCACATACGTACCCGCGCGCAACACCATCTTCCTCGCGTACGCACTTGCCTGGTCGGAAGTGATTCCGGCCAATGATATTTTTCTCGGCGTAAACGCGATCGATTACAGCGGCTACCCCG
>QHRD01000237.1 GCA_003220005.1 Verrucomicrobiota bacterium | reverse complement strand
ATTATTGGAGCAGACATTCTTTTCCCGACGCGAGCTGTGCTGGATTGCGAACGGCAGTTGCTCATTTTAAAGACCAATCCGGAAGTCTTCGGCAGCGTTCCTGGGTTCGACCGGCGCGGATTGCGAGCTGTTCCGATTCAAGTCAGCGATGATTACAATTTGTATGTTAATGGTTCCGTTAATGGAAAACCCGCCAAGCTCATGGTCGATACCGGTTCGTTCGCCACGCTCTTGCACCGCTCTTTCGTCCGGCGAATGAGAATCGCCACTCGAGAAACGCAATATAGTTCGTCAGCTGTAAATCTGAAGGAGCGCGGCGTGCGTGTGGCGCTTATTCGAAAGCTGTCGGTGGGCTCGGTCGATATTTTCGGCAAAGAAGTGGGCGTCATTGATCTGGAAGGCCTGATTCATGACGGGTTATTGGAACCCCGCGACGGCGGGGCACCTGTCGCGGGTCTGCTAGGAGGGGAAACGTTGAGACGGCACCATGGCATCATCGACTTCGGTACGCGGACGCTCTATTTAAGATAGCGACCGGCCGGCAATCGCCTCGCAATTCCGAATGAAGTCGCCTGCCGCGCCGTCGCTTTAGTGTAGGCGGGAGCCTACTAATTTTTCTTCATGGCCGCAGTCACACAAGCATTTGTCCTGGCCGCAGGTCTCGGCAAACGGTTGCGACCTTTGACAGACGATTTGCCAAAGCCGCTCCTACCGATTTTTCAAAAACCGTTGATCACTTTTGCGCTCGATCACTTGATTAACGCCGCAGTGAACAGGTTCGTCGTTAACACGCATCAGTGTCCCGAATTGTTTCGAAGCTTTTTTAACCGAGGCGATTATGCCGGCGCTCCGGTGACGCTTGTTCACGAGCCCGAGCTGCTGGAAACCGGTGGTGGCATTAAGAACGCAGAACGCTACCTCGGTAGCGATCCATTCATCACTTACAGCGGCGACATCCTGGCCGACATCAATCTGCAACCTTTGATCGATGAACACTTCCGTCGCGGGAACGACGTAACTCTTGCATTGCGCGACACCGGTTTGGCGTCGGATATCGCATTGCGCGATCACCGCGTTGTGGATATCGTGAATCGCTGCGGGATCGCGGGAAATCTCGATTTCGCCAACATCGCTGTTTGGAGTTCAGCAGTGTTTGAGCGAATTCCGCCGCAGAAAAAGATTTCTTTCATTCCGATTCTCTCGGATTGGATCGGACAGGGCGGCAAGATCGGCGGCCTGGTGATCAACGACGGAAAATGGTTCAACATCGGTTCGCGCACGGAATATCTCGACGTGCACCGCGCGATTTTGCGACAGAATTGGAAACCTCCTTACGTCAAAAACCGTGACTGGCCTGAACGCGTATCCAAATCGGCCATCGTTGATGCCAGCGCGGAGTTGCGCGGCTGCTCAGTTGCCGGAGAACACTGCCTGGTAGGCGTAGGAGCGCTCCTCGAAGACACTATTTTGTGGCCCAACGCAGAAATTGCTTCCAAAAGTCAGCTTTATGGTTGTATTGTCCGCTCCGAAAAAAAGGTCAGCGGCATCCATCGCAACATCGACGTCCGATTTCCACCATGAGAACGGCGCTGCTTCTCCGACAAACTCGAATGCATTTTCCGCGTCTGGATGTCGATCAGATCAAAATAAGGCCAATTGAAAAAGGAGGCTCCGATCGGAAATTTTATCGAATCCGATGCGGCGCGGACTCGGCAGCTGCCGGACTAGTCCTCGTTAAATACAATTTGGAGCGCGAAGAAAACCGACACTACGTCCAGATCGCGCAATTTCTCGACCGGCAGAGAATCCGCGTGCCAAAGATTTACTTTCACGACCCGGCGGAAGGCCTCATCTGGATCGAAGACCTGGGCGAGCGCGACCTTTACAGTTACCAACACGAGAGCTGGCTCGTGCGCCGCACATTCTACGAATCAGCGCTCGACCAAATTGTGAAGCTTCACAGTCTGCCAGAGTCGGTGTGCATAGAAATGAAGGAGCATTTACCCGCCGAGTTTAACGCCGCGCTATACCGATGGGAGCAGAAATACTTTTTCCAGAATTGCCTCGGCCGGTATTTTAGCGTCAGCGAATCAAAACGTAAGGAGCTGGCAGCGCTTTCCGGTTTGCGCGAAATCGCAAAACACCTTGCGAGTTTGCCACGAGTTTTGGTGCACCGCGATTTTCAATCCCAAAATATCATCATGCGAAACGGGCAGGCTTATCTGATCGATTTCCAGGGAATGCGCCCGGGGCTTCCCCATTACGATATCGCCTCGTTGTTATACGATCCGTATGTCGATCTTGCCGGAACGGAGCGAGCGGAGTTGCTTACATACTATCGTGGACGGCAACTGGAAAACGGAATCGTGGTCGACGGCGACTTCGATTTCAAGCTGCGACTTTGTGCGATGCAACGCCTCATGCAGGCGCTGGGTGCGTATGGCTTCCTTGGTCTGGTGAAGGGCCACAAGCATTTCCTGCAATACGTTCCCAATGCGCTCGGGTCATTGCGCAGGATCGTGGCAAAAATCGAGAATCTCCAGCCACTGGCATCTTTTCTCGCTGAGGTCTGATGGCGAGACGCTCAACTCATTGAGCGGTTTCGACTCCGGCTCGAACTCTGAACGGCCGGTTTCAACGGCCACATCCCACGGTAGCATTCAGCGCGCGCGCCTTTTTCCGCGCGCTGTTAACGTTGTGAGTTGATTAGTGCTTCCGGACGAGATCGAGTCCACT
>QHRD01000070.1 GCA_003220005.1 Verrucomicrobiota bacterium | reverse complement strand
AAGATCAAGACCAATGCCCTGGGCTTTGCGCAAGGCATCCGACAATTTCATGACGCCGAGCTGTTCGCCTGTGGATCCTAAAATAACTCGGACTTCGCGGGCGCGAATCCGACCGTTTACACGAAATTGCTGTTGCAGATTAAATCAAGCTCCTGCCCGGCGGAACGAGAGTGCGCCGCAACGCCGTATTTCCATCTATCGCATTTCCCGGCATCCGCTACGGCGGACGCCAGAGCACTCCGGCTTCGCCGCGGCTGCGATTTACCGCGACGAAGTGCTCGCGTTAATAACTGCGAGCCGAAAGAAAGTTGTAGGCAACAATTTGGCACTGGCAAGATGAATCTGGACAAAATGTAACTGGTGGTTGCTTTGGATCCTACCTTCACCACCAAAGATTGTCACGTCTCATCAACTTTTCGGCGCGTCGCCAAAATGCGCCTTGTGCGCCGCATACGCAGCTGCGTCGTCGAGCATCGAATCGAGTGTCCGTGCTAGCGGCTCGAGCTTTACAACTCCAGAAAAAACCGCGCGATCACCAATCTCGGTGTCCATCACGAACGCCGGCCGTTGGTTGATCTGGAGTGCGCCAAATTCGGCCGTCGAGGCTCGAACGCGCTGTTCGATTTCGGGCGATCTCGCGCTCTCAAGCAATTTCCCGGTATCGATCCCACCCGCTTCGGCTCCAACTTTAGCGGAAACTTTCCAATCGCCGACCTGTTTCCCATCGCGCAATGCGGCATGCGCAAGCGCAAAACGAATGCGGTCATCAGTAAAACCAAAGTCTTTTGCGGCTTCGGCAACGCAGTTCGGCGCGAGCCATTCCGGCAGATTGGGATCGTACCAGTCGGTGCTTAGCATAAATGGCGAACGCATGATCATCCCGCTGCGCTGATAGAACCATCCTTCCTGTTCGCGTGAAGTGGGCAGCCCACTTTTGTCGAGCAGCGCGATCTTCCACTGAAACTCGACACGGCCGTCGTATCGCTTTTTCAATTCCGCCCATGTCGGTTCGGACCAAAAACACCAGGATGAAATGACGTCGAGATAATCAGTGACAGTGATTGGCATAATCCGGATTGGACGTTGGGAGTTGAGCGTTGGACGTTGGGCGTTTGCTGTAGTGCAAAGTAACTTCCAACGCTCGACGTTCAACGTTTAATGAATCCTTCACGCGTCTTCGTAAGATCGATATCGTGGATTTAGATCATATTTTTCTTTTCCTCGCGGTGATTTCATCGCTGCTCGTCCTGGCCCGGGCATGGCGTCCCAGTGCGCCTTATCATGGTTGGCGTATCCCTGCCCTCATCGTGCTCGCGACTACAGGCGTTGCCTGGCTTTTTTGGCGTGGCGTCGCCGGATACTTCGGTGGCTGCGCGTGGTTTTTTCTCTTGTTCGTTCCGGCAATTGGATTGCGCAAAATGACCGAGCTCGCGGCGGAGGGAAACTACAAATCCGCCAGAAAACTCGGAGCGACTCTTCAAATTTTGCATCCGAGTCCCGAGTTGCGCGATCAAATCCGATTATTTCGCCAGTTGGAATCTCAAGCGAGTCATCGAGCCGCAGCCGGTCCGGTTCTCATCGAGCATGAAACTGCACGTCGAGCCAGGGGTGGCCAACTCCGAAATGCGCCCGACTCGAACGATCCAGAAGTTTTGCATCAGATCGGTGCGCTCGAGTCTTATGCCGTGGTAGTCCAAGGCGAGTACTGGCGCCTTTTCACGGCTCTATTCTTACATGGAGCTTTTGCTCATCTGGGTTTCAACCTTTTCGCGCTGTATGTTCTCGGCCCGCTATTGGAGCGATCTATCGGCACGATCCGATTCGTTGCGTGTTATTTGATTTCAGGACTGGCCTCAGGCGTCGGGGTTGTGGGGTTAACTCTAATTGGTCTCGTACACCCGGCTCAACTAGTCGGTGCGTCGGGCTGCATCATGGGCCTCGTGGGCGCGTTGGCAGGATTTTTGATGCGACATCGCCATGCGCCACATGCGAGGCAACGACTGGCAAACATTGCGGTGATTATCGCGATCCAGATTGCGTTCGACCTTTCCACTCCGCAGGTCAGCATGTCGGCGCATCTGTGCGGACTGGTCGCGGGCTTTTTTCTCGGACTCGTGCTAGCTCCATCTGCCGTAGCCGGGGGCGTCGACCCCGGGCGGAAATTAAACGCCAAAAATACACGAGACTATTCATCACGTTAGAAAAACTGGAAAGCGACACCGCTACTTGCCGGATCAAGTTTTCTCGATTAACTGCGGCTCTGTTTGCTGGGGTATTCGAATGGTAATTTCTATAGCCTCCAATCTTGGGTACTGGGATCAGCGATCCCGGCTACAGTAACACTCAAACGCATGCCGACTTTTCAAACTTACAACGTGACGCCCATCCTGCCGGCGACGCTGGAGCCGCTGCGGGAGATGAGTTTCAATCTTTGGTGGACCTGGGAACCTTCCGCGCGCCGCTTGTTCCGGCATCTCGATCCCGAGCTATGGAATCGCACCAATCATAATCCGGTGCGCATGCTGCAACTTTCGCGGCAGTCCCGCCTGGAAGAACTTTCGCAGGACAAAATTTTTCTACGCGAGCTCAAGCAAGTTTTTGAAGAATTCGAGAAATATCTGGGGCGCCGCGATACCTACGGAAAAACTGGCGCCGGCAGCGCGATCAAAAATCCCATCGCATATTTTTCGGCTGAATTTGGTTTCCACGAATCGATCCCGAATTACTCCGGTGGGTTGGGTATCCTTGCCAGCGACCACTGCAAATCGGCCAGCGATCTTGATCTGAATTTCGTTGCGATCGGTCTGCTGTACCGGCACGGCTATTTTCGTCAGCAGATCGACAAGGAAGGCATTCAGGCAGCGATTAACCTGAACCAAAACTTTTATCATCTGCCGATTCGCGAGGTCCGCCGGGGCGATACGAAGCTTCTCATCTCCGTGCCAATTCTGGACCGGGAAGTTTTTGCCAGGCTTTGGGAATTGCGCGTCGGGCGGGTAAACGTCTATCTGCTCGACACCGATATTCCGGAAAACATCGCCGAGGACCGATTAATTACTGCGGAGCTTTATGGCGGCGACCTGGAAATGCGCATGCGTCAGGAGGTCCTGCTTGGGATTGGCGGCGTGAAAGCGCTCCGCGCGCTCGGTATCCAGCCCGATGTGTTTCACATGAACGAGGGACATTCGGCGTTTCTGGCGCTGGAGCGCATCCGTCTCAATGTCGTAGAGAAAAAGCTCGATTTTTATTCGGCACTTCAGATGGTCGCGGCGGCGAATGTTTTTACCACGCACACTCCCGTTCCGGCCGGGCATGACTCGTTCTCGCGCGAGATGATGCAAAAATACTTCGGCAAGTTCGCCAAGGAACTAAACATTCCATTCGACGAGCTGTTCTCATTCGGTCACACACGGCTCAATCCAGACGAGCCGTTGAGTATGACCATTCTCGCGTTGCGTCTTAGCCGGCACGTAAATGGCGTTAGTAAATTGCACGGCGAAGTGACTCGATCGCTTTGGAAAGATGTGTGGTCGGGCGTCCCCGTCCACGAAGTGCCAATCACCAACATCACGAACGGTGTTCATACCAAGACCTGGATGGCGCCGGAGTTTGCAGCGCTTTACCGCAAGCATCTCGGCGACTGGGAGGAACACCTGACCGAGCCGGAATTTTGGCGCGGCGTCATCGACATTCCGGACGCGCAACTCTGGGAGACGCATCAAAAACTTAAAAACCGCCTGATCGATTTTGTCCGCGACCGGGAACGACAGCGCCGTGAGCGAATGGGTGAGTCCCCAGAATCGATTCGCAAAGTCAACCGGGTGCTTGATCCCGAAATTCTGACGATCGGTTTTGCGCGCCGTTTCGCGACTTATAAGCGCGGCACGCTTTTGTTCAGCGATAAAGAACGTTTAAAGCGATTGGTCAATGATACCACGCGCCCTGTGCAATTCATTTTTGCGGGCAAAGCGCATCCGCGCGATGAAGCAGGCAAGGCGCTTATCCAGGAAGTTTACAAGTTCAGCCGCGGAGCCGGCTTGGAAAACCGTGTCGTTTTTCTGGAAGACTACGACAGCTACATTGCGCGGCGTCTCGTCCAAGGGGTCGATCTTTGGCTGAACCATCCGCTGCGTCCATTGGAAGCAAGCGGCACCAGCGGAATGAAATCGGCGCCGAATGGCGGGATTAACCTGAGCGTGCTCGATGGTTGGTGGCGCGAAGGCTACAACGGCAGCAACGGCTGGGCCATTGGCGCCGAGATCGATAATGGTACCACTGAATTTCAAAACGAAGTGGACGCGAGCAGTCTTTATCAATTACTCGAGAACCAAATCGTGCCGCTTTATTACGCGAAACCGGACGGCAAACTTCCCCTCGCCTGGTTGCAATTGATGCGCGAATCCATCCGCAGCGTCACGCCCGTCTTCAACACGCAGCGGATGGTGAAGGAATATACCGAGCAGCTTTATGTTCCGGCAGCCCGGGCACACGGCAATTTTTCCAGCAACAGCTGCGGCGCCGCAACGCAACTGAGCCAGTGGAAAGCGCAGATGCGAAAGGATTGGCCGCAGGTGCAAATCTCCGACGTGCAAGTAGCCAATAAAGATCGCCAAACTATTTTGGTCGGCGAATCATTGCAGATCCGCGCGTGGGTGCATCTCGGCGCAGTCGATCCGCAACACGTCCGCGTAGAAGCGTATCACGGCGAACTGGATAATGGCGATATCCGCAATCCCACCGCCACCGTGCTAAATCAAAGTTGCGACCAGTCGAGAACGGGCGACGGGAATTACCTTTACGAAGGCAGCGTCCCCGCGACTGAAAGTGGCACCTATGGGTTTAGTGTGCGCGTCGTGCCCACTCACCCCTGCCTGATGCAGGGGCACGAACTCCGCCTCATCACTTGGTCGTAAATCCTGGGGAGCGCATGTGCGGCGGATAGATCGCGCTCTGGCATGCCTCGTGGGACACTAGGGCCATTTCTAGTCGCAGGGGAATTGCAAGCTCCACTTATAAACGCCTATGGGCCAAGCGTATGTGAAAAGCAGAAATTTTTCCATAAAAATCAGCCGAATATGTGTTGACTGTCATCGATCTACTGATAATTTAAAAACCCCGCTGGAAGCGGGACTCCTCTATTTTGGAGTGCGTTCTACGTACATCTGGGGGGACTGCAAATTGGAACTCAATTTTGTCCCGACATTGATTTATCGGCTGCCTCCGCATCGTTCATGGGTGCGGAGCCGAGGTCAAGTCGGATTCGAGATTGAGTTTTTTTGTCGTCTCACATGTACGTGAACGGCTGGTTCTTTGACATCTACATACAGGGTAGTAAGAAAGTACAACTTTAAGAGCTGAGTCTGAAATCAAAGCGGCTGAAGGTTAAGATCTTCAGCCGGAGAGTTTCAGTTATCAAAGAATCTCGGTCCCGCGCAAGCGGGGCTGAACAGATTGATCAAGCTACAAAGAGCGCATCATGGATGCCTTGGTGCCAATAGGCGATGAAGGACGTGGCAAGCTGCGATAAGTCACGGAGAGCGGCAAACACGCTTTGACCCGTGAATGTCCGAATGGGGTAACCTGAGCGGGTTAACACCTGCTCGAGTTTGTGTGAATCCATAGCACGAACATCGCGACACCCGGTGAAGTGAAACATCTCAGTAACCGGAGGAAAAGAAATCGAAAGAGATTCCGTCAGTAGTGGCGAGCGAAAGCGGAACAGGCTAAACCGGTCGATTTATCGATCGGGGTTGTAGGAGCCCGAC
>QHRD01000236.1 GCA_003220005.1 Verrucomicrobiota bacterium | reverse complement strand
ACACTCGCCGACGAATTACATTCGCAGTGCGCCGCAGAACGTGCCCTGTATCACCCTGAAAACTCAATATTTCAGGAACGACGTAACCGGGGTCGGACCGAGTTGGTTACGGCCATGAAGAGATTCCAACTCGATGAGAAACTGCGCTTCGAGAAGGTGTCCGCCGGCTTTACGGATAAGGACAGCCGCAGCAGCAGAAGTCCCACCGGTCGCCAGCAAATCATCCACCAGCACAACTCGCTCGCTGGCTCTTACTGCATCGATGTGCATCTCCATTTCTGCTTCTCCGTACTCAAGTGAGTATTTCGCGACCTCCGTGTGGTAGGGAAGTTTGCCGCGCTTTCGGATCGGCACAAAACCAACACCGAGTTCATAGGCGACTGCCGATCCAAAAACAAACCCGCGCGCGTCGATCCCGACAATTTTGTCAATGTCTCTACCGCGACAGCGCTCCAGAAAAAGATCAATCGACGCACGAAACAACGCGGCATCGTTTAAGACGGGCGTGATATCTTTAAATACGATTCCTTTCTTTGGGAAATCGGGCACATCGCGCACAGCAGCGCGGAGTTTTCCAATTAGGTCCAACGCCATCGGTCGGAACGCTAGTGGGCTGCAATGAAAGGTCAATCAACCTTCGCGACGGACGTTCCTGTGGAGCAAATTAGTCATCACGCCTGCCGCTTTACCGAGGATTGCCAACCCGGGACAATCTAGAATAAGCTCTCTCCCGGTGGATCGCTATCTTCTCATCGTTTCGACGGTTTGTTTTCTCGCGGCAGTCGTGCACACAATTGTTGAGCTGCGTACTGGAGTGTTTCGGCCAATGCGATTCAATTTTTTTGCGGTAGGCTTGGGATTCATTTTTCAGACGGCGTTCTTGTCGATACGCGGTCATGCGCTGGGCCGATGTCCGCTGACAAATCTCTTTGAGGTTTTTGTTTTTCTGGCGTGGTCGGTGGCGCTGATGTACATGCTCGTCGGTCCGCTGTATCGCCTTTCGTTGATGGGCGCGTTCACCGCACCGCTGGTGGTTTTACTGCAAGGTTTCGCGCTCGTTGCGCCAATCGACATCCGGCATCCGGTGAAAGTGGCGGCCAGCCCATGGCTGGAATTTCACGCTTCGATTTCGATCGTCGCGTACGGGGCGTTCGCTCTCGCCTGCATCGCAGGCGTCATGTATCTGATCCAGGAACGGCAGCTCAAGACGCATCAGTTGCATTCTGTTTTCTATCATCTGCCTCCGTTGACAGATCTTTACGCGACTATCACCCGGCTACTGTGGTGGGGCTTTGCGCTCTACACGCTGGGCATAGTGAGCGGTTTTTTTACAGGCCACCCTTTGCCGCGCGTGCAAGTTGTGGCCGCAATCGGGGTCTGGGGGCTTTACGCCGCGATTTTACAAGGCCGTTATCTGCGGTGGTTCGCGCCGAGATGGGTGGCTACGTTATGCATCATTGGCTTTAGCGTGGCACTGGCGCTTCTCTGGGGAATCGAATTCACCGCGGAAATGCACCCGCTGCCATGAATCTTTGCTGTCTCGGCTTAAGTCACCACACCGCCGACGTGGCGACGCGGGAGCAGTTTACCGGTAGCGCGACGTCCGAATCGATCCTGCGCCAAACCCGTTGCGCCGAAGCGTTGCTATTGACGACGTGTAATCGGGTTGAGGTTTACGCAGTTTCGCAAAAACGCGTTTCCACGGATGAAATTGCGCGTTGTCTCATGCGAAGAATCGACATCGATCCTCACGATTACGCGCCTCCATTTTATCGGTACGAGGCCGAAAAGTGCGTGCTGCATCTTTTCCGGGTCGCCTCCGGACTCGACTCGATGGTCGTCGGCGAGAGCGAGATACTCGGGCAGGCGAAAAAAGCATACGAGTTGGCCAGAACATCCCAAGCAGCCGGCCCATATTTGCATCGTTTGTTTCAGCGCGCGTTTCGCGTGGCGAAACAGGTGCGCACGCACACGGACATTGCGCGTGGCACGGTGTCGGTCGGTTCGGTCGCTGTCGATTTGGCGCAAAGAATTTTTGGCAAATTAAGCGAATGCAAGGTTCTTGTGCTCGGCGCAGGGGAAACCAGCGAACGCACCGCGCGTGCGCTCATGTCGCGCGGCGTCAGTGATCTTCGCGTAAGCAATCGTTCAATGGATCGCGCTTGCGAGCTGGCTCAGGCAGTCGGCGGCCGCGCCGTGCCGTTCGACGAGTGGGCGACGCAATGCCGTGAGATTGATATTCTGATTACATCGACCGCGTCGGAGACACCGTTACTGACGCGAGCCAAACTGGCGCCGATGGTACGCGAACGACTGGATCGTCCGCTCTTCATCATCGACATCGCCGTGCCTCGCGATGTCGATCCGAGCGTAAACGAAATGGAAGGGGTTTATCTTTACGACATCGATTCGATACGATCCGTCGCGGAGCAATCACTCGCGCTCCGACGCCAGCAGGTTGCCGCAGCGGAGGCGATCATTGCAGAACATGTCGCGGATTTTGTGGATTCAATTTCTCGAGGACTGAATCGCCCCTCGCAAACTGCGGAGCATCCCTCGCTCGGCGAAAATCCACTGCGCGCGTCGCAACTGTAGGAGAAGCTGTCAGCTTCCCCTACAATCCTTCCCGCGCTAGATTTCGCGCGATGGCCCGAAGGCTTGTTCTCGGAACACGCGGCAGCGACCTGGCGCGCGCACAGAGTCAGTCGGTTAAGGGAGCGATTCATGGGGCGCATTCCGACGTAACAATCGAGACCAAAATTATTGTGACACAAGGCGACAAAGCCAGAGTTCTGGATCCTCGAGCAGGACGAAAAGGAGTGTTCACCGCAGAAATCGAA
>QHRD01000071.1 GCA_003220005.1 Verrucomicrobiota bacterium | reverse complement strand
CTGAAAGTATAAATCTTTTAATCCAAGAAAGGAGACTTCAAATTATGCGTTTAATTCGCTATCAAGCACCAGAATCGGCGCCGTGGTTGGCCTCTGATCGCTGGAACACTCTCAGGGATGAGCTCAACTCGTTTTTCGAGTTACCAGTCTGGTCGAGCTTTCCACGTGCGGGACAGCTTTTTACCGGCTGGTCGCCCGCACTCGATCTCTACCAAAGCACTGACAACATCGTCGCTGTCGTTGAATTGCCCGGCATGCGGAAGGAAGACATCGAAATCTCGCTGCATGACGGGACATTGACGATCAGCGGTGAGCGAAAGCACGAAAGCACTAACGGCGACAAGGCCGAGCGTACCGAACGTTACGTCGGGACGTTCCGCCGCAGTATCGCGCTGCCAACTCGCGTGGATGCGGGGAAAGTCAGCGCTATTTATCGCGATGGAATCCTGACCGTGACATTGCCCAAGGCTGAAGAAGTTAAGCCGAAGCAAATACAGGTCAGTTAATCAATCGAAACTGAAAGGAACTTCATATGAATACGTTAACCCGTGAAAATCGCGATGCTGATCGCGCGCAAGCCGAGCAGTTTATCGCGCCGCCGGCGTGCGTGATCGAGGCCGGCAACGGCTATACACTTGAACTCGAGATGCCTGGCGTCACAAAAGATGGGCTCGATATTTTCGTTGAAAACAACGAGCTGACGATCATCGGCCGGCGTTCGCTTCCACAAATTGAAGGAATGCTGATTCATAACGAATCGCGTCCGGACAACTTCCGGCGCACATTCGAGCTGGATCCGTCGATCGACGGCGACAAAATCAGCGCGAAAATCGAGCAGGGCCTCGCGACGTTGACTCTGCCCAAAGCGGAGCACGTCAAGCCCCGCAAGATCACCGTCTCGTAACAGCTGGGCTTCGCCGAAATTAAGGCCGCGACGTGAACTGTTCGCGGCCTTTTTCCTTTCACTCGGTCGAAGTCGCTTTGCTTTTCTGCTTGGCGAATCGTCGCCTGGGTCGTACTTAGAAGTGATCCTGATATGGCGACAAAGACTGAAGAAAAAACAGCCGCTGACAAACTCACAGCGGCACGAAATAAGAACCTCGATCTGGCGATTCAACAAATAGCCAAAGATTATGGCGAAGGCGCAATCATGCGCCTCGGCGACGAAAAAATTGTCGATATCGATGTCATTCCCACCGGCAACATCTTGATCGATCGCGCTCTTGGCGTTGGCGGATTCCCGAGAGGGCGAGTGGTAGAAGTTTTCGGTCCCGAATCGTCAGGGAAAACCACACTGACCCTGACAGTAATTGCGCAGGCGCAAAAGCGCGGCGGGCTGGCGGCATTTATCGACGTCGAACACGCGCTCGATCCTGCGTACGCAAAGAGGCTCGGTGTTAACCTCGATGATTTGCTCGTCTCTCAGCCAAGCTCCGGCGAGGAGGCGCTGCGGATTTGCGAAACCCTGATTCGCTCCAACGCTCTGGACGTGATCGTCGTTGATTCTGTCGCAGCGCTGGTCACCAGAGCGGAACTCGAAGGCGAGATCGGGGACGCGACAGTCGGCGCGCAAGCGCGACTTATGAGCGCGGCATTGCGCAAACTCACGTCGCTCATTTCAAAAGCGCGGACCTGCTGCGTTTTCACAAATCAAATCCGGGAAAAAATTGGGGTGATGTTTGGAAATCCGGAGACGACGCCCGGCGGAAAAGCCTTGAAGTTCTACGCCAGTGTGCGCGTCGACATTCGGCGCATCGGCGCGATCAAGCAGACCGACGGCGTGGTGACAGGGAACCGCACTCGCATCAAGATCGTTGAAAACAAGGTCGCACCGCCGTTCACCGAGGCCGAATTTGACATCATGTACAATGAGGGAATCTCCTCGACGGGCGCACTTCTCGACGTCGCGTTGGAAAAGCAAATTATCGAGAAGCGCGGGTCCTGGCTGAACTACAAAGGCACGCAGCTTGCGCAGGGCCGCGACGCGGCGAAAGAAGTCTTGAAGAACGACAAGGCGCTCTACGAAGAGATTGAGGCGGCCGTCAAAGCGAAGCTGGACGAAGATAAAGAATAATCGCGTGCTTGGTTGCTAGTCCGCCGGAAATCTGATCGTGTAGAACACGACTTGGCCTTGGCGGTCGGTGTACGGACTGATCTCAACATTTTCGCCGCCGCCCCGGAGCGTCTCTAAATAGACAAGATCGTACCGGAACAAGCTGTATTCGGTTGGATGCGCCAGATAGATGTACTGCGGCTGATGCGGCAACGGAGGGAGCTCTTTATATTGGGGAAAGCCCCAAAACGGCTCGACCAGTTTTGGTGCGTCGGTCAAAAACGCGAGCTGCTCGTTAAATCCCCAATCGAGGCTTGCGATCACGAGATCGGAACGGTTTTTATTTTCTCGGCAAAATCGATCGAACTCGTTGCTCCAACGTCCGCGTCCTCCTGTTTCGGTCAGTAATGTTTCGGTTTTCGAGATCGCAAGCAAATCGCTCCCAATGAGAATCAAGATCGCGGCAGCAATCGTTGGTCGCGTGACGCGTCGAATCGATTTTGTCGATTCACGGTCCCAAAGAAACACGCAGGTGACGGCAATGATCAATTGCGGGAATGGAAAAGCCAAAATTGCATGATGGATTCGAACGGCGCCTGGAAGGATCAACATGCCGACCGTAATCAGAAATAAACTAACCAATAGAAATCGGATCATCCGGACGAGATGTCGTTCGCGCGAGAAAATTGCGGCCGCAATGATCGCGAGGGCCAGAATTAGCCCGAGTAATGCATGAGCGCCGGCTGGCTGATCGTACATTTTCTCGAAGACTCCGCCTATGTTCATTAAACGGTGAAAATATGAGCCGTCGTACATCGCGACCAGTGTGTGCAATTTTTCGCTCAGCTCTCGCGGCCCCATCGAGGCCCGGCCTGCAGTGGTGAGGCTGACGATCCGCCCGATTTTGAAAATCATCGCGCAGGCGCCTAACAAAAAGCCGAGACAAACGATTGTCACAATTGACAAACGTGCCCGCAGTTCTGTCCAGATTGGTCGGCCATAAAGACAAACGGCAGCAATGCTGGTCGCGCTTATAAAGACCAGAAAGTCGACTTTGTTAAAAACGCCAAGCCCGAGAAACAGGCTCGCCAAGAAAAGATAAAGCAGGTTTCGACGCTGCCACCAAAGCAGCGCCAGCCAAAATGCAAGACATCGACAAAGAAAAGCGCCAACGGATGCACCCCAATCGAGCAGACCAAGAAAAAAGTAATTCGGATCAGCGATCAGCAAGATTCCGGAAATCAAAGCCACACGCAGACCCAGCGCTCTTCTAGCCGCGAGCATAAAAACGAGCAGCGCGAGTAATGCCCAGAGTAATGTCGTTAGGCGCAAAACGGCGACGCTCGAACCGAAAAGCGCAAATCCCGGAACCAGCATCCAGGATTTCAAAGCCCCCAGGTACGGCTGAACGAAAGTCGGGCACGGTCGGCCGAAGAAAATCGGTCGTTCGCAGCCCGGCATATGAAGCCGCTTTTTGCTAACGACAAAATCTTTAGCCAAACCCGCGAACACGGCCTCATCGTAATACAACCCGGGCACGGAAAGATTTTGTTTCGCAATCGCAAGCGCACCGACCGAAAGAAGCAGCCAAACGGTGATCAAAACGATGCCGTCTCGCCGCTTACTTGATGAACTCGCCGCGTTCACAGGGAGTATTAATTCACGAATTAACACGGAGAGCCATCAATTCAGACTAAAGGTTTCAGGGTCTTCGAATTAGTGTTTATTTGTGTTCGTTGGTGTTCAGAAAGTCATGACCTCTGCCGAAATTCGAAAATCATTTCTCGATTTCTTTCGCGAGAAACAGCACACCATTGTGCCGTCGTCACCTCTGCTGCCAGACGCGCCCAATCTCCTTTTCACCAATGCCGGCATGAACCAGTTCGTGCCGATCTTTCTCGGGCAACAAAAACCAACGTGGAATCCGCCGCGTGTGGCGGACACGCAAAAATGCATCCGTGCCGGCGGAAAACATAACGATCTCGAAGACGTCGGACTCGACACTTATCACCACACGTTTTTCGAAATGCTCGGCAACTGGAGCTTCGGGGATTATTTCAAAAAGGAAGCAATCGAGTGGGCATGGGAATTACTCTTCGAGCGCTGGAAATTTCCGGCACAACGACTCTACGCGACCGTTTACAAGCCCGGCCCGGGCGAGCCAAGTGAGTTCGACCAAGAAGCGTATGAGCACTGGGCGCATCTATTTCGAGAAGCCGACCTTGATCCAAAGGTTCACGTTCTCAGCAGTGGCAAGGCCGACAATTTCTGGATGATGGGCGACACCGGCCCGTGCGGGCCGTGCTCAGAAGTGCATGTCGATCTCACGTCCGATGGCGACACGCGCGGCGCGTTCGTGAACAAGAACGATCCGCGTTGCATCGAGATTTGGAATTTGGTTTTCATTCAGTTCAACGCGAACCCCGATGGAGCATTCGCACCCTTGCCTCAACGTCACGTCGATACCGGAATGGGGTTCGAACGCGTGACCGCGATCATTCAAGGTACAAAAGATCTCAGCGATTTTTCCGGTACAATTTCGAATTACGAGACCGACATTTTTCGCCCGATTTTCGATGAGATCGAAAAATTGAGCGGCAAGAAATATGCCAGCACGCTGCCGGATCAGGGTCAATCTGCAATCCGCAATCCGCAATCCGCAGTCGATGTGGCTTTCCGCGTTGTCGCCGACCACATCCGCGCGCTCAGTTTCGCGATCGCCGACGGAATCATTCCATCAAACGAAGGCCGCGGTTATGTATCGCGCCGCATTTTGCGGCGCGCGGTTCGCTATGGCCGCACGCTCGGTTTTCATGAACCATTCTTCTTCAAACTCGTCGATGTGTTGGCGAAAACGATGGGCGACGTCTTTCCGGAAGTCTGCACGAAGCAAAAATCAATCAAAGAAACAATCCGCCGCGAAGAAGAATCATTTAACAAAACTCTCGATGAAGGACTCACGATTTTTGATCGGGCGATGCAGTTCGACATCGAAATGACGAAAGCAGGTGTTCCGCGTGAGATATCCGGCGAAATTGCATTTAAACTTTACGACACCTATGGATTTCCGCTGGATCTGACCGAACTCATGGCACGTGAGCGCGGGCTCGCTGTTGATGTTGCGGGGTTCGAGAAATTGATGGAGCAACAGCGCGAGCGCGGACGAAAGGCTCAGAAAAAGGAAGAAATCAGCGTCGAAGAAGGCGAGCTCAAGGTCGAGCCGACAAAATTTCTCGGTTACGATTTTTTGGAGACCGAATCGGTTGTCGAAACCGTGTTACCGGGCAAAAAGCCAGACGAACTCAACATCGTTCTGGATCGCACGCCATTCTATGCCGAGATGGGTGGGCAAGTTGGTGATCGCGGATTGCTGCACGTTCCGGGGCATGATTGGACAGAAGTCGGTCAGTTGCGTGTGATCGACACGCAAAAACGCGGCGATGTTTTTGTTCATCGCGCGGAGCTTATGAAAGGCCGAGCGCCGGAGCCGGGTGAGGCGGTGCGCATTTCAGTTGACGCTGATCGGCGCAAGTTGATTCAGGGACATCACACCGTGACGCATCTGTTGCACTGGGCGTTACACGAAGTCGTCTCGCGCGATGCGTCGCAAAAAGGGAGCTACGTCGGTCCTGACAAATTGACGTTCGATTTTTCAAGCGCGCCGCTGACGGCAGAGCAAGAACGTGATGTTGAAAAACTGGTGAACGAAAAAATCGCGAAAAATGCGCCGGTTTCGTGGACAGAAATTCCGTTTGCAGAAGTGAAACAGCGAAAGGACATCATTCAGTTCTTTGGAGAGAAATATGGCGACACGGTACGCGTGCTGCAGATCGGCGGCGCGCCGCGCGCGCTCAATGGTTATTCCATGGAACTGTGCGGCGGCACGCACGTGAGAGCGACAGGCGAGATCGGACCATTTCGGATCGTTCGCGAAGAAGCGATTGCGGCCGGAACACGCCGCATTGAAGCCGTTGCGGGTGACGCGGCGCGGGCTTGGGCTAAGGAAGAAGCTGCCCGACAGCAA
>QHRD01000073.1 GCA_003220005.1 Verrucomicrobiota bacterium | reverse complement strand
CTCTGTGACGCGCGCCAGGCCCTGGTAAGTTGCAACGGTATAGCTTCCTCCCAGGCTTTGCGTGACTACCCCCTGCGTTCCGGCCGGGATTGTTGTCTTTTGGCCGCTCGGAATCTGGATCGCTTCGCAATCGCGGCTCAATGTGAATTCAGTGTTCTCGTACATACTTTACCCCTTTGCGAATTATTATGCCACAGATCGGGAAAAATGACGAATGACGAAGGAATGACGAATTTCTAAATGAAAGATCCCGCTAAGACCCACGCGCGAGCTTTCGTGGTTCGTGCGTTGTCATTAATTCGTCATTCGTCATTTGGATTTCGTCATTTTTTCTAATACACATCCCGCTTGTAACGCTTGTCGCTCTTGAGTTTCTCAACGTATTCATTTGCTTGCTCAACGCTCTTGCCGCCGTGCTCTTGAACGATTTTGCGCAGCATCGCATCGACGTCCTTTGCCATCCGGCGCGCATCGCCGCACACAAAAAAGTATGCACCCTCGGCATCGATCCATTTCCAAATCTCCCCGGCGTTTTCCGCCATCTTGTGCTGCACGTAGATTTTCTGGGGCTGGTCGCGCGACCACGCGCAATCGAGCCGTGTGAGAAGTCCCTCCTTCACATACGCGTTGAACTCATCTCCATACGCAAAGTCGCATCTCTCGTGCTGCGCGCCAAAGACAAGCCAATTTTTACCCTTTGCCCCGGTTACTTTTCGCTCTTGCAGGTATGCGCGGAATGGCGCCACTCCGGTTCCGGGACCGATCATGATAATTGGAGTGTCAGGGTCCTCTGGCAGATGAAAATGTTTTGCGACGGTGGGAAAAACGGGCACCGGGACGTCATCAGCACGTTCTGCAAGAAAGGATGAACAAACCCCTTTGCGGAGCCGACCATTGCTTTCATAACGGACAACGTCCACGATGAAATGCACCTGGTAGGGGTACGCCCTTAAGCTCGAGGCCACTGAATAAAGTCGCGGCTGTAGTTTCGTGAGCAAGCCCACAAATTCCTCTGGCGCGAAACGGGCAGAAGGATGGTCCGAGAGGAAATCGATTATCTCCATGCCCCAGAGATAAGTCTCGAGGTCCTGTTTGCGGTTTGGCGCGAGAAGATAGCCCAGCGTTGGCGCTGCACTGGCGCGTTGGGCAATGGCCTTCAAAAACTTGGGCGTCGGCTGCGTGATGCTGTAATCGCGCAATAGCGCTTCGCGGAATGTCGTCGGTTCGCCTTTCAGGCGCGGGACTTGTTCATTGCCGGTCGCGCCGAGCGTACGGATGATTTCATCGACCAACTCGGGATCGTTCGTTGCGTAAACAGCTAAAGAATCGCCGACTTCAAAGGTCAAACCCCATCCCGTCAGATCGAGCTCGAAATGGCGTGTATCCTTCTCAGATTCCGGACCGCTGAGACGGCGATTGACCATCATGCGAGCGGGAAACGGATTTGCCCGTGTGTAGCGTGGTGCGGCAACGGGAGCCGGAGCGGTAGCAGTAGCAGTAGCTTCAGTCATGGCAACTCTTGTAGCGGCGATTCGTCACCGTCGCAAATTTCACTCGTCATTTCCGATCGCGAGCCTTCGACGTCGAGCGAGCGAACTTTCTCGGTGCTTGAGACGGCGCCGCCATTGCGAAATCCACCTGTCGCTTGAAGACATCGACGCGGGCGACAAAGACATTTAACTCGTCGCCGACGCTGAATCGTTTGCGCGAGCGTCTGCCAATGAGCTGCCGTCGAGCGGGCTCAAACAAATAGAAGTCGTCCGTGAGCGAGGAGACATGGATTAGCCCGGTGATCAGGGCATCCGGCAATTCCACCATCAGCCCGTAATTGCGGACATCGACAATTGCGGCGCGAAAAATCTGCGGGTTGCGTTGGTCGAGTTGCCGTTGAAAAAATTCGAGCTTCTTCATTTGCGCGGCATCGATCTCCGCATCGGCTGCATTTCTTTCAGTCGTTGAAATGTGCTCGGCGATGGAAGCTATCTCGCTCATGTCCGGACGCCGCAGCGCGGCGTCCCTGCCAAGCGCACGATGCACCACCAGATCGGCATAACGCCGGATCGGGCTGGTGAAATGAAGATAATTCGCCTTGGCCAATCCGTAATGGCCGAGCGGCTGGGCAGCGTAGCGCGCGCGTTTCAAGCTTTTGAGCAGCGCTACCTTTAGAGCTTGCTCTTCGGGTTTACCTTGGATTGACGTGAGCAATCGCTGCAACTCTGCGCGATGAGTCAGATCGCCAACCCTGTAATCAAAGCTAAGCACGAATTCGCGATACTCCGCCAGTTTCTCTGGATCTGGATTTTCGTGGACGCGAAAGATGGTGGGAATCGCCCGCTTCTTAAGCTCGCGCGCAACAGCTTCGTTTGCAGCCAGCATGAATTCTTCAATTAGCCGGTGGGACTCATCGTTTTCGACGCGCTCCAGTCTCACTGGATAACCGCGTTTATCGACCCAGACTTTTACTTCTGGAATAACGAAGCAAGTTCCCAAGCCGTATGCAGCCGTTCGTCCAATTGGTCACGTGGCGCAGAGTTCAAAATCGCATAAGCCTGTTTGTAAGTAAGGCGGTGCGCGCTGCGAATCACGCTGCGAGCGAAACGCGCGCTTCTCGCCACGCCATGTTTGTCGAAATGAATGAACGCTGAGTGCGTTAGCCGATCGACTTCTGGGTTAAGACTGCAAACGCCGTTGCTCAATCGCTCCGGCAACATTGGGATCACGCGGTCGGGCAGGTAAACGCTGTTGCCGCGCCGGCGCGCTTCGCGATCCAATGCGCTCCCGGGTTCTACGTAGGCGGCAACATCGGCGATGTGCACCCCGAGATTCCAACCGCCGTTTGCAAGCTTCTCCACGTGGATTGCGTCATCAAAATCGCGCGCGTCATCGGGATCGATCGTGACGATAAATTCTTTGCGCAAATCTTCGCGTCCCTCGAGCTGCCGTGGACTGATTTTATCGGGAATCCGCTCTGCCTGATCCAAAACATCCTTCGGAAAGTCCGCGGGCAGATGAAATTTGCGGATGATCGAGAGCATGTCGATGCCCGGCGCGGTTGCCGGCCCGAGGACTTCGATGATTTCGCCTTCGGGATTGACGTGGCGCGATTCCCAGGCCTCGAGGCGAACCACGACTTTGTCGCCGAGGCTCGCGCGCGTTGGTAGGTCCTTATCTGTGTCACCGCGCACGTAGATGTCGTGCACGAAGCGCGGATCATCCGGCACAACGTAGTAAAAATTCCGCGACCGCTGCAGTGTGCCGACGATCGTATCGTGAGCGCGCTCGAGGATTCGAATCACACGTCCTTCGCGCCGTCCCTTGATCCGGTCATAAGGCGCATCGCGCGATATACGCACAACGACCCGGTCGCCGTTCATGGCTGTCCCGGTATTTTCCGCGGCGATGAAAATGTCCGGCTGGCCCGGCGTCTCAGAAGCGAGAAATCCGTAGCCGACCTGATGGATCGACAATTTGCCAGTTACGAGGTCCGCCTCGGCCGGCAAGACATAGCGGTCCTTGCGGATGCGCGCGATCACGCCCGCTCGCTCGAGTTCACGCAACGTTTTGCGCACGGCATTTCGTTGCGGGCCGGTCAGCCCAAGTTCTCGAGCGATATCGGTTCTGGTCAGCGGCCGGTAATCTTTCCGAGCGAGGAGCGCCAGAACTTGTTCTCGAATCTTACCTCCGTTTGCAGTCATTTGGACGAAACATTATGGTCAGGTTCGTCGACTTAAACGCGATTTCAATCGGAGGTCTAACGATGCGAAAAGCAATTATTGCCAGTGCATCGGCGATTCTTTTGGCAGCGATCGTCGTCTCATTCGCTGCAGGAGGAGGTAAAATGAAGATCACAAGTTCTGCTTTTCAGGAAGGTGGGAACATTCCATCAAAATTCTCATGCGACGGCGCAAACACCAGTCCGCCTTTGCAGATCGCAGACGTTCCTACCGAGGCTAAAAGCCTTGTCTTGATCGTCGATGATCCGGACGCGCCGAGCGGACTATTCACGCACTGGATCGTTTGGAACATCTCTCCGCAGACCAACAGTATTGGGGAAGGAAGCGCACCAAAGGGAGTGCAAGGGACTAGCGACTTTGGCAAATCGGGCTATGGCGGACCGTGTCCGCCGTCTGGCACGCATCGGTATTACGTCAGGATCTTCGCCCTGGATCGCGAGTTGGATTTGCCTTCCGGCGCCAGGCGAGGCCAAATCGATAGCGCGATCAAAGGCCATGTAATCGCGCAAGGCGAATTGATGGGGCGCTATTCGCGCAAGAAATAAACTGTAGCGGCGTTCTGTGACCGCCGAATGCCTGCAATCCGGCCCTTCGCATACCGAACCAACGACAGGTCGAATAATCGCGCAGTTGAATTAGTCTCAGTTGTGATGCGCGAGAGGATTTGGAAAGTCGGCGAGCGCGTTTTCAACGTTTCCCAGCGGGGTTTGATCATGGGCGTGTTGAACGTGACTCCAGATTCATTTTCCGACGGCGGAGAATTCTTTACTGCTGAGAAGGCAATAGAGCATGGCCTGAAAATGGCCGCAGAAGGCGCTGACGTCCTCGACATCGGTGGTGAATCGACGCGACCCGGCGCGGAACCTGTCGCTGCTGGGGAGGAGTTGCGTCGCGTTATCCCGGTGATCGAAAAACTACGAGCGAAGATCGACGTTCCGATTTCAATCGACACATCGAAAGCTGAGGTAGCGCGCTCGGCGATTCGGGCTGGTGCGTTGATTGTGAATGATGTCACTGCAGGACAGGGAGACAACGAAATGCTGCCGCTGATTGCCGAAACGAAATCTGCTTTCATCATTATGCATATGCAGGGAACTCCCCGGACGATGCAGAGCCAGCCGCAATATAAAGATGTTGTCTCAGAAGTTGCTGATTTTTTTCGACAACAATATGCGCGCGCCATAGTTTGTAATATTGATCCCATGACGATTGCGTTTGATCCGGGCATTGGTTTCGGGAAAACGCTCGATCACAATTTGGAATTGCTCGCGCAGCTTGAGCGGCTGCGTGTGCATGATCGACCACTCGTGATCGGCGTTTCCCGCAAATCGTTTCTGGCAAAGCTCGTTGACTCGTCAGAAATGAAAGACCGCCTGGCGCCTGCGATCGCGTTGACTTCGCTCTTGCGCGTTCGCGGCGCAGACGTGTTCCGGGTCCATGATGTCAAAGAAAGTGTAAGTGCCTTGCGCGCAACGGAGGCGATTCTTGGGAGGACAGAATGATTCACCAACTCATCGATCTCTGGTTCAGAAGCTGGCGTAGTCTGGTCGAAATCATTCTGCTGTGGATCGCGATCTATTACGGCTACCTCTACTTTCGCGGCACGCGGGGTGCGAAAGTGCTGACTGGTTTGGCGATTGTCTTTTTGACGCTGACGTTAATTTCGACGCTGCTGAATTTAGTTGTGATCGGCTGGATCGTGCGAAGCTTCTCAGTTTTCCTGGCCGTTGCGTTGGTCGTAATTTTTCAGCCTGAGCTCCGGCGTGGCCTGGAGGCGCTCGGTGGTCACCCAATTTTCTCACTGACGAGTGAGAAACGAGAAACTGTCCACGATCTGGCGGAGGCGGTGACGCAACTGGCAAACAAACAATTCGGTGCGCTCATCGCCATCGAGCGCGACACATCCATTCGCGTTTACGAAGAAACAGGCGTGATAATTGACGGCGAGTTTTCTGTCGAATTGATCCTCACCATCTTTCATCCAAAGGCTGCGTTGCACGATGGCGGAGTGATTATTCGCAATGGACAAATTGCAGCTGCGGCCTGCATTTTTCCTGTGAGTCAGCGGGAAACACTAGACCGCAGTCTGGGATTACGTCATCGCGCCGGGCTCGGCATCACCGAGGAATCGGACGCCGTGGCCGTGGTTGTTTCCGAAGAGACCGGCGGAATTTCCATTTGCCATCGGCGGCGAATCGAGCGCAATTTCACACCGGAGACGTTCCGGCAGCGAATCGCGGAAATTTTGTTGCATAGCAAATATGAAGAGACTGATTCTGAAAAACTGGCGCGCGAAGTTGATCTCTCTCCTGCTCGCGACAACGCTTTGGTTCCTCATCAAAAAGAACGTAGCGACGACGCCGTCGCCGTCTGAAAGATTCTCCCCGGCGCCGGTCACTCAAACGCGCTAAAGGCGTGATTCAGCGCAGAAAACGCGACAGATTCTCGTCCTCCCAGCGGCGCGCTCTGCGATAGTGTCGAAATTCGCGCTCGCGCCGGTTGAATTCTTCAGTGTGAACTCGCCGGCGGTTGGGCGATAAGGGTTCATCCGGCACCACCGAATGCAGCATCTCGTGATAGAGCACATAACGCAAAAACCAGGGGGGCACGAACGGCTGATCTAGCGCCGGATTGATCCGAATGACCCGGTCCTCCTCCTGGATTGTGGCAAAGACGAAATTCTCTCTTGGCCGATGCTTTCGCCGGCGGCCCCACATCACTTTGTAACCGCGAAGACGCCCGCGAAAATATCGTTTATTCAAGTCGTCGAAGATTGGCCGGAGATCAAAATGCGTTCCTTCGAGGCGCAAATTTAAGTGCCGCTGCATCGGCAACTTTGGATAAGCCAGCTTCCGCTTGGTCTTTTTCTTCTTCTTGGCCATTGGAATCCTTCAAAAACAAGCAAGTAGGAGAGTAATCTAGTGGGCTCCAAATCTGGTGACAAGCGGCGCGGCAACTTTGGGAATTAAACGCCACGCGTTAGCCAAGATTTCAGCCCCTGATCGGTGCACACATACGAAGCCCTGGCAATCCAGAGGCCTTTCCTTTTCGGCGCTCAGGCCTGTGTTTGCAAATCCTTGGACTTCAGCGTTTGAGTTGCAGGTTTTACCATCATCGCAACTTGCGTATAATCACTCTCGTTTCCTGCTGAAACCAAAAAACTCATGACGCCCTTTTTGCGAAAGTTGCTCGGTCAAAACTGGCTTTTGCTGGTGACGATGCTCGCGCTCGCCACCTTCGGGATTGTAGCGATTTACAGCGCAACCTCGTCGCGCACTGATCCGTACGCGGCGGATTTCTGGCGCAAGCAAGCGAACTGGGTAGCTGTCGGTGTCCTTACGTTTATGGCGACTAGTTTGATTCACTACCGCTGGATCCGCTGGGGCGCGTTGCCGATGTACTTCGCGGGCATCGTCTTTCTGATCCTGACGAAGTTCATAGGCACCAAAGTTTACGGGGCACGTAGCTGGTTGCACTTGGGGCCGATCAATTTTCAACCTGCCCAGCTTGCGGTCGTCGCCGGTATAATGGTTTTAGCGATATTCCTAACTCAATTTCGCGAGATGCATCCGATGCTGCGGCTGCTGCTCTCCGGAGCGATCGCGGGAGCGCCCTGCCTGCTCATCCTGATGCAACCCGATCTGGGCGAGGTTATCATTTGGGTTCCAGTGCTCCTTGCGTTGTGGTTCGTCGGTGGACTGCCGCTGCGCTATTTGATTTGCGTCGTTCTCATCGGAATCGCTTTTATTCCAATCGCGATCAATTTCGGACTCAAGCCATACCAGCAACAGCGGATCACGGCCTTTACTCACCCTGACATCGACAAACAAGGTTCTGCCTGGGCAATTAATCAATCTCTCATTGCCATCGGCTCGGGCGGTTGGTCGGGCAAAGGATTCAAAGCGCCAAACACGCAGATCGAGCTCGGCTTCCTGCCCGCCACTGCTGTTCACAACGACTACATTTTCTCCGCTATCGGCGAGCAATGGGGATTTGTGGGCGGAGTACTTCTGATTGGTGGGTTCGCCCTGCTCCTGATGACGTGTCTTTTTGTTGCGTTCTTGGCCGGCGATCAATTGGGCCTGCTTCTCGTTGTGGGGATCACGGCTCTTATCTTCACCCACATTTTCCAAAACATGGGAATGACAATCGCTTTGCTACCCATCACTGGCGTGCCGCTGCCACTGATCAGTTACAGCGGTTCTTTTGTGCTGATGATCATGTTTGGCCTCGGGCTCGTGAACAGCGTTTGGATCCATCGAAAAATTCCCGAGTAGCCGCGCGGCGGCG
>QHRD01000235.1 GCA_003220005.1 Verrucomicrobiota bacterium | reverse complement strand
CATGCTCAGCGCCAAAGGCGCGGCCTCATTGAAGCCTGGGGCAACGCCCCAGGACATTGATCGCCCCGTACACAAGCGCTGAAAGCGCGAGTCATCCGGCGGCTCATTCTCAATCCCAGACAAATCGCTCGTCGACCGGATGCAACACAACGCAAGACGTGGTCCCCACTAACGCCGGTACGGAAAACGTATGCCGGCTTGATTCGAAGGAAAATCTTTCGTGTTGCGGGAGACGAGTACACAATTTTCATTCAAGGCACTGCCCCAGATAATCGCATCCGGGAGTTTAAGTCGATGCTGCCGTCGTAACCTGACCGCTTCTTCGGCCACTTCTGGTGTCAGCGGCACAACTCGAAAATGAGCGAGGAAGCCGCGACGGATGTCTTCGTCAGCCTCGGTGCGTGCCCCAGCCAGTACTTCCATCCATGAAATGATGCTGATGCAACATTCGCGGTAGCGGGCAATTTCTTGGGCTGCGGAGGTGTGACCGTCGAGGAAATCGAGCAGAATGTCGCTATCAAGCAGCGCATTCAACTTCGGGAGCCTCTGCCAGCCGGTCTTCGGCGGCTCCATTCGCCGCGCAGCGCAGCGACATGGCGTGAAATATTCCCGCGCGTCCTGGATGCGCCAAAGAATGGGCGCAGATCGCTCGCGGGTGAGACACGTAGAAAACGGTCAATTGCCCGACGGACGGCTTCGGCACGAGAAATGTTTTCCCTACGGCACAACAGCGCGAGTTTTCTAATCTGCTCCTTTGGTAAATCGACAATCGTACGCACGATGATATCGTCGCGCGTTATCATTCCAAGTCAAGCCAAGCGTATGCGACTGCCCGCCCTTCAAGCGCGCTCATCCAGCATTCAGCATCAGGAACAATGATTGATGCCATTGGTAGGAGCGGTTCACCTGAACCGCCTTGGCGATTGCGGTCAATCGCCACTACCCACCAAAAGCACGCAGGCGTTTGACACAAACGCCTCTACAATCGCACGTGTAGCGGTGCTTGTGTCAAGCACCGCCGCAGCCGCTACTCGGAAACTTCTTCAAGCTGGCTGCCGAGCACATCTACAGTGCGGTCGGTGTTGAGATCGCGAGCCAGCGCGATGTGAAGCCAGTAGCGCTTTTCGCCTTCAACGATGAATCGGTCGGTCTCACCCTTCGCTAAAATCGACAATCAGTGCGTCGTTGCTAACTCGCACGGCAGCGGCGCGGATTTCAGTTTGCTTGGTCGCCAAAGAATTCATGCGGGTTAAGACACAAATGACACCAATTCTCACGAATCTCATGAGCAAAGCTTTTCAGAAAGCTGATACACCTTTGGACACCGATTGGTGCCAATTCGTGAAATTCGTGTCTTCAATTTCGAGCCAAAATTTCGCAGAGCCTGCGCGATCGATTTGTGTACCGAACCCTTGCGAGCACATCAGCCTGCCGTAATGTTCCCTTATGAGTCTCGCCGAGATCGAGAAGGCTATTGATGAATTGCCTCCAAAGGAGTTGACGAAATTAGCTGCCTACGTCATTCACCGCGATAAGCTCACTTGGGACCGAGAAATCGAAGAAGATTTCTCGCCGGGGGGAAAGCACGAAAAAGCGCTCGCGAAAATCGACGCTGAAATTGATTCAGGCAATTTCACGCCGCTTCCGTGACTTCACACGCACTGAAGTCGTTCTGGAAGTGTTATGACAAACTGCCCGCGCACATTCAGAAGCTAGCGGACAAGAACTTTGCGCTGTTCAAGGGCAATCCCTGGCATCCATCTCTCGGCTTTAGCAAGAAAGGTGAAATCTACACTGTCGAGATCGGTCGAAGCTACCGTGCCTTAGCACGTGAGCGAAACGGCCATTACTACTGGTTCTGGATCGGCACACACGAGGAATACAATAAGTTCCAGTTTTAGGCCCTCTTTAAGCATCAATTTACAGACACTACTCAGAAACTTCTTCAAGCTGGCTGCCGAGCACATCCACAGTGCGGTCGGTGTTGAGATCGCGAGCCAGCGCGATGTGAAGCCAGTAGCGTTTTTCGCCTTCAACGATGAATCTTGAGAGGTCGGTCTCGCCCGGCGCGCATTTTCCAGTCTGTGCAATCACGTCAATCATCAAGTTCCAGGTGCGCGCCTGGCCCATTTCAGCCAGCGCGCGTGCAATCGCTTCCTTCTGTTCCTTCGTCCAGGCGATATTTGCGCCAACTCTGACAAGTCGAGCAACATCTCCGCGGTGTAACACGGGGCGCAACTTCGTCTCGTCAACGATCCGCTGCGCCGCAGTTGTGGCTTCGCTGGCAGAAATCGCGCCTGATGATGAAGGAGGCACGATCGTGTCGTTCTTAAGCGCCGCTTTCAACGCTGCGGCGATGACGGGAACACTTCTGGTGTTGAGATTGAGGATGCCGGCACGCGGATAGGTGTGCAGGATGGGATTGTATGTAAAAAAATCGAGGACGGCTTTGTCGTTGCTCGTTTCCGTAACAAAACTGAGCGGTTGAAAGCCGTTTGCGGTATCAAGACCGTAGCCGAACTCTCCGATGTTGCTGAGTGGATGATTGATCACTATTGGGGCGGTCGCAGGCCTCGGCTTCTTGCTTCCGGTGTTTGGGTCGATGATCCAGGCGTAAGGGTCCTTATTGACGTCGTAACCGGGGCTGCTGGCATTATTTTCGTTCTCCCAGCCAAGGACGAATCCTCCGCCATATTCAATGATGGTGGTGTGGCTACCCGTTGTTGCATCCCGTTCGTATGTATCGCCGGAGTCGTCGTATTGATCGATTAATGACGCCACAATTGAGAGGGTTCGTGCAACGCGGTTCGAGTCAGTATCATTGGAAAGAGGATCCCAGCCGGGATTGGCTACGTTCAAGGCGTAGTTTAGAATTTTGATAAACTCAAGCCGGCCTCGCAACGGCGCGATGTAAGCCAGGGGCTGGTTGTTAGGCTCGTTAGGCTGTTGCTCGCCCACGTACTGCCACCGGCCCCAATAGGTAAGTTGACTTTTGTCTGTGCCGGTACCGTTCACCCATGCCAGGCCAAACATATCGAGAATGTCGCGCGCGCTCCCCCTGTATCGGCCACGCCCTCGCCAACCGGCACC
>QHRD01000234.1 GCA_003220005.1 Verrucomicrobiota bacterium | reverse complement strand
CGCTGCGGGCCACTCGTGATGGCGGCGAACTAATCGAAGTGAATCCCGAGGTGACACAGCTCTCACAATTCGCAACGCGGTTGGTGCGCGAGCCGGCGGCGGTGGCAATGCCGCGCATTGTTGATCAGATCATCAGTTCGTAGAATGACGCATTAGTAATGGGTCCTTTACAAATCAAAATCTGCGGCATTACGAACCCCACGGATGCCAAAGCGTGCGTGGACATGGGCGCACACTTGATTGGCCTTAACTTTTATCCGCGAAGTCCGCGCTACATTGAACCCAGCGTCGGACGGCAAATTGTCGACACGCTGCCGGCGGATGTTGATACCGTCGGCGTTTTCGTTGACGGAAACGCCGGGGAAATTCGGGGGACTGCAAAGAGTGCGCGAGTGCGATCCGTTCAGTTGCACGGGAATTTCTCGCCTGAAACCGCGCGTGAACTGGCCAGCGAGTTTCGCGTGATTCGAGTGTTTTCAACTCATGCTCGCTTCCGCCCGGACGACGTCTCGGTCTTTCCAGATTGTGACGTGCTCATTGATGCACATCATCCCGATCTCCGCGGCGGAACTGGCCAGACGTGCGATTGGTCTGCCGCTCACGCAACGCTGGCCTTCGTACGATTCCTTATTCTCTCCGGCGGCTTAAACGCACAAAACGTTGGCCGTGCGATCGCAGCGGTCATGCCAAATGCTGTGGATGTTTGCAGCGGAGTTGAGCACGCTCCGGGTGTGAAAGATCATCGCGCGGTGAAAAATTTTGTAGCTGCCGTTCGAAAAGCTGAGCATCTCACAGACGCTTCATCGGCCAGGTAATTTCGATGGAAAAGTCACAACTCACGAGAAGCGAGCCCGATGAATACGGGCATTGGGGAAAGTTCGGTGGCCGCTATGTTCCGGAAACGCTTGTCGCACCGCTGGAGGAATTGACGAAAGAGTTCCTGCGCGCGCGCCATGACAATGATTTTTGGCAGGAACTCAATCAATTGCTACGCGATTACGCTGGCCGGCCGACTCCGTTGTTTTACGCGCGGCGGCTGACGGCGCATGCAGGCGGGGCGCAAATTTATCTGAAACGCGAAGATCTTTTGCACACTGGCGCGCACAAGATCAACAATGCGCTGGGACAAGTGCTGCTAGCTCGGCGGATGGGCAAACGGCGCGTCATCGCGGAGACCGGCGCAGGTCAACATGGAGTCGCGACGGCAACGGTGTGCGCATTGTTTGGATTGCGCTGCATCATCTACATGGGAGCAGAAGATGAACGGCGGCAGGCGCTCAACGTTTTCCGAATGCGGTTGCTTGGCGCTGAAGTGATAACCGTCCATGCCGGCACGCGTACGTTGAAGGACGCGATCAACGAAGCTATGCGCGACTGGGTAACAAATGTGCACGATACCTATTATCTGCTGGGAAGCGCGCTCGGCCCACATCCTTATCCGCTGATGGTGCGCGAGTTTCAGAGTGTAATCGGACGCGAGGCGCGTGAACAAATCTTGTCCGTATCGGGAAAGTTGCCGCGCGCGCTGATTGCCTGTGTTGGCGGCGGCTCCAATGCAATCGGCTTGTTTCATCCTTTCATTGCGGACGAAGAAGTCAGATTGATCGGTGTGGAAGCTGGAGGACGCGGCGATTCATTGGGTGAACACGCCGCCAGATTTCATATGGACGCGAAGAGCGGCGGCGGACGCATCGGCGCTTTGCAAGGCACGATGTCCCATGTGCTCCAGGATGCGAATGGTCAAATCGCGACAACTCATTCGATCTCAGCCGGGCTCGATTATTCGGCGATTGGGCCCGAGCACGCATTTCTCCACGACAACAGGCGCGCCGAATACATCAGATCGAGTGACAGCGAGGCGCTCGAAGGCTTGGAGCTTTGCGCCAGACTGGAGGGAATCATTCCTGCGCTTGAAACAGCGCATGCCTTCATGCCTGCGATTCGGATCGCTCGCGAGTTGTCCCGAGATGACGCGATCATTGTGAACTTATCCGGCCGCGGAGATAAAGACGTCCAGCTCGTCGCCGACTTGAAAACCCGATGAGTCGAATCCGGGAAACGTTCGCTTCCCTGAAACGCGCTGGCCGCGGCGGGTTCATTCCATTCATCACTGCGGGTGACCCTGATCTTGCAACCACTGAGCGGTTGCTCATCGAGCTTGCCGCTGTCGGCGCAGACATTATCGAGGTAGGCATTCCCTTCAGCGATCCCGTCGCGGATGGCGGAACCATTCAGCGCGCATCCGAACGCGCGTTGCGCAACGGCGTGACGCTCCGCGACGTACTAACATGCGTTGCGCGTGCAAAACAACACATCGACGTCCCGATCGTCCTCTTCAGCTACTTCAATCCACTCTTGAGTTTCGGTGGAGAAAGGCTGGCAAACGACGCAAAAGAAGCCGGGGTGGATGCGATTCTTGTGACCGACCTTATTCCCGAAGAAGCTCATGCCTGGACGGAGACATTGATTCAGTTCGAGCTCGATCCGATTTTTCTTGTCGCGCCGACAACGTCAGACAAACGACTCAAACAGATCGCGCGGCAGGCGCGCGGATTTATCTATGCTGTTTCACGCACCGGCGTAACTGGCGCACGAGATGAAATGACAAATGACGCTGAAGCCCTCGTGAAACGCGTGCGGTCAGTAAGCGATTTGCCTGTCGCCGTTGGGTTCGGCATCTCAACAGCAGAACAGGTTCGCCAGGTCTGGAATTTTGCAGACGCGGCAGTTATCGGAAGCGCGATTGTGCGAGAGATCGAAAAATTCGCTGGCTTTCCGGATTTGGTAAATCGCGTAGGACAATTCGCACGATCACTGCTCGAATCGCCGGAAACGGCTAAATCGCATTCTTCACGCGATTAGCACCATGATGACTACGATTCCGTTTTGGATTGATAGCGCGCCGATTAAACGATTCCCGACACTGCAAAAGAAGATGAATGTCGATGTTCTTGTCATCGGGGCCGGTATAACCGGTATTACAACCGCGTATCTCTTAAAGAAAGCGGGGTTCGCTATTGTGCTCATAGAGCGCGAGCGCGTCGCCTCGCTCGACACCGGTCATACGACCGCTCATCTGACATACATCACTGACGTTGAGCTCTACAAACTCGCGGACAGTTTCGGAAATGACCACGCTCAAGCTGCGTGGGACGCAGGCGCAGCGGCGATTGATGAGATTGAGCGGATTGTTTCGGAAGAGAAAATCGATTGTGAGTTTACAAGGGCCCCGGCGTACGTGCACCTACGCGTTGGCGGCTCTGTTCAAAAAGAAATTCAATCACTCAGAAGGGAAGCCAAGATTGCAGCGAACCTAGGATTCGACGCCAGGTACTTGGAGTCAGTCCCCTATTTCAATCTACCGGGCGTTCGCTTCGCCAACCAAGCAAAGTTTCATCCCAGGAAATATCTTCGGGCGCTGGTCAGGCAAATTTCTGGCGATGGGTCTCATGTTTTTGAAAGAAGCGCAGCAATGGAGTTCGATGCAAAAAAGCGTCGGGCAAAAATTAACCGTCATTGGATCAGCTTTGATCGCCTCGTTATGGCCACAAATAATCCGCTGGTTGGTTTCTCGAGCATAGCTAGCGCGACGCTATTCCAAACGAAGCTTCTACTTTATACCAGCTACGCGCTCGGTGCGCGCGTCCGTGCCGGGACCGTTCCGGAAGCAATGTTTTGGGATACTCGAGTGCCTTACGATTATCTCCGTGTGGATGGACATCGCGGATTCGATTACCTCGTTTACGGCGGTGAAGATCATAAGACCGGGCAAAAACGGAGGACCAAACAAGCTTATGCTCGGTTGGTGAGCCGATTGAAAAAGATAGTGCCCGAAGCGCGCGTGGATCATCGCTGGTCGGGTCAGGTTATTTGCAGCCCAGACGGCTTGCCCTATATAGGCGAGAACGCTCAGCGTCAGTTCATCGCAACTGGCTTTTGTGGAAATGGAATCACGTTCGGAACCGTGTCAGCCATGATGGCATGCG
Organism: Verrucomicrobiota bacterium; assembly: GCA_003220005.1. Classification (GTDB taxonomy): domain Bacteria; phylum Verrucomicrobiota; class Verrucomicrobiia; order Chthoniobacterales; family UBA10450; genus Udaeobacter. The sequence continues at coordinate 226 of QHRD01000234.1, read as the reverse complement.
ATTGGGTCACGGGAAGAAAAAATCCCTGGTGCGATTTGTTTGGAGTTGACCGGAAGAAGATCAAGGGCGCGGCGTGGAACTACGTAAAGGAAAATAAGGATTATCCCTACTACATGCTCAAGGACCGATTGGCACGCCCTGAACGCGAGTCTGTTCGCGAAATACGACGTGGCGGAGGCGTGATCATCGGTCCTCGATTGAAAAAGGTTGCAGCATTCCGTGATCG
>QHRD01000233.1 GCA_003220005.1 Verrucomicrobiota bacterium | reverse complement strand
CATTGGTCGGGGTGTAGCGTGGCGATGCGCACGCGCAAAAACGGAGGCCGGAGTTATGGGTGTCATGTTGCAAGCGTTTTATTGGGATTGTCCCAAAGCGGAAAGTCGCGAGCATCAATGGTGGGCTTATATCCAATCAAAATTACCGGTGATTGCGCAGGCGGGTTTTACGGCGTTGTGGCTTCCGCCAGCAAACAAGGCAGCCGATTGGAAATCCATGGGTTACGATCCTTACGACTACTATGACCTCGGCGAGTTTGATCAAAAAGGCGGCGTGCCTACGTGGTTCGGTTCCAAAACTGAATTACTCGACCTGATTCAGTCCGCTCATGCAGCGGGAGTGCAAGTGTATGCGGATCTGGTATTCAATCATAACAGCGGCGCTGATGCTCAGGAACTGAATCCGATCGACGGCCAGTGGCGCTGGACAAAGTTCACACCGATGAGCGGCAAGTTCCCGCGCGACTGGAAATGTTTTCATCCGAGCCAGTATGAGACATGGGACGGCGCAACGTTTGGTGACATGCCGGATCTGTGCCATCGCACTCCGCTGGTTTACACTGAGCTCATCACGTACGCTCGCTGGCTTTTGGAAGAAATCGGTTTCGACGGATTCCGCTACGATATGGTGAAGGGTTACGGCGGCTGGATGGTTCGTTCCATTCAAGAAATGCGCGCACTGCGCAGCGGCGCAAGTTTTAAGCCATATGCAGTCGGAGAATGCTGGGATAGCGAACGTAGAATTGATGATTGGCTCGATGAAACAAACGCGTGGTCAGACAATCCGGTCGGCGCATTTGATTTTCCGCTGCGGTGGCGACTGCGCGATTTGTGCGACAGCTACGGATTCAGTCTCCGTAACCTTATTGAGCCTGGCGTCTTGATGTGGGATCGTCCGGCGCAAGCTGTGACCTTTGTCGAGAATCACGATGTCGTACGCGACAGTCCCATCATTAACGACAAGCTCCTGGCCTACGCGTACATCCTCACACACGAAGGTTATCCATGTGTCTTCTGGCAGGACTATTTCAACTGGGACCTCGCACAGCCGAACAACCAAAATGGCATTGACGCGCTCATCACAGTTCACAAGCAAAATGCCGCTGGCCCGGCGCAAGTTCTCTTCGTGAACGACGATCTCTACATCATGCAACGCCCAGGCAACGCTAACCATAGCGGGCTCGTCTTTGTCTTGAATAATGCCGGTAGGTGGAACGGTGCCTGGATTCAGACGCGGTGGCTAAACACGCGGCTTGGTCCCATAGCCTGCCGCGGACGCGACGACCCTGGCATTCCGCAGGAAAAATGGACTAACGAATCCGGCTGGGTCGATCTCTGGGCGCCGCCTCGCGGCTACGCGGTTTATCTGCCGAACTGAGCCCTGGGCCTTAGATATCGACTTCGCAAGACCGATGTGAAACTTGCTATAAAATGGACGTTACCAAGGTCGATTGCCATTTGGGACTTTTGCGCGGACTGCTTCGCCCTGTCAGCCTTCCAACTGTAAATTCGCCGCGCTCATCCTTGAGGCTAAAGCGCTGTCGAATTTTTTAACTTCGAGCACGCAGCTCACCCGTTCTTGACAGGATCACAGTCCTTGCGCATGATCGCTAGCGCTTCGGAAATCGGTGGTGTCAGCTGTGAAACAGAAACCCATGCTTATGGTTTGGGGCGCTGCGGTGATGGTCGCGCTAATTGCGGTCGGTCTCATTTGGTGGCGTCATCGCGATGCTCATATGGAACGTCGTGCTAGGTCTCGTGTTTATGTGGCAGTCGGTCTTCGAGTGGAAGATGCCGGAGTTTGACGCAACCCTCATGACGTTGCTGGGAATCAGTTCGACAGCCTATGTTGGCTTTAAGTTTGTCACGAAATAATTGGGGAAAACAACTCAGGTTCCGAACCTCATGAAATAACACATCTATGACAAAGAAGAAATCGCAGCCAAAACGCCGCAGTCAAAGGTCGAATCGCTCTGCAAGAGTGAAACGAACAAAACGATCGCGGACAAAGCAGAAACCACAATTGAAACGCACTCGACAACGAGCAACTCGTTCCGCAAAAAGAAAACCAACAAAGCCATCGCGGCGGAAATTGACGTTGCCGCAACGCTTAGCGCGCGCAAGGAAGCTCGAGGCGTTAGACGCGGGAATGCCTGCCTTTGAAGCGTCGCGACAAAGACCACTGGCAGGTCCGCAGGCTTCTGCGGCTCATCCGTTTCGCAATGATGATTTTCCTAACACGTACATACAACAAATTTCCGTGAGCCTGGATGATCCCGATCACCCGCTTACGCTTTCCTGGACTGGACCTAACGCCGTTAGTCAGCAAACAGGTCCGTTCAGGACGTCGCCTGGTGCTGGTTTAATCGGTCTCAACTGCGACAACGAAGCTACGAGTCGCCGTTCGGGGTCTAAGTGCACGCCAAAAGGGACCTATCCTGTGCAAGGTTTTCAGCAGAGGCTTAATAGCGATTCTCGGGCGACGTACGTTACATGGTTCATGCAAAGCCGGGGCATTGCCCTTCATTATTTTCCAATTGTTCCCGATTACGCAGCTTCGCATGGCTGCGTGCGTATTGAGGCGGTAGACGTGGCACGACTGATCCAAGACAACTCACTCGTAGGCGATACCGAGGTCGTCGTAAGTGGGACCTGGACAAAGCCGCCAAAACAGTGGCCCTGAGCTCTTTCGCTTGACAGTGCGGAATCCCCATCGATCAAACGCACATTAAGCGGTAGGCCAGGCACGGAAATAGATCGAGGACTTTGGATGGCCTTATTGCTTCTCCTCTTCGACTCCGAGAGCTGTACTCAAGCTTGCGTCCAAAAAGAGAGTTTTGTCTTTGCGGGAAGTTAAAATACCGACAGCTTCATCCACATTATTCTTTACCGTGTTAAAGTTCGTTGGTGTGAAAAGGAGCTCGGTTTGGTACCACTCGGCGACTTCTGGTTTCTGAAACTCCTTTTGTAAGTCGAGCAGCCGGTTATATATCTTCGGATCCATGTGGCTTACTTTTTCGAGGAGATGGTAACTCTTGGCCGAATTGCCACTTACCAAGCCAGCATCGTTGTCCTTCATAATCATACGATTAATTAGAACGGCGTCTGACGGAAGTTCCTTTAACTGCTCGGCAGCCTTTGCGGGATCGCTCTTCTTTGCCTTAGTCTTCAGAACACCGTTTTCAAGCCACACATAGATCTTTTCAGAATGCATATTGCCGCTAAAGCGATCAGCCTGGCTCATGATAAAGTCCATAAGCACCATATCTGAGAGATCCTTTATCTGGGCGATTTGCTGGACGGCAGCCTGATTAAGTTTCCCGGTGTCATCTTTGTAGTTCAGCTTTAGCGGGGTTGAATTCGCTACCTTGCTGAATTCCGCCGACGCTGTAAAAGCGGCAGCGCCCTGGAGCCCGCTCAAATGAGGGTAACTCTCCTCTCCAGTTGGGTTCGACTGAAGAGCGCCATAAAGCTGCTTCCCGTCTTTCGTGTATAGGGAGGGATTACTATGGGAGTCATCAAGCGTCCTTAGCTGCGTCCATTGGTTGCGATTATTCGATCCGATTGCCTTTGCCTTGCCCAAATCAGCCAGAGGTTTATGTGCCACCACGTCCATCGTGCGGATAATCGCAGGCTCCGCGTGACCAGTATCAAGGAATCGCGATAAATGGTAATAACCAAGAATCGAAGGACTATAGGTGAAATGGGTGGGAATGGTTTGCTTGTACTTTGCTATCACCTTGTCGTCGCCTGAACGGGACTTTCCTGTGTGGGACTGCGCGTAAGCGAGATGGCTTGTACCTGCCGGCAAGTTAACTGCGTGGATATTGATTCCGGGCGAAGTGCTGTACGTTTTCGGAACGAGAACGATATCTAGTCCATCTTTGGTTTTCCCATTATAGAAATCGATCCCGGCAAGTTCCTTTTCCTTGTCGATGTCCTTTTGCGAATAAATTTCAGGATGTCCGGGAAAAGCGGCGGCCCGGATCGCGAGCTCAACCGTCCCATTAGGTGATGTGTGATTGATCGTTTCCTGTCCATGTGGCGTGTTTACGTCAAAGCCGGCAGACGCGAGTTCAGCCGCAAACCCCACCACTGCAGCCAGGCATTTGATAAGTCTCCCGTACCGCGTTGGCTGCTGCCAAATCATAGGGCTCGCAAAAATCTACCGTTATCGTGTCCCGGGCACGCTCATGGCGATGGACTCGGCGTCATCTCCAACGGCGTTGGTGAAGGCGTAGCGGCATTCTTTTGGGCCTGTGAGGCTTCGATTTCTTTGGCATAAAGTTTCTTCATTGTTCCGTCGAAATCCAAGTCGACCAAAATATCTTTGGCGTCCACTCTGCTCTTCAGAGATGATGCCTGCTTAATAAGGCTCGCTTTCATGTTGTCGTAATTGTCGCCGGAGATATGGACGACGTTCACAAAGTAATCCTTTATTTTGTCGTTCGAGCCCGGTTCGCTGTCTTGCATCAAGCCCGCTAACCACTGTAACCTGTTATAGATCGTCTGATCAATGTGATGAGTCTCGTTGAGAATGGGAGTGACGGAGATCGAATCCCTGCTCCAATTCATTCCGTCATCGTTATCCTTGTACATGATTCGCTTCAACGGCAGAAAAGGGCTTACTGCTTGAGGCTTGTCCTTGTCGCTTACTTTGTCGTCCCATTTTACTTCACCATCACTGGTCACATAATGTTGTAACACGGCGACGCTGATATTGCCGAGTCGATCTACCTGCCGAAAAATTGAATCTAGGATCACACCTCTCGCCATGTCCTGTGCTAGAGCGAGGTCTTGAAGAGACTTGGGGTCGTTCAAGTTTAGAGTGTTTGGTACTGGAGCCTTGGAAGAAAGGACCTTGTAAAAGCTGTGGCCCCTGATTGCGCCGACCGTCCAGTAGTCCTCGGGACTGCTTTCTTCTCCTCGCGGGTTCTGCGCCACAGAGCCATACACCAGCTTGCCGCCGGGTAGAACCATTTTTGGATTCGCCGACTGCGTCCAACCTCGCAGATTTGCCCATGCTGCCGTGCAATCAGGGTGCCCGGTCGTTCGCGCTTGGTTGCCAACCTTCATAAATTCCTGCACGTCCATAGTCCGATACGTCGCCGGCGGTACCTCGACAAGATGGCCGAGAAGACGAGACATATAAAAACAGCCGAGTGCTGGCTGCGCGATCGGATATGTTTTGAATTTTGCAATCTTTTCGCCGTCCCTCTTGTTACTAAACTTTTTGGTGATGCCCGGACGGTACGGTCCTTCCTTGCTTTCGAATGTCTCTTTGCTCATCGTCGGCGGAAGCCGATAAATTTCGATTCCCGCTGAGGTATTATGCAGCTTCGGAACGACGCCTACGCTTTGTGAACCACTCGACGCATAGAAATCGAGACCGCCGAGTTCATCGATCTTATTCTTATCATGCTTCGTGAACCAGTCATTCGAGCTTGAAAGAGGCTCTTTCTCTTTGAGCTTTATATCGGGAGGCGTGAACGGAAACGGGGTGAGTCGTTGCGCAATTTCAGTGGTCCCGGTCGGGGTCGAGTGCTCCAGTGTAGGTGGATTGCCCAAGGGGAGAGATTCCTCTCCCTGGTCGGCCAAAATCGAAAAAGCAGCATTGAATGATAGTAGAATAATCAACGCCGTGAGCTGTTGGAAACGATGCCAAAACACCCTGCGCAGAAGTGATTTCATGGTTCGATCCTCCGTTGGCTGTAGCACACGATCATTTCAGAAAAACGTCTCGACGAACAGCAAAAAAAATCAAAATTTCAGGAGCACGTGCTCCAACCGGATCTTAAACACCAATTAGAAAATCGTTATGCCAAAGGAATGGTACGTCAGCTTTCACGGTGGTGAAGAGAAAACGTCGCTGAACAATATTCATGTCTATTCGACTGACGGGGAGAAATTACGAAAGGCTCTAGACAAAAAAAGTCTCGCGGAAGGCGTGAAACTCCGTGAGCTCCGTGGATTCGTGTTTGGACCCGACAAAGACCTATACGTAGTCAATGCGTACTTCGAATATAGCGAGGTCCTAAAGTTTAGAGGTCCTCTCAACAAAGGCGGGCAGCACGAATTTGCCGGTGTGTTTGTAAAACACCACGCGGACTTGAACCCCGGAATCGATCATCCCTTCAACGTAGCTTTTGATTCCAACGGTGATCTCTACGTTTCAAGTCAAAATACAAACCTTGTGGCAAGATATCATGGTCCCCTCAGCAAAACAGGCGAGCCAGGCACGCCGATGCCTCTCCCCGAACACCTCGATGTCGAAAAAACTAAACTTCCGCCCGGCACTTTCGTTCCATCAGCAAAGCTTGCCCCGAACGGTCTCTTGGAAGTGAGAGCAGTGATTTTTGCGCCAAATGGCGATTTATACATCTCCGATCGTGCTGCTGATTGCGTACGTATTTATCAGGCTCGTACCGGTCATTTTTTGCGAGATCTTGTCTCACGAACCGATCAAGTCGATAAACCGATCCATTTGATGCTCAGTCCCGACGGCCGCTACCTTTTTGTGGGAAGCGGCGGGAACGACTCAATTCTGCGGCATGACCTTAGCCGGAATTCTACCAGTGTCTTTATCACACCGAAATCCGGCGGTCTTAATGGCCCCGCTGGAATGGCATTCGGAGACGATGGTCTCTTCTACGTCGCCAGTCGCAATACAAAGGAGATCCTCCGTTACAATCCAAAAAACGGCCGGCCATTAAACAAGCCATTCATCAAGAACCTGGACGATAATCCCGAGTTTTTAATGCTGGTAGGGTAATGCTCCGCGTAACGATTCGGCATTACTCTCATGCTGGCGGTAAATTTTCTTGCCATTGATTGAGCTTGAGCGTTGGGTCAATTAAATCTTTGCGGCGCATGAAAGGCACACCGTTCTTCATAGCCGAGCTAGGACCAGCGGCCACAGTCAGCGGCCCCGACGCGCTTTTGTCGTAGAGTTCGAAGTGCAGCATATCGCTTGGTACTTGGATTCCGATCAAATGGCCGACGCTAGCGATTTTCTGGCCCGCGCGAACCGTGACTCCAGCAGTCACCTCAGTCTTGCCTTGGATCTCTCCATAGCGAGCCAGAAGTGGTCCATGATCAATCTCCAAGGCAAAAGTTTCACAGTAAAATGCATATGGTCCGCGAATGACGACGCCGTCAGCAACCGCGTGTATCGGCGTCCCCCGGGGAAAGTAAAGGTCACAGCCAGCATGCAAGCGAGCACCGCCTGCCCGTGGCGATGCAAACGCTAATGGTGGTTTTTCCCAGCTCTGAGCTGGAACGACCGGGAAAGGAAAATACCACTGTGAGGCCGCCGGAAAATTTTCTGCGGTATCTGGCGTTTTCGCTACCACCCCCTGTAGCGCCACCCACGTCTGGCTCCCAGGCGCGATGACCCCGTCG
>QHRD01000232.1 GCA_003220005.1 Verrucomicrobiota bacterium | reverse complement strand
AGATCGCGCGCCATTGTCCGCTTTTCAACTTCCTCCTACTTCTTACTTCCTCCTTCTTGCTTCTTACTCTTCACGCTCGGCTTTGCTTTGCCAAATCCCCACGCGCCTCGCTCACCAGGCGGCGGCGATTCCCCGGCCAGAGCTACACCCAATGTTCGGCCGATTGGCCGCGCCGTGAAACTCGATGCTTTGCCTCCTCCGCCGCTTTGTCTGCCGCGCACGCGACCTTTGCCGACATTTCGTGTCCTCAGGGCTTTTCTCTTTTTTGCGCCGCCTTTCTTTTTTGTCACGCCGGGACGCTTGCCGCCGCTTTTTGAAACTCGCCGGGCGCTGCCTCCAGTTTTGTGTCGACCGGCGACGCCGCGCCGTCCGCCGGCACGAGGCGAACCGCCCCTGCTTGTAGTTCTCGCCATAATCTCCTCCATAGCAGGATTCGGATACCGGCAGATTTTCGCGCGGATGTCTGAGTTCGGCGTTGGGCGTTCAGCGTTGGCCTTTGCTTCTCTCTCGCTGCTTCCAACTCGCACTTGTCACGCGATAAATGTTAACGAAAGAAAAAAAATCAACTAGGCGCTCAACCAGATGGTCCCCTCGCCTATCAACCGCATCGTCCCAAACCCGAGCATCCCCGACGAAATTCACGATCTGTTACGCCGGAGCAATTGGGTCCGCGTCTACCGGGCTACCGCCGAATTCCTCGACCGCAGATTAGCTACTTCGGAAAACGGCAATAAGCCGCTGTTACTTCTTACCGCCGCTTTTCGCTTATCCCTTATCGTAAACCGACTTAGACGTGAACTTTTTCCCGTTCGCGTCGGTGCCGTTCACGGTGACCGTACGTGATTTGCCGTCTTTCGAGACGGTGATGTGGCCGGTCCACATTACCTTGCCATCTTTCATCGTCGTGATGTCGTTGGTGTAATCGTTCACCACTTTATAGGCGGCGGAATCCCAAGGCAGATTCCCCGTCGTTTTATAGGCTTTGCCGTCCCATTTCCCAACCCAGACTCCCTGCGTCGGTTTTCCGTCTTTGTCCATGCCATCGACTGTCACTTTGATTTTATCCCCCTGCTCCGAGTAAGTGACAGTCATGCTCTTGCCCATTCCGGGCGCCAATTTCGATTTTGCCTCGTTGAGTTTCCACGTGCCCATCTGCGGGTTCGCTGCAAAACATGCCACTGTCGCCGCAAACGATAGAGCTGTAACAACTGCTGTGATTCGAGTTTTCATTTATTGGTAAGCGCGACTGTAATGACCTTGAGGTTGGTTTTCATATTAGACGGAATTATTCGCTCATTACACCAAGCGGCGCAGGGCACGATGCTCAGGATCTTGCGCGAATCGTTCCAATCGGAATGATCTTCGCTCCAAGCGTCGATGAAATCAGCCACTCTCCAAAAGAATTTACAACACCTCCGGATGTGGCGAACGGCGCCAGCGTTTTGGTGCAAGCAATTTTGAAGCTAGATGAAAAAGGCTTGTAGCTTGCGTGATCGAATCTGCTAACCCGCGATGATGGACGATCGCTCTCGTCCAGTACGTTGTCCCATCGCGCTAGGTGAACCACTCTCCGTGCGCGGCCAGCGCAGCATCTACATCTGGGAAAATCCAAAATATTCGGTCAAGCCGCGAAGTTTCCAAAATTAAGCGTATGGTTTCCTGCACACCACTCAGGAAAAACTTCCCGCCATACGCCTCAACCTCCTGCTTGGCTAGCATAAGCGCCGCCACCCCTGCGCTATCGATGTAAGTCGCGCTGGAAAGATCTATCACTATCCGTTCCAGTTTTTTCTTGATCATTGCGTCAAGGGACTCTGTGATGGCAGGGGAAATGTGCAGATCGATATCGCCTTCAATCGCCAGGACATTCGCGCGCTCCTGACGCAGCCGCGCAGCGGCTGGGGAAGGGTTGTCTATCATTCAATTCCTTCATCGTGGCTGGATTACCTTCTGGGTGTATCGGTGCGTTAAAATCCTAGGTATGCTTCTCTCCGGCGTTGGCAGCCAGTGTCTCCGTTCTCCGATGAACGCTGCACCGTGAACGGGTTCATAGACGCATGTCTCGAATCTGCTGCGACAACGGCCCTGGGCTATTTGTCAAAAAAATTAGACTGAGCGCTCGCGCCTCTGGCAACGTAACAAGCCCGGCAATTTTCAGTTGTTCGTGCGCACAGTGTTATCCGATTTGGCGCAAACCGCTGGAGCATTCCGATGCGATATAGGTGCAACAGGAGAGAAACGGCATGGAGACAATAAGCAAACACGCACCCGCCTCGCGTTACACACTATCGATCTGCGCCATTGTGGTGCTCACAACTACCTTGGAATTCGCCGCACAAAAGCAACACGTCGCCAGCGGTCCTTTTAATAAGGTCTGGACCGTCGCGCTCTCGCAGTACAACCAGGCGGACGAAACCGGGAACTCATTAACACAACTCTCGAACGGCACGATCGTCGCGGGCGGGAATGACGCGAACCAGCATAACTACTGCTCGACGCACCACCAACCGTACTTCGGAGGTGCTTGGCTAGTGGCTGTCACGTCAAGTGGTGGCAATAACGTGTGGCAGAGGCTGTATTCAACCTGCGCAAACGCTCAGCAGTCGACCGGTGTTGTTGCGCACACCTCGGACGGAGGGTTCATTCTCGCTGGCGGCGACTTCGACAATCCAGCCTGCGGTGGCGGTTGTGGCTGGTTTGCAAAATTCGACAGCACTGGATCCATCAGCTGGCAGCATGACCTGACGGGAGCGTATGGAGCTGGAGCGGACGCAATCACGCCGGTCGCCGACGGCGGCTACGTCGCAGTCGGAAACCAGTCCCCAACCTTCGCTGAGATCCTCCAAGGCCTGATCATGAAGATCTCGGCTAACGGCGAGCTGCAGTGGTGCGCGGCTTTTCCCGAGAGCGACAATTCATTTCCGGGGGCGTTCACAGGCGGTAACTTCACGTTCGGATCATTACAGCTGACCCAAGATGGAGGATACATCGTATCTGGTGTCGCTGATGCCAGGTTCCCGTCGGGCTATGCGCACGTTTTGACGATCATGAAGCTCGATGCGACCGGCCACGTGCAATGGTCGAAGGCGTACTACGGCACTGTTTGGGCCAGTGGACCAGCTGGAGACGGAAAGTATCCCATTTTCCAGACAGCGGATGGCGGCTATATCTTTTCAGGCACTGTTCAGCAGCTCGTTTCTCCATTTCAGGAGCTCTTTTTTCTCCTGAAGCTCGATGCTAATGGCGGGATCGTGTGGCAAAAAGGGTACGGCGGGGCCAACAATTATTACGACATCAGCGCGGAAATCGGCGGTGCAGTCGCGGCCGCTGACGGCGGTTACGTCATGGCGGGTGAAAGCAACGTGTTTCTACAGGCGACTACCGGCTGGATGCTCAAGACAGATGCGTCGGGAAATATCCTGTGGCAGAAACTTTATACAGGACTCACCGCCCAGGGTGGCAACGAGCTCGACGACCTCATACAAACCAGCGACGGAGGCTACGCGGCGACCGGCAAGTCGTGGACGCCGGACCCGACATACGGCGGCCCGGGTTTGTGGCTGGTCAAGACCGACAACAACGGGAACATCGGTACCTGCAGCTGCATGCAGAACACGAACGTCACGCCACAGCCGTTGGATCTGAATGTGTTCAAGGCGACGTTCGCTCGGACAACACCTAGCCTTACCTTCAGTGCGGTGAACATCCAGGGTAAGACCACGTCGATCACACCTACGACGATCTATCCTTAACCCGCGGTGCCCGTTAAGCAGATCCCCCGTGCTGCTTGATCCATGGCGACGACGATCACAACGTGCCGTTCCAACAAACCAGCGATCTGGTCGAAAAACTGCGCGCCCAAAACGTCGCGTTCGAGGAACTAATCATCCCCGCAGATTGGCTGCCTCGCGCGAACGGCAATAAGCCCACTGGGGCGTGACGACACACTTAAATACGCGCACGCCGGCTACCCTCCGCGAGCGGTCAAAAACCTAACGCGGACAACAGTGTGGAATACTTGCCCACAAACTCTGCGAGCTGCGGATGCGACGCTTCAAAATGTTCCGCGGACCGTTTCAGTTCATGTAAAAGTTTGTTGGTGTGTTCGGGTTTTTTCTCTGGGCGAATCGTTTCGTGCGCCGAAGCCTCGACGAGGCGGGCGATGCTCTGGGCATGTTCGTGATGCGTCTCCGAAACCTTGGCGATGGCTGGCTTGAGCTTCGACAGCAAATCTACTAAT
>QHRD01000231.1 GCA_003220005.1 Verrucomicrobiota bacterium | reverse complement strand
TTGCCTTTACGTTTTTTTGGAAACGCGATCAGAGTTGGGAAGACCGCAGCTGGCAAGTGGACGTTTCATAACCAACTAGAGTGTGTCAGTCAGCAGATCCAGCAAACTCATAGTGTCATTCTGAGCGAAGCGAAGAAGCTCTAAACATTTAGAGGGCGGTCTCCCAGCCATAAACAGAGATGTTTCGCTTCGCTCAACATGACAGCGCTATAAGTACGCCCAGCCAAATGAGCGAAAATTTTCCCGTAATTTATCTGGCGCGTCACGGCGAGACTGCCTGGAGCGTAACAGGTCAGCACACAGGGATTACCGACTTGCCGCTGACCGAACGCGGCGAGCGCAACGCCGCGCGTCTTGGAGAACGGCTAGCCGGATTGGTTTTCACGAAAGTGCTGACGAGCCCGTTGCAGCGCGCTGCGCGAACCTGTGAACTGGCGGGCTTTGGCGCCGTAGCCGAAGTCGATCGCGATCTGATCGAATGGAACTATGGAGATTATGAAGGTCTCACTAGCACAGAGATTCATGCGAAGCGACCCGACTGGCAGTTGTTCCGTGATGGCTGCCCTAACGGAGAATCGCCTGAACAAATTGGCGCCCGCGCTGATCGTGCTGTCAATTGCGTGCGCGCCATCAAAGGCAACGTGCTGATTTTTTCGAGCGGACATTTCCTGCGAGTGTTTGCTGCTCGCTGGCTTGGGCTGGAACCCGCCGCTGGGAAATTTTTCATGTTAAACACAGCAAGCCTTAGTGCGCTCAGCTACGAGAATGACCTGTCCCATTCGGCGATCCAGTTTTGGAACGACACTCGCCACGCAGGCGACTGAACGATCAACGCTGAAAACAAGCCCTGTTCGATTTCGAACAAGGGACTGCAAATGACCTCGCGAATGGCGCCGAGAAAATCCCACGCAAACGCGCAACCGCTGCGATTGGATCGAATAATTAAGTGGAACGTATGAGAACTATTCTTTCAATCGCAAATCTGAGTTTCCCTCAGCGAAGGCGCAATTCACTCTCGTTAAGTGAGGCGATCCCTTTCTGGTTTGCCGTCTCGAGTCCGCTCATCGGATTAGCGCTCGGCTTTTTCGGCGCCTGGTTCGTCGCATGGCTCACGAGTTAACAGCACGTTCGAAGCAGACTTCTTTCTGAGTAGTTCCGGCCACGAGACGTTTTATCCGAATCAGCTGCGCGCCTTCCAGGCATCAAGCGTCTTTGGGGGCGTTCCGTTTTCAATCCCAGGCTTCGCTTAGCAGGGCGCGCGTTTCTTCCACGCCTGTGCGCCAGATCTTCATAATCTCTTCGTCGTCACGCCGATAACGGCCGCCGTAATTGCCGTCCTTGAGATAGTCCCGCAGAGATTTTGGATCGAGGCGGCGCACTTTCTCCAGATCGCTCATCGGTTTCTGTTCCGAAGGCATCTCGATTTTTGCCAGGCGCGTCCATGGAAAATTTTCCATCCACGACGCGTGCGATGCGACGGGATCGATCGCCTGGACTTGGGCCCAAACTTTCGGCGCGTTCCACCAGTTATGAAACTTGATCCGCACGCCGGGATGATCGGCCATCCATTCACCGACGAGTCCTTGTGCCGGTGTATTGCCGCCATGGCCGTTAACGATCAGGACCCGTTTGAATCCCTGCTCTGCCATCGCGTCGAGAATGTCGCGCAGAATCGACATGTGCGTTTCCACTCGCAACGTGATCGTTCCCGGGAACGCTCGAAAGTACGGCGTGATGCCGTACGCTAGCACTGGAAAAACCGGCACGCCCAAGGGTTCCGCCGCTTCAACGGCAAGTCGTTCCGCTAAAATGCTGTCCACGCTGAGGCTCAGATAAGCGTGTTGTTCTGTGCTGCCCAGCGGCAACACTGCGCGATCGTCGCGCTTCAGATATTCCTCCACCATCATCCAATTCATTTCACTGATCCGCATACGACAAGGTGGCCTACAGATTTGGTGAGTCCAGGCCCAAGGGACGGATACCTAACGAGCCTGTGTAATTGGGGGAAACCACGTTTTCCCAAAACCTCCTTCTCTAGGCGGAACAGTTCACGCTCAACGATTGGGAGCAAAAAAGAGTTTGAACCGTCTTCGGTACCTTTGGAGACGAGCGAATAGTTTGCGTCGCCGCGGCGGCATGCTTTTGGTGGTACGTTCGCCCAAACACAACCAGGGGCAATTTCGTCAGTAACATGGATGTCGGCGCCAAGCTTTGCGGTTAACAGACCATAGCGAGTCTCATAGTGTATTCCGCGATCATCCACAAACCGCAGATAAATACAAAACGGAATAAACTTGCCGTCACCAGGTGCATTCTTCCACCACAGCGACACCCTGCCTTGGACTTCTGTTGCTTCGCCGGAAGCAAGAATATCAATGCTCTTGGCTGGGGCTATAACGGTCACCGAATTTTTAGGGAAGTCTCCTTTTATCCAGACACCAACTGCCGCGCCTCAAAATTGAGACAGTCTGCCGGAAAAGATTGCAGGACGGCAATCCATATTTTCGGCCCAAACCGGGGCTCAAAAATTTCAGCAAAAAAACTCAATTTATATGTTGACACCCTTAGCTAATTTTCTTAAGAAAAGCCACTTCACCCCCCTACATGAAAAATCTGGGTCTGCGTAGTCCGTACGATAAGGTCGCGGGCCTTGTCTATTTTGGTCGAATGGTTGATGAAATCCGTGCTCATGCCAGGGGGAAACTACCTCTGGACTATCAAGCGGACCTTGGAAAAGGTCTTGACGAACACTGTGCAAATTTTCTCGGCGTCACCTACGATCTGGCAGCCCAGTATGTAAAACAAGGTCTATCCGATGAAGCGATTTTGGAATCGTGTTTTAGTATGGGGCATCGCCCATCTGAAGCTGAAATTTACATGTGGAACGAATTCATGCTTAAACGCGGCTGGCATGATGACGCTTCCCGGACGCTAAAACAGTTGAAAAGAGAAGAAGCTCTGATCGCAAGGTCGGAGATTGAGACGATATTCCAACTTATCGATGCCGCGGAGGGGCGCCCACTGCACCCCAACCATCATAATGGCTCGTGCCTCGACGAACTATCTTTAGTCGTGGGCGGCCGACGTTACTAACCGCCATCCTGTTGCTCGCAGTTAAGCGGCTTCCATATCGCGTCGCTACGTGATCCCGCTCAGAGGCCCACTGGAAAAGTTTGCTATAGCGGCCGAACGAAGGATTGGACGCGATTTGCGTCTATTTCCTGCCATACGCGGGCAGTTCGACTTAAAACACCTGGGGATGGCAACGCCTTTTTAATGCCTGCCGGGGCTCCAAAAAGGAAAGCTGGCCATGTATCAGCCCAAATCACAGAGGGATACACGCAATCTTTTATTCAGTTTCGAAATCTTTTTTCGAAACTTCAGGCTAAAAAATCCGAAGAATTATTATTAAGATTGTTCTGGGGGGAACAGCCGCCCTTCACGCCTATCTGGTGTGGGGGGCGGTCCTTTTAGTAAACCCCGCGATTACGCTTTTCGTCTTGTTCAGTCATGTGAGCCCCAGCAAACCTGACATGCTCAACCAACCAACGGCCCGGGCGAGGTTTGTTCACCCGACGCGAACCAGGCGCGGGTCGTCAGGACCGCGTGACGCGAATTCGGGAAATTCTTCCGGGTGCAGGATGCCGGCGAGAATCTCC
Source organism: Verrucomicrobiota bacterium (assembly GCA_003220005.1). Classification (GTDB taxonomy): domain Bacteria; phylum Verrucomicrobiota; class Verrucomicrobiia; order Chthoniobacterales; family UBA10450; genus Udaeobacter. Next base: position 1,656 of record QHRD01000231.1, on the reverse strand, counting down.
AAGCTATCGACAATCCGCGGTCCCGGGCGCGCGAAGTACGCGCTCGCGTCCACCAGATAGATTTCGCCTCGGTGCGCAGCGGGAAGCGAATCGAATTCCGGAAAGCTCCGAAGCACCTCATAATCGCGCCGCTCCCGATCAACATTGTAACCACAGAGAGCGAGCACGACGATCTCGGGACGTGCATCGAGCACTTCTCGCCAACCAATTTTGACCGAGGGTTGATGCTTGCGGCCTAACGAATCATGCCCGCCGGCTATCTCGACTAGTTCAGGTCCCCAATGGCCGCAACAGAACGGCGGATCAACCCATTCCAGCAGAAGACAACGAGGGCTGTTTCTGACCCGATTCACTCGACGCCGCACGGCTTCGATTCGCTCGGATAATCGGGTGATCAGTTCGTCCGCGCGCTTGCCCACGCCGCATACTTCGGCGACGTGTCGAATATTATCGAAAATATCCGCCAGGCTCGATGGCTCGAGGTTCACTACCTGAGGCGGACCCGGCAAAGTGTCCGCGAGCCGCGCCACAGTACCGTAGCCGACAGCGCATACATCGCACAATTTTTGGGTCAAGATCACATCGGGGCGCAGCTTGCACAGCAACGGCTCGTCGATCGCGTAAATCGTGCCGCCCTCGCGCAGCGTGCGGCGGACCCAGGCGTCCACATCGCGACTCGTTAGGCCGGGATCATGGACGGAACAACGGGTCACACGCGGCCGCCCGTTGGCTTCCTGTGGAAAATCGCATTCATGCGACACGCCTACGACTTGGTCCATCAATCCGAGCGCGGCCGCGATCTCGGTAGCTGCGGGCAAGAGTGAGACAATCCGCTTCATGAGACATGGATACGTTCCTCCCATCCATCCCAGATCGGCAAATATCAATCTCTCCTCGCCTCTTCGCCCGTGACGCCGAGAGCCTGTGCGCTCCAGCGTATTGAATGCGCAGTAGTCTGGGCGTGGGCGTGATCTCTTTTTTTCTTCTCAGCTAATCACTCACTGGCGTGGCGCTAGGGTTGGACGCGGCCTCGGTGTTAAAACACGCCTCGGTGTGCGTGTCGCCGTCACTGGTGAATTGGCAGCGCCTCTCTTCTTCGGAAAAAGAGAGGGGGAGGGCGAGGCGTTTGGGATACGGTGCTCTCTATGGCAACATCGTAACGCTGCCAAACGGGTTGAACGTGGCCGTACCAGTATAGTTGCTGGCGTTCGTGCTGACGTTGTGCTGGAACGTAAACGTCAAGGTTGCGGTTCCACCGTTGGCGGCGGTCGTCCGCTGCGCCGTCGTACCGAGCAGCGAGCTCGTGTTAAGCGTGCCACCACCGGTCGACGTGTTATAGATGGTGACCGAGCCCATTGTGATCTTGGTCAGGTTGCCATTAGTAGCCTGCGGCCAGGTCATGGCCAATCCCGTAAGAACTTGGTCGACCGCACCATTGTTCTGGAAAGTGATCGTGACTTTGTTCGAGCTGAACGTCTTGGCAGTGACGCCGATCGTTAGTGGCGTAGGTGTAGGTGTTGGTGTTGGCGTAAACGTGGCAGTAGCGGTCGCCGTCGGGGTTGGAGTAAACGTTGCCGTTGCAGTAGCAGTAGCTGTCGGCGTAAATGTAGCTGTGGCCGTCGGCGTAAATGTAGCTGTGGATGTAGGTGTGAATGT
>QHRD01000069.1:3795-5023 GCA_003220005.1 Verrucomicrobiota bacterium | reverse complement strand
TCGAGCAACCGCGTCGCCGTTGGGTCGAATGGATTGTAAACGAATCCCGGCCTTCCCGGGACTGGCTTTGCCGTGGGAACCTCATTCGGCTCCTGCGAAGCTGCCGCGGTTGTTGTTGTAACACCCCTCGAGGCCTCATAGTTGCCAATTTTCCGGAACGCTGCGCCAGGGTTCGACATGAACAGGCTGGTCGCCGTCACGACCGCCGTTTGTCCGTCCGCATTTGGCGCGAGCGTGAAGGCAATCTCGTTCAAAGCGCCGGACTGGAATCTCACGGTTGTGCCATCCCATGTCGCTGGATGCGTCGCACTTCCGAACTGATTCTTCTCCACCACGACTGTGCCGCTAGGATCGATTGTCACTGTCTCGTCAGCGTTACCGAGAATGCCGAAGTTGAGTACTCCGATCCAAACTCCTCCGCAGCGGCTCTTGTTTTCTGGCTTGGTGCGCGTTGGCGGCGTAATTTCGTGGCGTTTGCTCGGCGCTTCTCTTTCTTCAGCGTTCAACTTCACTTTTGTAGAATGTTTCGGTTTTCGTTGTGCAACCGATTCTTGACGGGCCGGTGTCGGATTTTCCGGAATTTCCTGAATCGGGGCTGGAAGTCGAGGTGCTGCGATCAGCAGTACCACGAGAGTGAGAGCGATTCGGGATCGTGCATCCACTTTTCGCAGACGGAGACTACAAACCATATCACGGGGTTATGAAAAGTTTTCCGGAGAACGGATCTTTAAGTTTTGTTCCTGCGGCTTTACCTCGTACATCGAGAAGCACCTTCGAGTTAGGATCATACGGATTATTAACAAATCCCGGCTTGTTCGGCACAGGCTTGGCGACGGGGAGCGCGCCGGTGCTTTGTGGAAACGTGGGCTGGCTCGTCGTAGTTGCTGGGGTTATTGGACTTGTTTGCGTAATTGACGGAACGAGGAACGTCTTGCCCTCGGCGTAAGGGTCTTTTACTTCAGTGCCCGGTGCAAATCCTTCGATGTCGATATAATGGTCTGGAACATATGGGCTATACACAAGGTCCGGGTGGCCCGGAACGAGAATGGCGTAGGGCGGTTGGGAACCTTGCTCCGCAGCGCCGTTGGCAGTCGATGCACTTTGCCTCCCTGGTTGAGCCTGTTGCTTCGCCGCAGTATCAGCCTGTCCTCTGCTCAGGTTCGCGTTCGGTGAGGCGGACTGTTTTTGCTTGGCTTTCGTCTTGGTCGATTTCTTGGGTGCCGCCGTT
>QHRD01000069.1:0-3790 GCA_003220005.1 Verrucomicrobiota bacterium | reverse complement strand
GTTAAAGATAAGGCGAGCCTTCGCTTCATTATTCGCTCGTTGCAGACAAGAGTGATCTTATCTAATTAATTTTCTCAAATGTTCCGGAACTAGTGCCGCCTATATAATGCACGACGACCTGCGCCGTTCTGTTTGCCGGGGAGACTGTCAGCGACCAGCTATTGAAGACGTAACTCCATGAAATGGTGTTCTGATTGCTTCGCGTTGGACCTCGCTCGATACCCCACGGTCCACCCGTAGCGGATCCCTGAGTTTCGTTAGCGTCAACAACGATTACCCATTCTCGTCCATCTAAAGTTCCCTTCCAGGTTCCGGCGAATTTTCGCTGACTAGTTGCCTGAGTTTTTGGCGTAGGCGAAGACGTTTGCCGTTTTGTCGAAGTTTCTGAACTCTCGCTCGCGGCCTTGGGCTTAACAGCTCGTTTTGGCTTCGGCTTGGCTGATTGCTCCGCTGCAGGCGCGGGACTTTCCGGAACGTCTGAAATTGGCGCGGGAAGTCGATGTGATGCAATAATAAGCGGAAGCCAACGCATTCGTAGCAAGCTCGACTTCTTCACGGGGCGGTTAGGCTAGCGGCATAAGTTTTCCCGTTTGCTTTGCACTCGTAAGAACCATTCTTGCCATCGTTATCAAAACGGAGTGTAAACGATTCCGGCTGCCACTGAATATTTGCTGGCTTGGAAACGACTTCGTCAGTCACGGCATGGAGGGCGGTCCCATCCCAGATTCCATTGAACTTCACAACGAGGTCACCTGATTTTCCGGTTTGGGTCATGGTGCCGGATTTGCGATTAGCATCGAGCTTGATTGTCAGAGGAACGCCAGTACCGCGGTTGTCGCCGACCGCACGAATCGTGCCTTTGTAGATCGGAGCAGCTTTTACAACCGGCGCAGACTGGGCTGACAAATCAGCGATGTAGGTTTTTCCTCCGGCGAAGCATTCATAACTCGCAGTCTTGCCGTCCTCGGCAAAGCGGAGTGTGAAGGATTCGGGTGACCATTTAATTTCTTTCGGTGCGGAAACGACCTCGTCGGTGACTGCATGCAAAGTGTTCTCGTCCCAGATTCCGGTGAATTTGACCACCACGTCGCCGTGCCGTCCGCTTTGGGTCATGGTGCCCGATTTAAGATCAGCTCCAATCGTGACTGTGAGGGGGACATTCGTCGAACTCTCGTTTTTCAAACGGATCGAACCTTCATAGACAGCGTCCTGGATGATTTTAGGTCCCGCAGGCGGCGTGGGTGATTGCACAGCCAGTTTGATTTGCTGCAATTTAATCGTCCCCAGATCGGTGGATTCATTTTCGCGCACATCCACCTGTTGCTCGACGGTTTCGTATCCATTCAATTCTATCCGCACCGGATATTTCGTCGAGTGTAATCGTCGCGCCCGCTGGCGTCGTTTTTACAATCGCCAACCCAAGTGCCGGCAGCGCAATCGTAGGCGCCGGTGGCTGTGTCGCTGGAGGAGCGGGAGCGAGTTGCGCTGGCGCCGGCGTTGATCTTTCTGCCGACGCTTTCTGCATTTTTTGAACAAACCACCACCCGCCTGCGGCGAGAATCGAAAGCGCGACCACCGCCGCGAGAATGCCAATCCATTTTTTTCGACCGCCATCTGAATCCGCCGCGCGTTCGGCCCGCCGCGTTCTCGGTGACGGCACGGAAAGCATCTTCGCGATTTCACTAACAGATTGCGGCCGTTTCGCTGGATCCTTGGACAGGCAGCGGCGCACAACATCTTCCCAGGTTTGATCGATCGGTTCGCCTGCGATCTCCAGTTCTTTGCGCCGCTGCGTCATGGTCGGCGGGATCTTTTCGCGAATCTGGCGATCGATGTTCCCGGAATAAAAAGGCGGCTTGCCGGTCAGCAATTCATAAATGCTCGCGCCCATTGAATAAATGTCGTCGAGCGGACTGCCGCGTTCGCCTTCGAGTTGCTGCGGGCTCATGTAAACCAACGTCCCACTTTTGCCCTGCTGTACCGTCAGTTTGCTGACTGAATCGCTCAAACTCCGTGCGATCCCGAAATCGGCGACTTTGAGATCGCCGCGCTGATTCACCATTAAGTTCGCTGGCTTCAGGTCGCGATGAACGATACGTGCATGGTTGTGGGCATAATCGAGCGCGTCACACAATTGGCTGATCCAGTCCATAAGCTTGTCTGTTTCGAACACTTTTTGCGGCCTGTCGGCGCGCAGGTTGGATAGTGTGTCGCCGTCCACGTATTCCATCGAAATGCAACCTGAGGTATCGTCGTGCACGAAATCGTAAATCCGCACGATGTTCTTGTGCGTCAGCTCAAGGCTGCGTCGCGTTTCGCGTTTCAGATCGCCCAACACCGTGCGATCATGAATGATCAGATCGGGGAGAAACTTTAACGCAACGTCGCGTTCCAGTTCGTCGTCGCGCGCCAGCCAGACCACGCCCATTCCACCGCGGCCGAGCGTCCGTTGGAGCGTGTAGCGGCCAAAGAGCTTTTGGCCGGCCGCAAGCCCGCGAATCGTCTGCCCGAAGTCTAACTCGGAAGGGTCCATTGCAGTTCAGTGCAGGCAATTTTCATGCACACGGGACTCTTGTGGCACAAAAGTCTGCCACTTTTCCAGTCTTTTCCTTTAAATATTGCTCGGCGCATGGCGGCAGCAGTGGCTTATGGCTATCGGGGACATACACGCCGTTCGCGGCGAGTCTTGGTGCAACAGAGTCTGGTGTCGATCCACGATTCTGGAAAGAAAAGAGTTCTTCGGCGATAGAAATGTGCGCACCGGTCGCGCGTTACGTGTGCGTCTTCCGCTTTTAAGCAAACGCGAAATCACCAATCATGCAGCAATAGCTCGCAGTAAAACTATATCGCTTTTATCTGTGCGGTTTGCTAAGCAGTAAAATATGGCAGCGATCTCTTCCGCGTACGCCGCTACAAAATGGCATGAACAGCGACATTAATGATCTCGATCTTGGAGCGACAATTCGCGGTTTCGCGGTAGGGCAGAAACTGTTCGATCGCTATACCTTGCAGTCAATCATTGGCCGTGGCGGTATGGGTGTCGTATGGCTCGCGCGCGATGAGCAACTGGAGCGGCAAGTAGCGCTCAAATTCTTGCCCGATTTGCTGCTGGTCGATCAAGCAGCGCTGGACGAACTCAAGCATGAGACGAAACGCAGTCTTGAGCTCACGCATCATCACATCGTCCGCATCTATAATTTCGAACAGGATAGTCATGCAGCATGCATCTCGATGGAGTATGTGGACGGGCTAAACCTCTCTGCTTTGCGAGTCCAAAAAGAAACTCGTGTCTTTGAGGTCAACGAGCTGGCGCCACTGGTGGTCCAGCTTTGTGATGCACTCGAGTACGCGCACGACACTGCCAACATTGTCCATCGCGATTTGAAGCCCGCAAACCTCATGGTCAACTCGCGCGGCGACCTGAAGATAACGGATTTTGGGATTTCACGCAGTCTGAGCGATTCCGTCACGATGCTGACCAGGCAGAGCACATCCGGAACGCTGCTTTACATGAGCCCGCAGCAACTCAACGGAGAGCGCGTCAGTCCCCTGGATGACATCTATTCGCTGGGCGCGACGATCTACGACCTGCTCACGAGTAAACCACCGTTTTATGGAGGGAGCATTGAGAAGCAGGTACACGAAAAGATTCCGCGGAGTATGGCGGAACGCCGCAAGGAACTCGAAATCGCGAGTAAAACACCTATTCCAGCGCGCTGGGAGGAAACAATTGCCGAGGCGCTTGCGAAGGATCCGGCACAACGGCCGCAGAGCGCGCGAGAGCTGTCTC
>QHRD01000230.1 GCA_003220005.1 Verrucomicrobiota bacterium | reverse complement strand
GCTTCGCCATCAAATCCCGAACGGGCGATGAAGTTTTCTTGTTTGGATCGGCGCCCTGAACGGTGCGGAACTCGATCCGCTTTTCGTATTTTTTTCCCTGAATGATCCGGTTCACAAAAATCCCAGGCGTGTGGATGTGGTCGGGATCGAGTTCGCCAATCTCGACGAGTTGCTCCACCTCAGCGACGCAGACTTTGCCGCAAGTGGCGATCATTGGATTGAAGTTCCGTGAGGTTTTTCGATAGATCAGGTTGCCGGAGTTGTCGCCCTTCCACCCCTTCACGAGCGAAAGCTCGGCCGTGATGCCGGGTTCGAGCACGTATTCCTTGCCATCGAAGACTTTCGTCTCCTTGCCCTCTGTCAGTTTGGTACCGAAGCCGGTTCGAGTGTAGAACCCCGGAATTCCTGCACCGCCCGCGCGCAATCTCTCCGCTAGTGTTCCCTGTGGGATAAGTTCCAATTCCAGTTCACCGGACAACACCTGACGCTCGAACTCCTTGTTCTCGCCAACGTACGAGGCCATGACTTTCTTAACCTGCCGTGTAGTGAGAAGAACCCCCATGCCGAAATCATCCACGCCGGCATTATTGCCAACGATGGTGAGACCCTTTACGCCGCTGTCGTGCAATGCGGCGATCAGATTTTCCGGAATGCCGCACAGCCCGAACCCGCCCGCAGCGATCGTCATGTTGTTGTGAAGCAGGCCGTTAAGCGCGGCGGTGGCATTAGGATAAACTTTGCTCATGTCGAGGAAATTTGAATCACGATTACACGAATAACATGGACGAATCGCCGCCAAATTGAAAATCGCTCACACAGAGATTGTGCGCGATTCTGGATTGTAGGGCAACTGTATCGGTTGCCAGATTGGCAGGCGGAGTGCCTGCCCTACAAGGCGTATCTTGCTCGCAGGCAATTCATCGGCAGATTGAAATTTTAGCCTTCATGAAGAAAACCCTTGCTCATCAACTCGCTGATTACGCGTGTGCGCTCCGGTTTGAAGACCTCTTCAAGGAAGTCGTGCACGAAGTTAAGCGGCGTGTGATCGACTCGCTCGGCTGCGCGCTCGGGGCGTGGAAAGAAAAGCCGTGCGCGATTGCGCGAAAAGTCGCTTTGGATTTTTCGGCGAAACATGGATCCACAATTATCGGCACGAATCATAAGACGCCGCCGGATTGGGCGGCGTTCGCGAATGGCTGTGCCATTCGCTATTTCGATTATAACGATACCTACCTTTCGAAGGAACCCGCGCATCCGAGCGATAACATTTCCGCTGCGCTGGCGACGGCGGAAAGCGTGAATGCGAATGGACGCGAGTTGATCACCGCCATCGCGCTCGCGTATGAAGTGCAATGTCGCTTCTGCGACGCGGCGAGCATTCGTGCACGCGGCTGGGACCACGTTACCTACGGCGCATTTTCGAGTGCGTTGGCTACCGCACACTTGATGAAACTTGATCCGGTAAAAACGCGCCACGCCGTGAACATCGCGGGTGTGGCGGGCGTGGCCATGCGTCAGGCGCGCACGGGCGAGCTCTCGCACTGGAAAGGCGTGGCCTTCGCCAACACGGCGCGACATGGTGTTTACTCGGCGTTGCTTGCCCGCGCAGGCATGACCGGACCAGGGCCGATTTTCGAAGGGCAAATGGGATTCGAAAAACAACTCGGCGTGTCGCTGGGCAACGTGGGCGAAAAGTTTGCCGTGCCGTTTGAAAAAACCGGTAACGGGCCGGCGTCTATGATTTTGCACACGAGCATCAAATTCTGGCCGGCTGAATATCATAGCCAGAGCGCCGTTGAAGCCGCACTGGCTTTGCGCCACGAGATCGGCGATCGCTCGAAAATCAAACAGGTCGTCATTGAGAGTCACGACGCGGCAGTGGACATCATCGGAATCGAGCCCGAAAAATGGAAACCGAAAACGCGCGAAACCGCGGACCACAGCTTGCCTTACATTACCGCGATTGCGTTAATCGACGGTGAAGTCACCGATAAACAATTCGAGCCGCAGCGTTTCAAAGATCCGGAGGTTTGGAAATTTTTAGAGAACGTAAAGGTCGAACGCAACGCCGAACTGAGCTCCTTGTATCCCGACGCGGTCGCGAACATTGTAAACGTTGATCTCGCCGATGGCAGGCGATTGACCAAACGCGTCGATTATCCGCTGGGGCACGCTAAGAATTGTCTGAAAGACTCGGAGGTGGAAGAAAAGTTTTTCGCGCTCGTTAGGCCAAAGATAGGTGAACAGCGCGCGAAGAAAATTGTCCACCTGGCGTGGAAGCTGGATGAAGCGAAAGGCGTGGATGAGCTGATTCACGCCTGCCTAATGGAGAAGTAGATCTATTACGAGCATGAGCAAGAGCAAGAGACTGCGTGAATTGATCGCGAAAGGTGCGGTGCTGATGCCCGGCGTGCCAAACGCGGCAATGGCGCGGCAGGTAGAGCGCGCCGGGTTTGACGCGGTGTATATCAGCGGGGCCGGAATGGCGAACGCCACAGCTGGTGTGCCGGACATCGGGCTGCTCACGATGACAGAGGTTGTCGGACTCGCCCGGTACATTGCAAATGCGGTGACAATTCCGGCAATCGTCGATGCCGACACGGGTTTTGGCGGCGCAGAAAACGTCGCCCGGGCAATTCATGAACTTGAAGCCTCCGGTCTTGCCGGTTGTCATATCGAAGACCAGGAATTCCCCAAGCGCTGCGGACATCTCGCCAGGAAATCGGTCGTGGACGTGGATGAAATGGTTGGCCGAATCAAAGCCGCGGTGGCTGCGCGGCGCGATAAGGATTTCATGATTATCGCGCGGACGGACGCACGCGCGGTTGAGGATTTCAAGGGTGCGCTCAAACGCGCGCACAAATATCTCGACGTGGGCGTGGACGCGATTTTTCCCGAGGCATTGCAAAGCGTGGAAGAGTTCCGTGATTTCGCAAAGGAGGTGAAAGCGCCATTGCTGGCGAACATGACGGAATTTGGAAAAAGCCCGCTATTGAGCTTTCAACAGCTTGCTGACTTCGGCTACCGGATGGTGATTTTCCCGCAGACCGCGTTTCGCGTTTCAATGAAGGCGACTGAAGAGTTTTTTGAGATGCTAAAGAAAACCGGCACCCAATCCGATTGGATCGACAAGATGCAAACGCGTGAGGAACTTTACGAATTGCTCGACTACGATCCGGCGGCGAAGAGTTGGACGACGAACGACGAACGTTAACTCATTAAGTCCAGTGAGTTGAACGATTGCGATTCGCAAGTAAAGAGAAACCAATGGCTACCGAAAAGAAACCAGAATACAGCCCCGGGCTGGCGGGCGTCATCGCGGGAGAGACGGCGATCTGCTGGGTCGATCCCAACGCCGGGCTGATGTATCGGGGGTATGACATTCATGACATGGCGCAGAAGGCGAGTTTTGAAGAGGTCGCTTACCTGCTGCTCAATGGCGAGCTCCCCAATGGGAAACAATTGGCCGAGTTTACTCAGCAAATTGCCGCAGAACGCGCCCTGCCGGGTCCCGTAACCGAAATGCTCCGGCTGCTGCCGGGGGCGACTCATCCGATGGATATGTTGCGTACTGGGGTGTCAATGCTGAGCGCGTTCGACAAGGATCTCAGCGACAGCTCGCACGATGCAAACATTCGCAAATCGATTCGGCTGATCGCGCGCGTGTCCACTTTAATCACCGACGGCTGGCGTATTTCGCACGCCGAACAACCGCTCCCGGAACGGCCGGATCTGACCCAAGCCGGCAATTTCTTTTACAAGCTCGATGGCAAAGTGCCGCAGGATTGGCAAATCCGAATGCTGGATACGATTTTTAATCTTTACGCCGACCACGAATTCAACGCCTCGACTTTTGCTGCGCGCGTGACGGCTTCGACGCTGGCGGGGATCTACGCGGCAGTGACCTCCGCAGTCGCGACGCTTAAAGGTCCGTTGCACGGCGGTGCCAATGAGGAATCGATGAAAATGCTCGAGGAAATCGGGACGCCGGATCAGGCGGAAGCGTGGCTGATGAAAAAACTGCAAACGAAAGAAAAAATCATGGGATTCGGGCATCGCGTTTACAAAAAAGGCGATTCGCGCGTGCCGGTCATGCGAGAGATCGCGCGCGAGCTCGGGAAACGCACGGGCAAGGAAAATTGGGCGCCGATTTGCGAAAAACTCGAAGAAGTGATGGATCGCGAGAAACATCTTTGCGCCAATGTGGATCTTTATGCCGCGCCAGTGTTTTGGATGCTTGGGTTCCCGCCGGAGTTGAATACGCCGCTCTTCGCTGCGTCGCGGGTCGCCGGCTGGTGCGCGCACGTAACCGAGCAGCACGATCACAACCGGCTAATCCGGCCGCGCTCACTTTACACGG
>QHRD01000067.1 GCA_003220005.1 Verrucomicrobiota bacterium | reverse complement strand
ATGGTAGCTGCTTGAGGAGCACCTTCCAGCGTGCCCAGGCTTCCTCGCGCGCTTTTTTATCACCTTCGCGCATGTTCGGGTTGGCCGGTTCGCCTGAGCGCATGAATCCGTGACCAGCGCCCTTATAAATCACCGGTTCATATTTTTTTTCGGCTGCTTTCATCAACTCTTCCGCCTTTGGAATCATCACGTTCACGCGCTCGTCATTCTCGCCGTAGAAACCGTAAACTGGACATCGAATGTTCACCACTTGGTCGGGCGACTGTGGCGGCGCGCCGTAAAATGAATAAACCGCTTTCAATTTCGGGTTCACATTTCCGTACACGAACGCCCATCCCCCGCCCCGACAAAATCCACAGACAGCAAGCGTGCCGTTGACCGCCGGAATTTTCAGGGCGTAATCGGCAGTCCCGTCGAGAACTTTACTCGCTGCGTCGGCATCTTCAAACTTCTGACCGTTGAGGAAATCAGGCGCGATCGCGATGACGCCGTTCTCGGCCAGCTCATCGCACAGGTTGCGCAGCCAGTCAGTCACACCAAAAATCTCCTGAATGACGAGCACGACTGGCGCTTTGTCTTTGCGCTCGGGATAAACTACGAAGGCTTTAATCGTGCGATCGCCTGATTTGATATCGATCCATTCGCCGTGGCGGGGCGAGTTATTCAGGCGCTCCTTGCCGAAATCCTTGTATTCTTCGGCCGCGAGTGATTGCAGAACGAACGCGCAAACAAGGACGAAGAAGATGACTTGCTTCATAGCAGCGGAAGTAATTAGAGATTCCTCGAATCGCCTTGGAATGACGGGAACTACGTAGTGGTTGCAGCAGCGGCTTTTCCTTTGCCGATCAGCGCGTCGATGCTCCATCGTCCCGGTCCATAAAACACCATAAAAAAGAAGACCCAGCAGTAAAACCCGGCAAGCTCTCCTTTATTAGAAAACTGTGGCCCAGCACTGGAGATCGGGAAAAACTTCGCAGTCGCTGTAGTGGCGTTGGCTACATGTATCATGAAATAAGCGACTGCCATTTCGCCGCTACAGATGAACGCGCTAAGGCGCGTAAACAGCCCAAATGCGATGAGAAATCCGCCAATAAGTTGGATCCAGCCGCCAGTCTGTGTGAACGCATTGTTCGAACCGGGCATGCCCCCAAACATGCCAAGAACCAATTGACCACCGTGAGACGCAAACATCAGCCCAGCGATCAGCCGCATTATGCAATAAACCGGATCTGTAAGTCTATTAAGAACGTTCATAGCCGTTCAGGCTGAACGACGTCCAGCGGGGGTGTCAATTAAAATGACGAAGCACAAATGACAAATGATGAAGGCTCGAATGCTCAAATGACGAATTAGCGCAGAGCCAGGCTTTTCGTCATTCTTTCGACATTCGTCATTCAACATTCGTCATTCTGTTCACGCCGCTTTCTTCGCAGGCTGCTTTTGTTTCTTGCGCGATTTTGCCGTCGTTTTTTTCTTTGTGTCAGTTTGCTCTAGGCTCTTCTGCAACACAGAAACCAGATCGATCACCTTTGTTGGTTTGGGCGCTTTCTTCGGTTTCTCGTCGATTTCTTTCCCGCCGGCTTCGACTTTTTCTTCGATCACCTCCATGAGCGCTTCGCGATAGTCGTCCTTGTATTTCTCCGGGTTCCACTTTGAGCTCATGCTATCGATCAGTGACTTGGCCATGTTCATTTCGCGTTTGCCGACTTCTGTCTTTTTTGGGACACGCAGCTTTTCCGGGTCCGCCAGCTCATCGGCGAAATGCATCAACTCAAGGGCGAGGACGCCGTTCTCCGGCTTCACGCCGGCGAGGTACTGGCGTGTCTTGATCACTACCTTGGCGATGCCAACCCTGTTCGTGTCCTTGAGCGCGTCGCGCAGAAGCGCATAGGCTTTGTCGCCGCCTTTTTGTGGCTCCAAGTAGTACGGCTTATAGAAAAACATCGGATCGATCTCTTCCTGCTCGACGAAGTCTTGGATATCCACAGTTTGGGTGGCCTCGAGATCAACCCGCTGGAAATCCTCGTCCTTCAGCACGACGTATTTCCCCTTCTCGTACTCGTAGCCCTTGACGATCTCGTCCCAGGGAACTTCCTCGCCGTCCTTCTCGGCAACGCGCTTGTAGTTAACAGGACTCAAATCGCTTTTGCGCAGCAGACGAAACTTCAGCTCTTCGCGCCGCGTAGCAGGATAAAGTGCGATGGGAATATTAACCAGCCCGAAGCTGATGCTGCCTTTCCAGATTGCGCGTGCCATACAAAACTATTTCGCATGGCGTGATCGTAGCGGCGGTCTATGACCGTGGATCCATCGGTTCGTTCATGGTTTTTCGGCGCTCACAGAGCGCCGCTACCGCAAGGCCGACGCAAGCCGCTGCTCTACGCGGCCAGTTCGAGTTGCTGGCGCGAGATACCGCGCAATTCGAAAAGCCGAATCAGCGTCTCTTCGATCAAATTGTTCGGGCAAGACGCACCGGCGGTAATCCCAATGACCGCCGGGCCATTTGGTAGCCAGAAGTAGGAAACGATCTCGCGTTTCTCGTGCAAGTCGTAATGCTTGATCTCGGTGCTGGAAACCAGTCGAGAAGCGTTGAGCACAAAGTAAGTGGGCAATTTTTCTTCGCCCATCTCAGCGAGATGCGACGTGTTCGAGCTATTGTAACCGCCTACGACCAATAGCAGATCCATCGGCACATTGAGCAATTCCCGCAACGCATCTTGCCGCTCCTGCGTGGCCCCGCAGATGGTGTCGAAGAATCGGAAATTTTTTTCAGCAAGCTCGGGTCCATCGCGATCGAGAATCGCCTGTCGAACTCGTCGCTGCACTTCTTCAGTCTCGCCTCGCAGCATCGTCGTCTGATTCGCCACACCGACCGTTTGCAGATGCACGTCGGGATCGAACCCGGGCGAATGCGCGCCTTTGAATTTCTCCAGGAACGCCTGCTTATCGCCGCCGTGCCGGATGTAGTCGCAAACGTAATCCGTATCGGCGAGCGTGAGGACCACCAGGTAATGTCCGCTGCCGTCACCGAGCGCGCGCGAACTGGTGGCCTTGGTCTCTTCGTGCTCGGCTTTACCATGAATGATGGAAGTAGCCGATTCGCTGGCGTATTTGCGGACTCGTTTCCAGACGCTCATCACATCGCCGCAAGTAGTATCGACAATCTGGCAGCCGCGGTCTTTGATCTGTTGCTGGATCGACAACTCGGTTCCAAACGCCGGTACGATCACCACGTCTTCGGGCCCGAGATCAGAAATGTCAGCCTGTTTATTTTTGCCGGTAAGATTTTTAATGCCTAACGAGGCGATCTGATGATTGACCTCGGGATTATGAATGATTTCGCCGACAATGAAAAGCCGGCGATCCTTAAAAACTTTGCGCGCTGCATACGCAAGATCGATTGCGCGCTCGACACCGTAGCAAAAACCGAACTGTTTGGCCAGGCGCACGGTGGTGTCGCCCACGGAAATGATTCCACCTGCCCGGCGCACTTTCTCGACAATATCGCTGCGATAATGGGATTCGACCTGTTGCTGCACCGCAGCCATCACATCCGGCGTGCGGAGGTTCACTTTCTCGCGCGCGGTTGTGCCACTTGAAATCAGGTTCGTACCCATGAGGAAATGCGGTAAGAGCCGCAGCCATTATTCTGGCCTAACAGACTAAACTTTACAACTCGGATGGGTCATACGCAGCTCCAGCGGCGATCCGGCGGCTGTAGCGGCGTTCTGTGAGCACCGAAGTTCGCCTGCGTGAGTCCTACTGGAGCAGCGGACCGCTGGGTTCTTGGAATGCCGCATCCGTAACCATAAGGTGCGGGTCCGGATCCGGCGTGCGCGAGTCGTCCACCCGCTGCACGTTCGGCCCAATCGTGGCGTCCTCCGGCTGCGAAGTGGCAATGTTCACCGGCGTCCCAATTCTCACCAGCGCAAAAAACTTGGGCGCGGCTTCGCCGTGCAGTCGGATGCAGCCGTGCGTGCGTGGAAAGGGATGAACAAAGCCCTGATGAAAACCGTACCCCGGTGAAAACTCACACCAATAACCCATCGGATAACCGACGTAACGACCTCCGGCGTGGCCTGCCGTGGTCGCTACGACGCTCCCTCCCTGCACACTAAAGCCGTACTCGCCGGAGCGTTTGTGTTCCTGTTTAGCGTAAATCGTGAAACCGCCGCGCGGCGTCGGTTTGTTAGGCAGACCTACGGAGATTGCTGCCGCCATAAGACAACGTTCACCCTCCATCACATACACGTTCTGCTTCGAGAGCGAAACCTTCACACGCACAGCGGAAGGATCATTTGGGTGATAAGCCGTGACGTGGTATGGCCCGCCAACCGGCGCGTGGGTGACCGTGCCGCAACCAGCAATCAACAAAACCAGACCTGCCCCGGCAACTATTAGAATGAATCGGGAAATATGTTGCATACGTGCGTACTGGATAAGACGAGACCGTTTCTTGTCAACTTTGCACGCTTGTTTGCTGTTTTGTGGTGAAAATTGCCAGGAACGCGACTTCGGTGGCGAGGGCTTCGTGGATGTTACGACCCAGATGATTCCGTAATTCTTCGAGGAAGCGGATTCGCTTTAAAATTTCGGCGACGCTGAAGCGCACGGCGAGTGCGGTGGTTTCTCTTTTAGCATGGGCCAGATCGAGTTGTGCCACGCCGTTGCTCGCCCGAAGAACATCAGTCCACCAGGCGAATAGTGTCTCGACTAGTCGAGCGCGCCGTTCCAGATAAAGACTTTCGGTGAGCGCCTTGTAGTAATCTTCTCGTTCTTCCAGCCACGTGCCGTCAGTCGTGTCCTTGTAACGCGTTTCTTCTTTTTTCAACGCCTCATCGGTTTCGCGCTTCACTTCCTCACGCGCTTCGCGGAGCAAGCGCTGAAATTCCTGAGCAAGTCCATAGGCAAACTGGATCGTCCAATCCTTATCAGA
>QHRD01000011.1:8579-12193 GCA_003220005.1 Verrucomicrobiota bacterium | reverse complement strand
ATTTGTTTCTGCGACAATATCGCGCGTTAACGAGTCGCGAACTTTCGTTGAAGCGGATATTCAGGTCCCGAGCGGTGATCGGCGCGCCCTACTGAGCTTTTCGAGACCATATTTCCGCGGATACCGGGCGCGCCTGGGCAAACGAGAACTCGCTGTCACGTCGTATCGCGGATTATTTCCAATCGTGGAAGTTCCAGCGGATGCGCATGGACGCCTGACGCTGATTTATCGGCCGCCTTGGCTCGTGTGGGGAGGCAGTTTGGCCGGCGCCTGTGGATTGATCCTCCTGCTCAGTACAATTGCCGCTTATCGCTACGCTTCTTCGGCTCCAGCGGAGTCGGTTGGCTGAGTTTTCCTGTTGCCCCAATCGACCTGGTCTCCACTGAACGCGATCGATTCCAGGATGATTCCGAGACGACGGTATATCAACTCAAGGTCGGCCATATCGAAATATCTGGCATCCGCCTTGCGCGGCATGAAATGCGTGCGTTAGATACGATTCACGTTCGTCCCGCTGCAATACGTGTTCAATAGCCAACACTTTTCGTCTCGAAAGCATTCTTCGACCCTGGCTTCCTGTTCCAGAGAAAGCATTTGAATGATTGTTGATCGAAACTTTTTCGAGAGCGCGAGCGTTGACCTGTTGTCGTGCACGTCAGAGAAATTACTGGCTAAGGTAGCGCGCCAAGGCAAAGTTCGTCCATTGATTACTAAAGGTGGCTTGAAATCCTACCGCCACAATCTTTCCATCGGACTGAAGGGCGGCCCCATTGGCTCCACCATTCAGATCGCCAAATGATGTGCGCACCTTGCCGCCGACACCAAAAGTGGCATCCAGTGAGCCGCGTGGATTTAAACGCGCCAACAAGAAGTCGGAATCGGATGATTCGGTGTTCGCATAACCAACGGTGATAATTTTACCATCGCTTTGCAGCAGGACCTCGTAGGCAGACTGACAACAGCTGCCGAAGTCGATTTGCGTTATTCCGTCTCGGCTGAAGGTGGTGTCGAGAACACCACTTGAGGTGTAGCGCGCAACAGCGAAGTTCTGCACTCCTCCGTTTTGAGAGATAGCGAATCCAGCAGCGACAATCCGCCCATCAGGCTGAAGCGCGGCCGACTGCGCCCGGTCAAAGCCTCCAACGCCGAAATCGGTAGTGACTTTTCCGGCGACACCGAATGTGGTGTCGACGACACCATTACTGAGATAGCGCACAGCGGCGAAGTTGTAGTAAGTCGCAGGGTCATTGGCAGAACCGACCGCGACAATCTTTCCGTCGGGTTGGATCAACACCGAAAACGCATCGTCTTCCATACCGACAAAATCGGTTGAGACCTGGCCGCCACTGCCAAAGGTGGCGTCCGGGGTTCCATCCGGGTTGTAACGCGCCAGCGCAAAATCGGTATTGGAAGGCTCGCCAGGAATGAAATCTACGAAGACGGTCCCGGCGGCAATGATCTTGCCGTCAGACTGCAAGGCCACGTCGAATGCGTAACTACCCTCGGGAAAAGTCGTCGTCACGATACCGCCGTTGCCAAAGGAACGATCGAGCGAGCCGTTCGGGTTGTAACGGACTACTTCGAAATTGCCGCGAAACGTAAAGGTCGGAAAAGCGCCGCCCGCGACCACGATTTTGCCGTCAGGCTGTATAATCACCGAGGAGGGCACCGCCGCCAGGCCCGGGAAATCTGTTCGCACTCTACCACCAGAGCCAAAGGTGTTGTCGAGGGTGCCATCCGTATTGTAGCGGGTGACGACAAAGTCTTCGTTCGAGTAGTCATTGTTTTTGTAAGTTTGTCCAACGACGATCAATTTGCCATCAGCCTGGATCGCCACCGCGTTGGCGATGTCGGTGCTACGGTTGATATCGGTCGTCACCATGCCACCAGACCCGAATGTCGGATCGAGATCACCAGCCGCCGCTTGTGCAAACTGCGGACCAATAATGAACGAGGTCAGCACGATTGCCGCAGTCACTATTCCGCGGCAAGGAATCACACGATAGTAGAGTTTTGAGCCAATGATTGTCATAGATATCCTTTCGTTTTGCTGAGGCGTAGCACAGAAACCGACTACTTCCTAACGACGAATCGTAACAATTCAGTTACTCGCGCTGCTAGACCTGCGAAGGTTTTTCGCGAGCGTCACAGTCTTGGCGGGTCTTCCAACAGTTCGATCACGCGTTTGAGCAAGCGACCGGCGCCGCCCCCGTCGATGCTGCGATGATCGAAGCTTAAAGTGATTTGCGCTTCGGTTTTGGGAACGAATTGCTTTTTTGTTTCGTCCCACGAGGGAACCTTTTTGCCGCCACCGAGACCGAGCAACAACGTTTGATCGGGCAGGGGAATCGGCGTGCCCCATTCCATTCCGAAGGTCCCAAAATTGGAAACCGTTGCGATGCCGCCGGCTTGCATGTCCGGGGAAATTCGCCGTTGTCGCGCAAGCTCGACGAGCTCCTTGTATTTTGCCGCCAGATCAGCAAGCGAAGTTTTGTCTGCGGTACGAATCACCGGCACCATGATTCCATCTTCAGCTTCAACGGCGATGCCTACGTCAATCGAGTTAGATTGGACGACGCGGTTGCCGATCAGTTTCGCAGCTGCGACCGGGTTTTCCGCGAGCGCGAGGGCGAGCGCGCGCAAAGCGTAAAGACCGGGACCAGGCTTTGGATCACGGGATTGCCGGTCTTGCAACACCGGATCGAGATCCACCGACGAACCGATGGTCGAAAGCGGGCGCGTCCAACTGCGCCG
This sequence comes from Verrucomicrobiota bacterium, assembly GCA_003220005.1. Lineage (GTDB taxonomy): Bacteria > Verrucomicrobiota > Verrucomicrobiia > Chthoniobacterales > UBA10450 > Udaeobacter. The sequence continues at coordinate 9,439 of QHRD01000011.1, read as the reverse complement.
CATAGCGTCGGCCACGCCCGCGCGAATAGCGGAAGCTTCGTGCGCGGTTTGCTTCTCGATCTTGTGCACGAAATTTTCGAGATCCTTAATGGTGACGCGATTACCTGCACCAGTGCCCATGATTCCGGCCAAGTCCGCCGTTGTTAACTGCAATTCAGCCATGCGCGCGCGCACGCGCGGCGACATGAAAGTCGCGCCTTTCGTGATTGCAGGAACCGGTAGATCGCCAACGCGCGCGCCTTCACCATCGCGAGCGGCGATTTTTTTCTCGCGTGCCGGAGCGATCTCCTGATCCGCACGTGCGGGAATTTCCTCGGCAACTTCCTGCTGCGGAGGCGACGGCGCGTGTTTCGCGAACCGCGCTGCGTCTTGCTCGCTTGCTTCTACATAGCCAAGCACTGCGCCAACTGGATAAGTCTCCTTCAATTGCACAGTGATCTTGGCAATCTTGCCTTTGCACGGCGTGGTCACGCCCATCACCGCTTTGTTCGTTTCGACGTCAAGGATTTCCTGATCATCCACGACCTCGTCGCCGGGCTTAACCTTGATATCAACAATCGTCGCTTCAGCGATTGATTCGCCCAGCTGCGGCATGATGATCGGAACTTGCGGCATAGATTCTATTCTCGAAGAAGTTGTCTCGCCTTTGCGACGATGTTTTTCGCGTTCGGACGATGCGTGCTCCAAAGATTTGGGTGGTACGGAATCGGCGTGTCTTTCGCATTGAGACGCTGTGGCGCTGCATCGAGAAGATGAAATCCCTGACTGGTAACGCGGGCGATGACCTCCGAGGTCGCGCCGCCCCACGGAAAGGACTCGCCCACGCAGAGCAAACGTCCCGTGCGCGCGACGGATGCCAG
>QHRD01000011.1:0-8411 GCA_003220005.1 Verrucomicrobiota bacterium | reverse complement strand
ATCATCGATCGCCACGGCTTCTATCAACATGGTGTACGCGTCTTCCACCGTCGCTGGTGTCATCACGATCAGTCCCGGATAATGCGCATAAATCGATTCCATCGATTAACTGTGGAACGGTCCGCTGCCTTTTGTCCCACCGGAAGGCAGACGCACAGTGATCGGCACTGACACGCCTGTTCTCCAGTAATGCGTGCCGGCCTGGTTTAAGATTTGGTTGAGTGCAATACTGGAAAAATCCGCAAATTGCATTTCGACGATCGGCCGCATTCCCTGAACCGCGGCACCAATCGCGGTGCCCACGATCGCGTCTTCGCTAATCGGTGCGTTCAATACGCGCCCTGGAAATTCCTTCGCCAGACCTTTTGTTGCTTTAAACGCGCCGCCGAACGCGCCGCCGACGTCCTGGCCATAGATGAAAACACGCTCGTCATCGCGCAACAACTTTGCCTGCGCCTCGCGAATTGCTTCGAGATAAGTGATGCTCATGAGGGAAATGACGAATGACGAATGACGGAATGACGAATAATGAAAACGTTGCTTGGACCTGTCGGTCGTTTCCGGAATTTGTGCTTCGTGATTCCTTCGTCTTTCGTCATTCGAGCTTCGTCATTAATTTTCATCCGCGTAATCGACAAGGTCGCGCGTCGACAATGCGTACCAATCTTCCTTGTCGCCTTCGGGTGCCGGCTCTTTTTGCGCGCCGGCAATGGCCTCTTCCACCTGCGCGACTGCATCTTTACGCCATTCGCCCAGCGTTTGCGCGTCAACTAGGTTAAGGTCGATAATTGTTTGCTCGGCCACCTTCAGGCAATCGCGCGCGAACGGCTGCTGCTTGATCTCCTCCGTAACGTAACTTGCATCGTCGTGCTCGCCATGCCCAGAGAGGCGCAGCACAGACGCGACGACCAGTTGCGGCGGACGACCTGCGCGCGCGCGTTTCACCGCGCTACCGATGACCTCCAGACACGCGCCTAGATCCGTTCCGTCGAGGCTGTAGCCCTCAAAGCCATAACCGATCGCGCGATCAACCAGATCGTGACACGCGAACTGGCGGTCGTTCGGCGTTGAGTAAGCGTAATGGTTGTTTGTCGCCACAATCACGAGCGGGACTTGTTCGACAGCGGCAAGGTTCATTCCTTCATGGAATGCCCCAGTCTGCATTCCACCTTCACCGATGCATGCAAGGCCGACGAAGTTTTTCTCGCCTTTAAATCGCTTGGCCATCAATGACCCGACCGTAACCGAAACCATCGCGCCGAGATGACTAATCATTGCTAGTTCGTTCTCACGCGGATGGCCCCGGTGAATGTTGCCGTCGCGTCCGCGCATCGGGCCGAGACGTGATCCGAGATAAGTACGCGTAACGTCGATCAGCGGCTCACCAAACGCGGATCGCCCGGCCTGGTCGCGAATCAATGGCGCGAAGATATCGCCCTTCTGCAAAAATAAACCGCATGCGACGCCTGTGATCAGGCCACCGCGATAAAGACTGACAAGTTTTTCCTCAAGCGTCCGCGCGAGAAGCATCCAGCGAAATGCTTCGAGAAAGCGCTCGTGGGGTGGCGCGCCCTTTTTCGCTTTTGGTCTTGCGCTCCGCTGCGCCGTCTGAAGCATCCATTGATTTTACGCGAGATTGATGATCGCGCGCAGAAAATTTTTAGGCGTGCGACTTACAGGTGGAACGCGTTCTCCGGACGCGTTGGAAAATCCGACGCCGAAGGCGCGGTCGGTTTGGGCATTGTCTTCGGAAAAGCCGATCCACCTATCGCATCGCCAGCGCGAGGCGACGCTGTCTCGGATTCTGCTCGCCTCCGTTGGACGGTACTTCGGCGGAGATTTGCTGTGGCGCGGTTAATTTCATTCCGACCAGCTTGCTCACGCCGCGCTCCTCCATTGTCACGCCGTAGAGAACATCGGCTTTGGCAATGGTGCGTTTGTTGTGTGTGATGATGATGAACTGGCTCTGCTCTATGAAGCGCTCGAGCACACGGATAAAACGGTTGATGTTGCCTTCGTCCATTGCCGCGTCTACTTCGTCGAGAATGCAGAATGGGCTCGGACGCACCAAATAAATAGCGAATAATAACGCCACCGCGACCATGGAGCGTTCGCCGCCGCTGAGCAGCGAGATGCTTTGCAACTGTTTCCCAGGAGGCTTGGCGATGATCTCGATTCCACAGTTGAGCGGGTCGTTCTCATCCAGCAGGGACAGGTCCGCGCGCCCGCCGCCAAAGAGTTCCGTGAACATTTGCCGGAAGTTGATTCGCACCTGGGCAAACGTTTCGCCAAACAACTTTCTGGTGGTGGAGTTGATCTGCGCAATCACATCGAGCAATTCGCGGCGGGAATTGGTGAGATCGTTATTTTGCGCCTCGAGAAACTTGTACCGCTCTTCCAGTTCGTCGTACTCATGAACGGCATCAAGATTCACAGGGCCCATGTTGTCGAGCTGCGCGCGGAGATCGGTAATGAGTTTTTGAAGGTCTGCATCGCCGACGTGGATCGCGTTCTCCGAGGGCGATGGCAAATTCGAGGCGGCTTCGCCGCCATTTGTAGCATCACTCGCGGAGCGGTCGATCCACCGTTTCGCTTGCGCGCGCAAAACTTTCTCGAACGCGGGCTGATCCACTGCAAACGCGCGAAGGTCAGTCTGGTAGCTGCGCGAAACATGCTCGACGAGATTGTCGATTTTCATTTGCAATTGTGACTCGCGCACTTGTCGCTGAGCGCGTCGATCCTGCAACTCGCCCAATGAATCTCGCAAACGTCGCAGTTCGCCTTCGTGGTCGGAAATCGTGGAGAGTCGGGTAGCGCGTTGGTCCGCGATTTTCGCCGCATTCGCTTTGGCTTCCTCACGTCGCGCCGTCTGACTCTTGATTAAGCTTTCCGATTCACGGGACTCCTTAGCCTGTGCAGCCAATTTCGCTTCGTAGGTTGTTATATCGGCTTTTCGAACTCCGATTAGCTCGACCAATTCGGCCTCTCGCGCGCGCATTGCTTCGTGTTGCGCGATGAAATTTTCATGACGCTGACGCTCGGTGGCGATGGCCAGCCGCAGCTGATTCGTTTTTTCGGTCAGGTCTTCTTCGCGCAGCGTGGTCTGTTTCTGCGCGGCTTCGAATGCAGCCAGCTCGGCCTGCTCTTTTGCCAGTTGGTCGCGCATTGTTTGCAGTTCGCGCTCAAAATGGGTAATCCGTTCGTCAGCCATGGCTATCTGCTGCTCCAGCGCATTCTGGTCGGATCGCAGACTGTCGATCTTGCGTTCGGCTTCGGCCAATTCGCGCTGGAGCCGCGAGGCGATTTCGAGCGCCTCTTTCGCTTCGTCGCGTCTCGCACAAAGCGATTCGCGCTCTTTCGTCAGCGCGGTTTCTTCCTTTGCCAGATCGGCAATTTGCGTTTTGCGCTCCAGAAATGACGGCGCGCGCACTTCGCTGCTGCCGCCAAAAACGATTCCTTCTGCGGAAATAAATTCGCCAGCGAGCGTGGTCATCGCCAGCGCAGGCTCGCGCCTTTTGCACTCGAGCGCCTGTTGTAAATCCGAGAAAATGGCCACGTCGCCAAGCAACCGCACGACGAGTGGCTCGAGCGACGATGGCGCCGTCAATTTGTCTGTGGCCCAGGCGACCGCACCTTCCGGCAGACTTTTTCGCGCTGGTTTTTGCGCCGAACCGGTTAACTGCGGAATGAGCAGCGCAGCGTGGCCGAGCTTCTTTTTTCTCAGTCGCGCGATGATTTCGGAAGCAATACTCGCGTCTTTTAGAACGACGGCATGTAGATTTCGACCCAGCGCGGCTTCGATCGCCGGAACGAACTTCTGATCGACATCGAGATGCGCAACGAGGGAACCAACAATCACCTCACGAAATTTGTCGGGATCGTCCAGACCTTTGAGGACAGCTTGCGAACCCTCAGCCAAGCCTTCGCCTTCGTTATTGAGCTGACGCAAAACGTCCAGACGCGATCGTTTCTCCGCAAGCGTCCGCTCGAGCGTCGCTAGATTCTGTTCCGCTTCGGAGAGCAATCTTTCTTTTTCGCGTAAGCTCGCCTCGACATCGATCGCATCGCGCCGGCTCGTTTTATCTGAGACGGCAATGTGCCTGGCGAGTTTTTCGCATGCTGTGGTTAGCGTTCGAATCTGGATGGCGAGCTGTTCACTTTGAGCGCGTGTCAATTCCCGGCGCGTTTTGGTTCCGGAGAGTTCCTCCTCGAGCGTCGCGATTCGGCTTTCGGATTTGGACCGGGTGAATTGCAGCTCCTGCAACTGCCTTCCGCGGTCCGTACGATTTTTCTGGATTTGCCCGGCCAGGCTGGCGAGGTCGGTCAGCTCGGTTTCTTTTTCTTTCAGCTGCCGCTCGATCTCGACGATCGAGTTATCGGTTTGCTCAACCTCAGCCGCGTGCTGGTTGCGTTTTTTCTCCGCCTCACCGATGTCGCGCTGCGCGCGTTCGACCAAGTCGGCGAATTCTTCCGCACGCTGCCGGTTGAACTCAATGCGGCTGCGGTGCGCGGCGATTTCGCTTTCCAATCGCTGCACCTCTGCGCGTGAGTCGGCGATCTCGATGTCGATCTTGTCCAGCGCGCGTCGTTCCTCCGCCAGCGCATTTTCGCTGTCGTCGATGTGCCGACGCATCGCGTGCTCGGACTGGGCCAGACGTTCGATTTCTTCGTGACAGCCGGTGCGATCAACATCGAGAGCATCGAGCTGTTTGCGTGCGTGATGCGTTTCAACTACTCGAAGGTCAGCGTGCAGCGCCTGGTATCGACGCGCTTTGCCCGCCTGTCGCTGCAATGAACCAATTTGACGTTTTACCTCTTTGATGACGTCACCAATGCGCAGGAGATTTGCCTCGGTGGCTTCCAGCTTGCGCAGCGCCTCGCGCTTCTGCGCCTTATATTTTGTAATGCCGGCTGCTTCCTCGAAAACTGCGCGCCGGTCCTCCGGACGCGAACTCAGGATCATGTCGATCTTGCCTTGCTCCATCATGGAGTAAGCAGCCCGTGCGATGCCGGTGTCGGCAAAAAGATTTTGAATGTCACGAAGCCGGCAGGGCGTTTTGTTTAGCAGGTATTCGGAGTTGCCATCGCGATACACGCGACGCGTAACGCGCACTTCGTGCCATTCGATACCGAGTTCTTCACCGCAATCGGTGAAAGTGACTGAGACCTCTGCCAATCCAACCGGCTTGCGCGTATCGGCGCCGTTAAAGATTACGTCCGCCATCTCGTCACCGCGGAGCGACTTGGCGGATTGCTCGCCGAGTGCCCAGCGGACGGCGTCAAGGACATTGGATTTTCCACAGCCGTTCGGCCCGACGACGGCGGTGACGCCTTCGTGAAAATTGAAGATTGTTTTGTCGGCGAACGATTTGAAGCCGAGTAGCTCGAGGGATTGTAAGTGCATTTTGGGCCACACCCCGGGCCTCGCCAGCGTCAATACAGCAAGGTTGCCGGGGTGACAAGCGGAAAATCACACAATTTGAAGGGGTTTCGGGCAGGCGTAGCCACACGATATTGTGCTTCCGGGTAGCGTCGCTCAAAATGATGCGCGCGATATATTAATGGTTTTTTGAGGAAGTGACCTTCCTCCTCTTCCTTGCCAGTGAACAGGCGTCCCTTCGTGCATTCCATGCTACCATTCCCCGCCATTCTGAAAAGTACCCTTAGCGCGAGAAGGTTAACGCGCATTCTTGCTTTGGACAAGTCGTTCACTCAGGATGCGCCCGTGCCAGATGAACCGCCAGCTTGGATACAGCAGGAACAACGCATCGATCACCAGCTGGTTCGCGGCATTGGAATTCCAGCTTTGACCGCGAATATTGTCAGCTCGACAATCGGCGCTGGAATTTTCGTGATCCCGGCGACGGTCGCGAAAGGACTAGGCTCGGCTGCGCCGCTCGCTTTTGTTTGTTGTGCGATTGCGATGGTCTTGTTCGTTACTTGTTTCGCGATCGCCGGCAGCCGCGTGTCGTTGACGGGCGGCTTGTACGCGTATGTCGAAGTCGCGTTTGGTCGTTACGTCGGATTCCTCGCCGGCATGCTTTACTTTCTAACCGCGATCGGGGCGGTTGCCGGCGTCGTGAACGTGTTGGCAAACTCGGTGGCGCTAGTGGTTCCATTCCTCGGCAGCCCGATTATGCGCGTGGTTGTGATGTTCGCTGTTTACGCGTCGCTCGTGTTGATTAACATCCGCGGTGTGCGCCAAGCGCGGGTGCGGTGACCGTGATCACGGTCGCAAAGCTTCTGCCGCTGTTGCTGTTCGTTGGCGTTGGAATATTTTTCATTCACCCTCCGAATCTTGACTGGAGCGGCTGGCCCGGCAGCAAGTCGTTAGGCGATGCTGTTATCCTGCTGATTTTCGCCTTCGTCGGAATCGAGGTGGCGTTGATTCCGAGCGGCGAAGTGAAAAATCCCGCGCGCACGGTTCCGCGCTCGGCTTATCTCGCTCTGGTCACCACGACAATTATCTACCTTATGATCCAGCTCGTCGCGCAGGGGACGCTAGGCAGCAGTCTTGCGAATTACCCCGACGCGCCACTCGCCGAATCGGCGGCAAAATTCCTCGGCAACTTAGGCCGCACGATTCTTTTGGCCGGAGCCAGCATCTCCGCATTTGGATTTGTGACGAGCGAAATTCTGAGTTCACCACGGATGATTTTTGCTTTCGGTCGAGACGGCGCGTTGCCGCAATTTTTCGCGCACGTTCATCCGCGTTATCGATCGCCGGACGTTGCGATCATTACATATGCGGCGATCGCTTTTGCGCTGTCACTCAGCGGCACGTTCGAACAATTGGCGGTGCTTTCGAACGTCGCCGTGTTGTTGATGTACCTGCTTTGCTGTGCTGCCTGCGATGGTGCGCCTTTCAATTTCCCAGGAATGAAAATTGTGCCTGCGCTGGCGATCGTCGCGATTATCTGGATTCTGACGCACGCGACCACCCGCGAATTTGCGGTGACTGGGATCGTGCTCGCTCTCGCGTCGATTTTATATCTCATCCGTGTCCAGCTACGGCAGAAATCATAGGCAAACACAAAAAAATGATTAGCTTGTTGCCATGCGTCAAAATTATCTCGAGGAGTTCTATTCTTTCCTGCGATTTCCAAGCGTTACGACTGATGAGCAGTACAACGAAAAGCTGAAGCAATGCGCAGATTGGCTCGTAAAAAAACTTACGAGTATCGGGCTGGAGACGCAGCTCGTTCCGACGAAAGGGCACCCAATCGTCTGGGCGCGCAACAAACATCAGCCCGGACGCCGGACCGTTCTGATCTACGGGCATTACGATGTGCAGCCGCCGGATCCTGTTGAGCTATGGGACTCGCCGCCGTTCGAGCCTGTTCTCAAAAACGGCTACGTCTTTGCGCGCGGCTCAACCGATAACAAGGGCCAAATCCTCTCACACATCGTCGGCATCCAGGAGATGATCGAACAAAGCGGCGACCTGCCGGTGAACTTGCATTTGGTAATCGAGGGTGAAGAAGAAATCGGCAGCGTGAGTCTCCCGGGTTTCCTGGAGCAAAATCGCGACGCACTGAAAAGCGACGCGGCGGTAATTTCCGATACGGGAATGATCGCACGCGGAACGCCAACGCTAAGCTACGGGCTGCGTGGAGTAACCGCTCTCGAAATCAAAGTCACTGGTCCGAAGATGGATTTGCATTCCGGCGTTTTCGGCGGTGCGGTCGCGAATCCAATCACGGCGCTCGCGCAATTACTTGCAACGCTTCATGACCGCGAAGGTCGCGTGGCCATCGCGGGATTCTACGATCGCGTAAAACCGCTCGAAGATTGGGAGCGCGAAGCTTGGCGGAAGCTTCCGATCGACGGCGACAAACTGATTCTCGAAGAAACAGGCGTGCCCGAACTTTTCGGCGAAGCAGGTTACAATTCGATGGAGCGTATTTGGGCACGTCCAACGGCCGAGATCAACGGCATCGGCGGCGGTTATCAGGGGAAAGGGACAAAAACTGTCATTGCCAGTCATGCCATGGCGAAACTGACATTTCGTCTCGTTCCCGAACAGGAAGGCGATGAGGTTCTGAAACTAGCGAAAGCACATTTGCAAAAAAATTTGCCCAAAGGGGTGACGATGGAGATCACCACCGGCCACAGCGGGCCGTGGTATATCACCGATCCGCATTCGAAGCTCGGTGAAGCGGCGCAACGCGCATTGCGCAAAGCCTTCGATCACGACGTGGCGCTCATTCGCGAAGGCGGCAGCATTCCAATTGTGTCGCAATTCCGCGGTATATTGGGTATTGAGACGCTGCTGATGGGACTCGCGCTGCCCGATTGCCGCGCACATTCGCCTAATGAGAATTTTCCTCTCGAAAATTTCGAGGGCGGGATTCGGCTCAATAAGGCAATCCTTCAGGAGCTGGCGCACTGATTCTCAGTCGGTATTGTAG
>QHRD01000068.1 GCA_003220005.1 Verrucomicrobiota bacterium | reverse complement strand
TCTTCTGTCCATATCGCGGCCTTCGGGTGAAAGGCCTTGGGATCATCGAGCGACGCTACTGTCACATCAATCCATTCAGAACTGACTTCGTCCTGGATAAATAGAGGTGTACCACAACAAGAAGCGAACGAGCGTAATCGGTCTGCATATGAGACTGTACGCACTTCACCCCCCAGAACCTCTATCGCCATGCTGGGAACGCTACACCAAGTCAGATACGGAGCAGCACTAGCCCGACGGCAATCTTCGCAATGGCAGTCAGCCCCGCGCTTTGGCCTAACGTGAAGACGATAGCGGACGCTTCCGCATAAACACCCGCCATCGATTGTGCTTTCCATACCAAAGTAAAAGTCCTCACGCCGCCGTTTGTTCCCGCAAATAGCGAAAAACTGCGAAGGGCGTCATCGGTACGCGCGTGATCGTGGTCTCAAATTTCTCCATTCGCGGGAACAATAATGATTCTGCTGCATCTAATCAGTGACGAACAACGAAAAAATGATTTCAATCAGTCGAACGGTTCGCCGGGTTCTCGGTGTGGTTGCAGCAGTAGGTACCTTGATCTTGCTGCCATGGCACATGATTGAGGCACAGCAAACCGCTGATCTTCGGCAAGCGATGATCGGTGTGCTTTCGGCTTCAAGTCCACATCCGTCTCTCGGCGACGAAGCTCGCGTGTTCGATCGATTCGTCGGGACCTGGGCTTGCGACTACAGCTTCCACCTCGATGATGGCAGTGTTCGACATAAAAAGGGCGAGTTGTTGGTGGGCTGGATCCTTGATGGTCGCGCGGTGCAGGACATCTTTATCACCTATCCGGGAGAGAGCGAGAAGGATCGCCGCATGGGGACAACGATCCGCTTCTTCGATACTGCTCTTAAACAGTGGCGCATAGTCTTCATAAGTCCGCAGTTCAACTATGTCGTGACAGTTCAGGGAGGGTCGGTAGGTGATCGTATCGTGCTTCGTGGCACGGATACCGACGGCGCTCCGATCCGTTGGTCTTTCAATGACATCAAGCCTGACTCGTTCGTCTGGCGCGGCGAGAAAAGTCATGACGATGGAAAGACTTGGAAGCTTGAAGAGGAACACTATATGAAACGACGCACCGGTTGATGGAAGGGACGCCGCAGCTTCTAACGTTACAGCGCGGCCAGTACTCAGGCGATCAGCGAGATGCAGTACTAACGGAGGCCGCTGTCAGAAACCAATTCGCAGTGAATCGTAAACCATATTGGAGATAAGCATGAAACGGATATTGTTGTTTGGATCAATCGGTATGATGGCTCTTGTTGTGGCGTCGCTTTTGGAGGCAGTGGACAAAACAAAGAGTGAGCAAGCGTTTGATCGTCTAACGTCGCTCAAGGGCGAGTGGAAGGGAGAACCCGATGGTGTTAAGACTACTTTGATTTACACGGTGACAGCCGACGGCAGTGTCTTGATGGAACAGTGTCGACCCGAGGGCGGGCCGGAAATGATTACGATGTTCACAGTCGACGGCGATCATCTGATTGCCACCCACTATTGCGCTGCGAAGAACCAGCCACAGATGGTCACGTCGGCCATTACCGATGCGCAGAAGCCTTTAGCGTTTTCACTCGCCCGCATCACCGGATTGAAATCGCCAGACGATTTTCACAATACCGGCATTACGGTGATCCAGGAAGACAACGATCACTTGACTCAAGAATGGACCTATCAGTTCAAAGGCAAAAAGGGCACCAACACTTTTCACTTTACCCGAACAGGGTAGAGCCAAACACGCTGTCCACGATCTATCTATTTCAATAGACTGAAGAACAACCTCTTCAACAGTCGGCGAGAAATTGTCCCGCCGACACGAGTGAAGAGCTGAAGAGATGAAGCAATTTCGAATCCTGCTCTCGGCAGTGCTCTTCGCCACAGTCACCTCCGGCCAGGAGGCCTCAAAGAATGGTATTCCCGCGGACATCGTCTACGCGCGCCCTGGGCAGCTCGTTGATGTCGGCGGATTTCGGCTGAATCTTTACTGCGTGGGCAGTGGGTCGCCCACGGTTGTTTTCGATTCAGGCTGGGGCGATTGGGCGCCTGCATGGTCAACTGTGCAGCCACAGATTGCAAAGTGGACACGCGCCTGCAGCTATGACCGGGCCGGCACAGGTTTTAGCGATCCCGGTCCCAAGCCGCGTACCAGCGTGCGAATCGCAGAGGAGCTACGCACTGCACTTCACCGTGCCGGCATGGCTGGGCCGTACATTCTGGTGGGCAGTGCCTTCGGTGGCGACAATATGCGCACGTTTGCGTACCTGTACATGGATGAGGTTGCGGGTCTGGTGTTGGATGATGCCGATTCTGACGACCTCGAACCGAAGGAAATGCAAGAAGAGACACATCGAGGACATGCCGCAATCCCCAAGGACATGCGCGAGTGTCAAGACGCGATTCTCAAACACAAGCCGTTGCCGGCAATCTGCGCTCAGAGGTTTTTTCGGGGTTTACCGGAAGCTGCGTGGTCTCCGGAATTGAATGCGAAAGTGTTGAAGATCGCACAGACCAAAGCTGCAATGTATGACTCTTATGCCTCGGAGATGGAACAGACGCCGGAGGACGAGACCTACCTACAACAGCACAACCGGTCGTTCGGCTCGCGGCCCATCCGCGTGCTCACTTCCGGCAACCACGGTGTCGGCCACTTGGAGAGGAAGCCTCCGGACACGCCCGAGCACCTCAAATATGAGCAGGAGACCACACGGGCCCAGGCGCGCTGGCTCGCATTGTCGTCGAACTCGAAACAGATCTTCACCCGCAATAGCTCGGAATATATCCAGTTCGATGAACCGGAGACCCTGATCAAAGCGATCCGCGAAGTGTATGACCTAACGGGAAACTGCGCAGCTCCTCACAGTTCGACGCACGCCGAGGCGCAGGTGAAAGCAGCGTCACGCGTCGCCGGTGCCGTGTTTCGCGATTGCAGCACCTGCCCGGAGATGGTCGTTCTCCCGGCTGGCAGCTTCACCATGGGCTCATCAGCGGAGGAAAAATTCTGGGCCGCGAGTCACGGTGGCAGTATGGAAGCGGTTGCTGATGAAGCTCCGCAACATCAGGTCTCATCATGGCCGGACACATCCGGTGGGCTCGAAGCCGCCGAACGCATTCGGCCTTCGTCATCGCCCCAATAGAATTTGGTTGCCGTTCCGGCGCGTGCGGCATATTCAAATCCAGATCAACCATTTCGTCGGATCCCACTGCCATGGCTTGACGCCGTTGCGATAATCATGCTGAAATTCGTGGTGATAGTTGTGATAGCCCTCACCACACGTAAACAGCGCCATCAAAAACGAGTCGCGCGCGCTGCATCGCGCCGAATACGGCTGGCGCCCGATGGTGTGAGAGGCCGAGTTAATCAGGAATGTGCCATGTTGAAGCACGACAACTTTTGCCACACCACCAATTAGAAAACCACCCAGCGCGCCGACCCAGCCGCCCCATGCGAACCCGGCCAGTGTTGGCAGGACGAAGCTAACCATGACGGCGAGCAGATGAATATGCCGATGTTGCCACATGACCAGCGGATCTCTCTTTAGATCGGCGACGTTATCGAACGGCGGTTGTGGCTGGAGCTTGAACAACAGCCAGCCGATGTGGGCGTGGAAAAACCCTTTCGTGATGTCGTACGGGTCTTCATCGTGATCGACATGTTTATGATGGCGGCGGTGCTCGCTTGCCCACATTAAGACGGAATTCTCAAACGCGGCCGCGCCGAAGACGAGTGTGAACAGGCGCAGCGGCAGTTTCGCCCGGAAAGTAATGTGCGAAAACAGACGGTGATAACCTAGCGTGATGCTAAAGCCGGTTGCGACCAGCAACAATGAAGCGCGGAAATTTAGGGAGCATCACCGGCTTATTGATGTTGGACGCCCGAGAACAACGTCCGTCTTTGTCCAGGTATGAACGCCGCCGCAGTGGGCGCAGGTGAACTTCTGTGTTTTCACTCTGGCCGTCCGCCAATGTTTTTCTTCGATTGTCTTTCCTGTATCGATCAGCTTTGACGTGGAAGGACAGCGCACGAGCAAGCTTTTGATATTGGGATCGGTCTTTGGTTTCGGCCGTCGCGGCGGATCAAATAGGAATCGCGTTGCCATATCAGAGTCGATAAACGATGCGAGCTTTGGCGGTGTCGTATGGCGACATCTCCATTCTTACTCGATCACCAATTGTAAGGCGAATAAAACGTTTGCGCATCTTTCCCGAAATGTGCGCGAGAACGAGATGATCGTTCGCAAGCGCGACGCGAAACATGGTACCAGGAAGCACCATCATGATGGTGCCTTCCAGTTCAATCGCCTTTTCAGAATCCAGCATGTTGGGTTCGGCGGTTGCTGTAGGGGACGCTGTTAGCGTCCTGTACGTCGGGAAGCAATCTGCTTCGCCTACAGTTGAGGTGGATCTACCGGCGATTGCCCGCGAAGTTACGCTTCCCACCGTGGGGCCGCGGACGCTCTTCGCGCGGACGCGCTTCGTTAACATTTAACGGGCGGCCGTTCAGTTCGTGGCCATTGAGCGCGCTCATCGCGGTATTGGCTTGCGTGCTATCGTTCATCGTGACGAACGCAAACCCGCGCGATTTGCCCGTGAACCGGTCCATCATCAGATGGACTTCGTTGACCGCGCCATGTTGTTCGAACAGATCCTGAAGATCGTTCTCGGTGGTCTCAAATGAGAGATTACCTACGTACAGTTTCATTGTGTTTTGAATTTTGGAAAAACTACCGAGCTACAGAGCCGTTCCCGGGAATCGGGTTTCAAACCACCAATGAGCGACGCTCACCTGACGATCTACCGTGCAGTGAAGTTAAACAGTGTAATCCAATAAGCGCCCACTATCGCCTCGATCAAGACAAACACAAACCTTCAGTCCAGTCTGATCGCATCGTCCCTCCGGCGCACTCGCTTTGACCACCCACTCCTCCTCGCAGTTCCTTACTTCTTAACTCTTACTCCTTAATTTTTCTGCTGCGCTCAAATAGATTTAGCCTTCGTGGTTGGCAGCAGATTAATATCAAATGTTTAGATCTGACCCCGGACCCCGTTTCCAAAAACTTTCGGCGTCGCGCGGATTCTCGCTCGCGTGTGTTCACCCCTCCCCAGTTCGCCACTTTCTGGAAGAGCGGATTTAGCCGACTCATTCACTGGCTAGTGTACTGGATCAAGGTAGGGCGTGCCTGGATCACTCACATGAAAGAGCACTAGCCGCAATGGGTTGGTGGCGCTGCGGTTGTAACCCGTCATTTTTACGTGCGCCGGCATCACTATCGCCTGACTGGCTTTCACCGTGACTGGATCGCGCCCTTCCATTTCCAATGTGAATGCGCCCTCCAGGACATAAACAGTGACCGGGAAACGGTGTGTGTGGAACATGGTTTGATCGCGCGGTTTGAAGCTCGCCGTAAGAACCCGCACCTCCTGCTTATCGCCCTTGGGCATTCCTTGGATGGTCTCGCTCAAGAGTAACTGCGGTTTTATCACACTTTGTTCTTGCGCCCTCGCAACCGAACTAACGAGCAGAACCACGAAAAAGAGGCTTCTCCATTTAGTCATACATATTTTCCCTTCTGTTTTCTTCAATCTTATAAACGATCATGCCGCGTTCCTGATAATTCGCGAGCTCTTGGGGAGGATTGCGATTGCCTAATGTTCCTCCAGATACCGGTTGGCGTGATCTTCGAGGCATCTGAAGTCAGCTTGGCGTGCGAAGCACTTCATTAGAATAGTTCCTTTTTCCGCGGGAAATTGGAGCACGCAATCCGAGAAATGTTTATGAAATTTGTCACTCTTAGAACTAAACAGGCTTTTCAGCGAGGCGAATTAGAGAAATTGCCACGCACCGGACTTGAATCGTTAACGAAGCACTCAGGCGTTCCGCACCAAGCCCACACCTTTAGCGAGCTTCGGCAACAGATCCATGAGGATCTCCGGATTCAACATCCCGAATGGGTTCAGCCAAATGGCGAATGTCCAGAGTGTGATGTTTATGAGGCCCGCCTGATGGAACTGCTCGATCCGTCAAGGCCAAACGCAGACAATGAATCTGTCGCTGATCCTGACCTGAGGCCCGAGCACGGATTAAACTAATTCCGACCGCACGCAGTTGAATCCGCTGCAAAGTCAGCTTTTCCACCGCTTGGTTTCCCATTCTCGCAATGATCCTTCATGCGCATTCAGGGATTAGTCCTCTGTCCTAAGGTTCAGTTTCTCGACTTTGTAGACGACCATGCCGCGCGCCTGATAATTCGCGAGCGCCTGCGGATGATCACGATTGCACGTGTGCACCCACACCCGCTTCGGCGCGCTTCCACCACAGCGGCACCACGCTTCTTCAATCGCGCTGGTTAGTAGCGCGCCGCCCAATCCGCAGCCGATAAAGTTTGGTAACAAACCGAAGTATGCGATCTCGACTCCGCCTTCGCCGTCACTCTGGAGTTCGTAGTAACCTGCGATCAGTTTGTCGTAGTATGCGGCGAACGTCCGCAGCTCGGGCGTAACTGTGTATTCTTTCCATTGTTCGTCGGTCCACGGTCGTTTGTCGACCCATTGCCACTGCTCGCCAACCGCGAAGTAGAGAGCGCGATTGGAAACCCAGTCAGGCTCTTTCAGTTCGCGGATTTGAAACCGCGCATCGTTGCATCGCTTCGGCCGTAGTTGTTCCGGCGACCGCATTTCCAAATACGTCGTCACAAGCGGCGGCTTCTGGCCCGTTGTCAGTACTCCGTGATCAGTAGTCACTTAATCTGGTTTCATCTCGGGAAACCCAGCCTGTTTGAGTTGCTGGTTTAACGCTGGAAGATCGGACTCGAGCAATTTGCGCCACGCTTGCATTAATGGTTCAACTTTTTTCTCAACATCGGCGACAGCGGCTTTGACCGCAGCGGTCGGGGCGGCATCTGCGCCTTGGATTTCGTTGAACAGCCTCTGGGTCGATTCGAGCACAAACAGCGAAGGCGGCGCGCCTGGCCGAGGATGGGGCGGCCCGAACTGAGCCAGCGTTTGCACGAACGCTTCCAGTTTTTCCGTCATGTCAGGTCGTTCCGCTGCCCGCGCTTTAAGTTTCGTCAACTGCTCGCTGATCTCGTCGAATTTCTTCCCAATGGGCGCAAGCGTCAGTCGCAGTTGATACAACTGCCACGATAGATCGAACTGCTCCTGAAGGTCGGCAGCGGACGTTTGCACGCGCGGATCCATTTGGACCGTCAGGGGCTGCGTGAAACTTTTTCCCTCAACCGTTAGCACCACCGTGTAATTGCCGGGTGCAACCCACGGCGAAGTGGACGTGGCCGCAGTATTGCGGTATGTCGCCGACATCGGGAACTCCGGCTCGACATTCGCCACCGGCGTGTAATGCATGTCCCACAGGAAGCGGTGCATGCCAGCTTTGGTGGAAAGCGATTGCGGCGGCCGAATCCAGTAAGCCGGAATCTTTAAACGTTTCGGGTCTGGCTTCACCGGTGCATCTGCACTCGAGTATTTCCTAACCGACGCGCCTTTGTTGTCTTTGATCTCAATCGTTACCGGGTCAGTGGCATCTTTCGCCAAAAAATAATCAATCATCGCGCCGTCGGGCGGATTCTCGCCAGCCGGTTCGTCCGGCGGCAAAGGGGTATCGGTATTGACGTTGCTGCGGACGCGCAAAGCTGTCTGTGGTTTAAGAAGTAGATTCTCGCGTTGGTTTTGGCTGAACTGACGCAGCGGAGTGATGTTGTCGAGAATCCAGAATCCGCGTCCATGCGTGGCCACGACAAGATCATCGTCCTTAATAATGAGGTCGCGCACCGAGGTCGCCGGCAAATTCAACCGCAACGATTCCCACTTCGTGCCGTCATCGAACGAGACATAAACTCCCTTTTCGGCTCCGGCGAAGAGCAGCCCCTTGCGCTCGGGATCTTCCCGGACGGCGTTCACCGTTTGGCCGGCAGGGATTTCGTTCACAATTTCTGTCCACGTTTTGCCGCTGTCCTGCGTTCGAAAAATGTGCGCCTGCAAATCGTCGAGTCGTAACGTGTTCACTGCGGCGTAGGCGGTGTTCGCATCGAAATGTCCTGCTTCGATCAGCGAAATTTTCTGCCACGCGGAAATGTTCGGGGGTGTCACGTCGTTCCAGGTTTTCCCGCCGTCGGTGGTCAGATGAATCAGACCATCATCGGTCCCGCACCATATGCGATTCAAGTCGAGTGGCGATGGGGCGACAGTGTAAATCACGCCGCGACGATGCGCCTGCTTGGTCGCGTCGGCTTTGTATTTTCGGATGCTCTTCGGAAAGTCGTACTGCGATCGCGACAAATCGGGGCTGATCTTCTCCCAGTGAACGCCTCCGTCGCGCGTTTTCCAGAGCGTGTTTCCCGCAAAAAAAAGCAGATGCAGATCAATTGGCGAAAAGACCACTGGCTCCGTGCGCACCATCCTGAAATCCTCTGTTGGCACGGGCACCGGCAAAATCGCCTGCGCCTGACCGGTTCGTCCATCAAACCGCGTCAGTTTGCCGCCGATGAGGATGTTCGGATCGAGCGGATCGGCGACCACGTAACCGTATTCCTCCGCCGCGACCGGCTGCCAGTCACGGAAGGTGATTTCCCCATCGTTGCCACGACTTGTGATCCCGACAGAACCGCTTTCCTGCTGACCACTGTATAGCCGGTACGGAAACGCGTTGTCCGCGCTGACATGATACAGTTGCGCGGTCGATTGATTATACCACGAACTCCAGGTCGCTCCGCCATCGACGGTGACAATCGCGCCCTGGTCGGAGCCGAGAAGAATGACGTCCGGACTGTTCGGATTGATCCAAATGTTTTGGTAATCGTCGCCGCCCGGTGCGCCGCGCCAACCCTCCCAGGTTTTGCCACCATCGGTCGACTTCCAACACACCACGCTCGCTGAGTAAACGATCTGCGGATTTTTTGGATCGAGCCGCACAACGGGCAGATCGCCGCCGCCGATGCCGAGGCCGGGACGCGGATCGTCGGTTGTCCCGCGCCAGGTTTCGCCACCGTCGTCGGAGCGATAAAGTTTCGCGATCGTTTTTGTCCGCACAGCGGCGAAAAGAGATTTCGGGGAGCTCGGCGCGATCGCGATGTTCGCCTGGACGATATTCCCCGGCAGTCCCTTCGTTAACTGCCGCCATGTTTTCCCGCCATCGACCGATTTGAAAATGCCGCCTTTATCTCCGTTGAACACGCCATTTTCCCACGGCCCCTCGCGTGATTCCCACAGCGCAGCGTAAACAATTTCGGAATGACTCGGATCGATCTGCACGTCGCTGGCGCCAACGTTTTCATCGCGGTAAAGCACCTTCTCGAATGTTTTACCGCCATCGAGCGATCTAAACACACCGCGCTCCTCGTTAGGCCCGTATGGATGCCCAGCCACGGCCACGAAAAGCCGGTCGGCATTTTTCGGGTCGACAGTGAGTTGCGCGATCTGCTGACCGTCGCGCAATCCCAGATGCGTCCACGTCTTGCCAGCATCAGTCGATTTGTAAATGCCATCCCCGACCGAAAGATCCGGGCGATGCAATCCTTCACCGCTGCCGACGTAAACGACGTTCGGATTTACAGGCGCAACCGCGATCGCGCCGACCGATGCCGTCGGTTGATCGTCAAAAATCGGCTGCCATGTCCGGCCGTAGTCGGCGGATTTAAAAACGCCGCCGTTCACCGGCGCCATGTAGAAGACATTAGGCTGCGAAGGAACGCCTGCGACCGCGCGAGTGCGTCCACCGCGATGCGGTCCGATGTTCCGCCAGCGCAGAATGGAATCGAAATCTTCGGCCCACGCCTGGCCAATGCCGAAAACGATGACAAACGTAACCGCGATTACGTTTCGAACAGAATGCTGCTTCATTGGACGTTGGACGTTGAGCGTTCGGCGTTTTCCGCCTATTTCCCGAACGCTTCCTTGTTCACGACGTACGGCATCTTGGTCGGATCGCCGTCATAATTTTTCTCAAGAACGTCAATGAGACCCTGGACGCAGCGGCCGGCCATGCCCTTGTCGGGGTCGACATCGAGCCGCGTAATTCGCGCGCCGCTGGCAAAGTGATGGAACACACGGCAGCGATCGGCGATCTCGGGATCGAGCAGCGGCGAATCGGGCGGGAGCGGCTCTTTTTCAAACACGTCGAGCGCTGCGCCAGCGATGACTTTTTCTTTCAACGCTTTGGCGAGCGCTTTTTCGTCGACGACTGGTCCGCGTGAACTATTGATCAAATAAGCGGTCGGCTTCATCAGCTTAAGCGTTTGCTCGTTGATAAGGTGATAAGTCGGTTTGTCGGTTTCGCCCTCACGCAAAAGCGGTACATGAATCGTCACGTATTCCGCGCCGCGCAGTGCTTCTTCGAACTCCACGTATTTGATCCAGGTCTTCTCGTTTTGAATGCCGCGCGCATGTCGCAGGTCCATCAATTCCTGGATGGCAGCGACGAACTTTTCGTTCTGATACACCGGGTCGTAGCAAAGGATATTCATGTCGAAGCCTGAACATTTCTTGATCATCGCCAGACCGATGCGCCCGGTGCCGATGACAGCGATGGTTTTCCCGGTGACTTCGTCGCCGAGGAACGGCAGAAACGGATGCCAGGACGGCCACTTCTGTTCGCGCACGAGGCGTTCGCTCTGCCACATCTTGCGCGCCAGCATGCCCATCATGAAAAACGCGAACTCGGCCGTCGCTTCGGTAAGCACGTCGGCGGTGTTCGTAAATGGGATTTTGTATTGGTTCGCGTCGGCGCGATCGATGTTGTCGAAACCGACGGCGATCTGCGCCACGATCTTGAGCGTCCCCTTCCCTGCTTCGAACACTTGGGCATCGATTGGGTCGCGCAGCGTTGTAATCAATCCATCGATGCCGCTCTTCACTTTCTCGATGATCAATTTCTTCGGTGGCGCCTCGGGTCCTTCAAAAACTTCGAGATCGTATCCGCGCTCGCGCAGACGGTTCTCCGCCGCATCGCCGATGCGCGATGTCGCAAACACGCGGAAAGGTTTCTTCTCGATCATGGCTGAAAAATGGAGCCGACAAACATAAACGCGGCTTCTGGCCTTTCGCTATCGGATTGAAACTGGCGGCTTGCAATAATTTTCTCTTTCCATCACGGAGTCGGACGCTACGCGGCAAAAAAACTTGCCCATGTGCCACGTAAACTTCAGCGGCGATCCTCGTCGCGGCGGGCAACGTCTTACTTAGGATTGCTGGGTGTTGGTGTAGGCGGGATAAGACCGAGCTGTCGCATCATGCTGATGTCATCACGGGTCGCGTAGTGATCAGCGATTTTGCCGTCTCGGAACTTCAGCCAGTGAATATGATCGGTCTCAAAGTGTTTTCCGGTAGGCGCAACCCCTACTAACATACCTCCGTTCACCGGAATTTTTCCGATGCCGCGGTGCGTGCCACTCACTTTGCACCGCATAACAACAGAGTCGTCTTTCGCGACCATCTCGACGACCTCGATGTGCCAGTCGGGAAACGTCGTGAAGATGTCGTTCAGTACCATTCGGAAGCCTTCGCGCCCAACCGGCCGTCCGAAATTTTTCGCTTCTCCGGTTAGGTCGGATAGCATGCCTTCGATGTCATTGTGGTTCGAAGATTCGAAGAAATGACGAGCCACGTTTTCATTCCGCTTTGTGTCGTCCGTTGTTTGCGCTGCTGTTCCCAAGGCGACCGTCGCTGCGAGTGTGCTAACCAAGACAAATCTCATCATGTGCTGAGCGTGGAGCGCCTACCACGCTGTCTACGAGCACAAAAAACAGTTTGTTATATGTCACATAAAGCCGCGCAGTTGGCGAGAATTGCGTTTGCGACTAAAGATTTTTATTCGCCCAAGCGTCGACGCGATCGAGCGCTTTCTCGATGTTCTCGATGGAGTTGGCCACGCTGAAGCGCAAATAGCCTTCGCCGAAAGCGCCGAATGCGGTTCCGGATAGTGCGGCGACACCGGCGCCGTCGAGTAATGCGTCGGCCAGTTTCTTCGATGGCCAACCAGTCTGCGTGATGTTGGGGAAAACGTAGAATGCGCCCTTGGGCAAGCGGCAGGAGAAACCTTTGATCTTGTTGAGACCGGCAACCATCACGTCGCGTCGCTTCTGGAACTCGATGCGCATTTGATCAACCAAATCCTGCGGGCCACGCAACGCTTCGATACCGGCAATTTGCGTGAAGCTTGCAGTACAGGAAGCGGAGTTCGTCATCAGTCGCGCGATGTGCGCCGCCAGATCAACGCGCATCACACCGTAGCCCATGCGCCAACCAGTCATGGCATAAGTCTTGGAGAAACCATCGAGCAAAATCGTGCGCTCCTTCATGCCATTGACCGACATGATGGAATGGTCCTCACCTTCGAAAATGAGGCGGCTATAGATCTCGTCGCTCAGCACCATGATATTGCGATCGTCAATGACGCGCGCGATGCGATCGATGTCGTCTTTCTCGAGTACGCCGCCAGTCGGATTCTGCGGCGAATTCACGATGATTAATTTCGTGCGGTCATTGATCAGACTGGAGAGCTCATCAACATCGAGTCGGAAATCCAACTCCTCGCGCAACCGGATCGGCACCGCTTTCGCGCCGACGTAATTGATCATCGACTCGTAGATCGGAAATCCCGGATTTGGATAGATGACCTCGTCGCCGTCTTCCGCGAGCGCGAGAATGGAAAAAAAGATGATCGGCTTGCCGCCGGGGACAACAACCACTTCATCGGGCGTAACGGCTACGCGGCGCGTTTCGCTCACATGTTTTGCGATGACTTCGCGTAGCTCCATTAACCCGGCCGACGGCCCGTAATGCGTGTAGCCCTTGTGCAGTGCGTTGCATCCGGCGTCGATGATGTTCGGCGGCGTATCGAAATCCGGTTCGCCGATCTCGAGATGGATAATATCGCGACCCTCTGCCTCCAGAGCTTTTGCCTTCACCAACACTTCGAAGGCAGTCTCGGTTCCGAGACGCGCCATGCGCTTTGCGAGACGAAGTTCATGGTGCTTGGTCATAAACTGAAATCAGCCTTATCAGAGCAGGTGGCGCAACTTGTCTTTAAACAAGTTCGCGATCGCGGGGTACGTCGCTCCTGTTAATTTGCGGCTGACACAGCCGCCGCTACACTTTTGATGCTTTGAAGCGCCTGTTGTCTTTCGTTATTTTCGTTGTTGTTCTGCTCGTTGCCGCGCTCGCGGTGCACATCGACTGGACTTGGAAACGAAAACTTTCGCCGCGCGGCGGGCGTTATTTTTTTCATCGCGTTGAGCTGGCAGTGCCATCGTTCCGTCAGTCGGAAGAAAAATGGCGCGATGATCCGCTGGGCGGAGTGCCAGAAAACGGCACGCTCGGCGGCGAAGGCTGCGCCGTGGCTGCCACGGCGATGGTATTCAAATTTTATGGCATCGACGTTGATCCGCAGCAGTTAAACTGGTTTTTACCTTTGGTTGACGGATACACCGAGAACGGCTGGATTTATTGGGACCGCGCGGCGTGGTTCGCGCCGGACCGCGTTCGGCATGTGTACGAAGATTTACCCTCGTATCAGCTCATCGATTCAAACCTGGCGAACGGAAATCCTGTGATCATCCGTGTGCGTTTGCCGGGTGGCGTGACGCATTTTGTCGTGATCGCCGGGAAACAGGGTTTCGACTACCTGGTGCGCGATCCGGGCGCGGGTTCTGCAAAAGGTCTCTACCCGCTGCGCGAACTCGGCAGTGACATCGAGGCGCTCAGATTTTACGAGCCCATTGCGAATGCGAGTTCGCAACTCTCCGCGCAAAAGTAGGCTTTCCCGCATGCCACGCGTGGAAATGTGCGGGGATTTGCGGTAGAATGTTTCGGTGTTCTGGAATGCATTTCGCCACCGATTTCTGGTTGACCCGGCTCTGCTTCCAACGCGCGCTCGGATGTCTATACCTGGTCGCGCTCCTGATTGCGGCTAATCAGTTCATCCCGCTACTGGGCGAACGCGGGCTGCAACCGGTGCGGCGATTTGTGCGTCATGTGCCGTTCCGTCGCGCGCCAAGCTTGTTTTACGTTCATTGCTCGGACCGCTTCATGACGGCAACGATCTGGTGCGGCATCGCGTTGTCGATCTTCGCTGTTACCGGCTGGTCGGAATCATTCGGGTTAATCGTGTCGATGCTCACGTGGGCGTTGCTCTGGGTGATTTACCTCTCGCTGGTCAACGTCGGACAGACGTTCTATGGCTTTGGCTGGGAAACGATGCTCACCGAAACCGGTTTTCTCGCGATTTTTCTCGGATCATCGAATACGCGTGCGCCGGTTGTTGTGATGTGGCTAATCGTATGGGTGCTTTTTCGCACAATGTTCGGCGCAGGCATGATCAAACTGCGCTCCGATCCTTGCTGGCGCGATCTGACCTGCCTCTTTTACCATTACGAAACTCAGCCCCTGCCCAATCCGCTAAGCTGGTATCTGCATCATTCGCCGCCGTGGACTAAGAAGGCCGGCGTGCTGTTCACTCATTTTGCTCAACTTGTCGTACCGTGGTTCTACTTCGCGCCTGCGCCACTGTGCTATTGGGCTGGCGGACTGACGATCCTGTTTCAAATTACGCTCATCCTGAGCGGGAATCTTTCGTGGCTGAATTACATCACGATCGTGCTTTGCATTCCGTGTTTCGACGATCGATTCCTCACACGCATCATTCACATTTCGTCCCGCGTCGGCGGGACCGCAAACATGAGCTTACCGCATGCAATCGCCGTCGCCTTGCTCGCTGTGATCGTGTTCGCGTTAAGCTGGCGGCCGGCGCGCAATTTGTTTTCCCGCAGGCAACTCATGAACGCCAGCTTTGAGCCGTTGCACCTGGTCAATACCTACGGCGCGTTCGGTGCCGTCACGCGCGAACGGTTCGAAGTAGTCATCAAAGGAACTGACGCAGAGGTTCCCGGTGCCGATGCTAAATGGCGCGAGTACGAATTCAAAGGCAAACCGGGCGACGTGAACCGCCGTCCGTGCATTGTTTCGCCGTATCATTGGCGACTCGACTGGCAAATGTGGTTTGCCGCGATGTCGCCGGCAGAGTTTCACCCGTGGATATTCGCGCTAACGCAAAGATTACTGGAAGGCGAAAAAAGGATTCTTCGCTTGTTCGCGCGCAACCCATTTCCGAATGCGCCGCCAAAATTCATCCGCGCGGATTGGTATCGCTACCGTTTTAGCAAGCCCGGTGACCGCGGCTGGTGGACACGCACCTACGTCGGCGAATATGTGCCGCCAATCACTTTGAAGCGCGCGGCTGATGAAGTGCATTAAACTCGTCTCGAAACAGAGCGAGACTATCTGTGTGAAAGCGGTTGCGCGCTCCTGATTCGCTGTTTGTTAGTCATTG
>QHRD01000228.1 GCA_003220005.1 Verrucomicrobiota bacterium | reverse complement strand
CGGACTGGGTTTGCCGTGTTACTCATTCCCGCTTTGATTTGTCTTGCGATTTTGGTCGCAGCGCGACTGCTGCATCCACTTCCCCACGAATTAGAGGAAGGCGCCGGTCACGCGTTTGAAACGACAAACCTGACGCGCGCTTACTGGATTTACCTCGCAGCCGGCTCGTTGATTGCAGCTGGCTTCGCTGACTTCGCGCTAATTGGTTTTCACTTTCACAAAGCAAACACTGTGCCCGCGAGTTTGATTCCTGTGTTTTATGCAGTCGCGATGGCGAGCAGTGCCCTCGCTTCGATCCCGCTGGGCAGGTTGTTTGACAGATTCGGCCCAACTATTTCCCTGTTCGCTTTTCTTATTTCGGCCGCAGCTGCACCCTTTGTTTTTCTCGGTTCATTTGCGCCGGCATTAATTGGGATGGTCTTTTGGGGAATTGGAATGAGCGCGCAAGGTTCTCTGTTTCAAGCGATGCTGACAGGCGTCATCACAGCGCAGAAACGAAGCACGGCATTTGGGCTGTTTGATACCGGATACGGAATTGCATGGTTTGTCGGCAGCGCGGTAATGGGATTGCTTTACTACAAGTCGATCCTGGCGGTCGCCTTGTTTTCGGTGGTCGCTCAACTTGCTGCGATTCCCATCTTTTTTCTTGCTAATAAGGAACGCTAAACTTTCGCCATGGATCCGTACGCAAAGCCAAACGAACGAAAAATCGGCGCGCTCCGGCCGAAGATCAGGCACTTGTCGCAGTCCACTGAACCACGAACACGGCGAGAACGCCAGGCGGAGAAAGAAGCGATAGCGGCAAAGCGGCGTGCGATTAAGAAAGCAGCGCGCCGGCATCTTAAACGGCAATTACTCGAAGAACTGGAAGAAAACGGGAGGAGCTGAGATTCTTTGCCCTTCCCCATTCAACGCGGAGCAGTACAGTTGATGCAGCCAAACCAATGAAATTTTCATTCCTCACGCTGGTTTTTCTAATCATCCTGTGCGGGGTCTCTCGGGCACAGTCGCCTCCCCAGCGGAACCCGGATATTTCGAACAAGGCGTTGATCACGAAATCAACGCCCAGCATTAACGCAGACACATTTAAAAATCAGGCTGCGGACGCGGCGCTACACAAATTGGCGGACGATTATTACGCGTGGCGAAATGAAAATTATCCCGTGCGCAGCAGCGACGCGGGACTGCACACCTGGGACAATCGGCTGACCGATTATTCGCCGGCGAAAATTGTGGAACGCGCACAGC
The DNA here is from genome assembly GCA_003220005.1 of Verrucomicrobiota bacterium. Classification (GTDB taxonomy): domain Bacteria; phylum Verrucomicrobiota; class Verrucomicrobiia; order Chthoniobacterales; family UBA10450; genus Udaeobacter. Next base: position 1,958 of record QHRD01000228.1, on the reverse strand, counting down.
ACGTGCGTTCGCTGTTAGATAAGGTGCGCGCGACGAAGACCGACACCTATCCAAAAGACGCACGCATCGACTGGATTCTCTTCCGCGCGAAATTGGAAAATGTCGATTTCGAAAATCGCATCCTGAAATTCGAACAGACAAATCCGCAGGTTTACGTGCGCGAATGCACGGACGCGATTTTTTCGCTGTTAAAAAAGGAATACGATACACCACGGAAACGCGCACTTGCTGCCACCGAGCGCCTGAAACAGATGCCCGCTCTGTTGAGGCAAGGTCTGAGTAATTTGCAGAAGCCGGTAAAACTGTACGCGCGGCTTGCGATCCAATCGGCGCGCTCGATCGATTCGCTTTTGAACAAGAGCTTGATGGAGCTCGATGTCGATCTTGCGCCTAACGAGCACGACGACTTGGTGAAGGCACGCGACTCAGCGCTCGTCGCTTTGCATGGCTACGCTGACGAACTGGAGAAGCGCCTGCCGAGAATGGTCGATTTCGCGCCCATGGGCGAAGCAAACTATAATTATTATCTCAAGCACGTTTTGCTCCTGCCGTTCACCGCCGCGGAAGTGGAAATGATTGGGCGCACTGAGCTCGCGCGCTACCGCGCGCTGGAGGCGCTTCTCCCCGACCCAAAACTCGCTGACCCCGATCCAAAACGCGCCGCGCACATCCCGCCCGACCAGCAATCATTCTTAAAAGCGTACGAAAACCGCGAAGCAGAAATGATCAGCTTTCTGAAAGAGCACAATCTTGTGACGTTGCCGGACTACCTCGGCGCGTTTCAAATCCGGCAGTTGCCTGAGGCTTTCAAGCCGACCAGCCCGGGCGGCTTCATGAATCCTCCCGGCGTTTACGACAAAGATCCGACCGGCTTCTATTTCATCCCGACTTACAACCCGGAGTCGAAGAATTTTTACATTCGCGCGGCGATTGAAGACCCGAGGCCAATCCTCGGACACGAAGGTATTCCCGGACATTTTCTTCAGCTCTCAATCGCAAACCATTTGAGCGACGAAATCCGGCGCCAGCATGAGGACACTGTGTTTATCGAAGGCTGGGCGCTGTACGGCGAAGAGATGTTGATGCGGACCGGCCTTTACCCGAACAACTCGGCGGCACAGGGACAAATCCTGCGTTTGTCGCGCTACCGCGCCGCGCGCATCGGGGTAGATGTGAATTTGCACACAGGTCGGTGGAGCTTCGAACAAGCGGTCAAATATTTCATGGACGCCGGCGGACTGGATCGTGAAGCGGCCGAAGGCGAAGCAGCGGGTGCAGCTTCAGAACCGACACAAAAGATCAGCTATATCATCGGCAAATGGCAGATCATGAATTTGCTCGGGCACTACAAGGATCGACAAGGGGGAAATTTTCGCCTCGGCCAATTCCACGATGACCTGATCAAGAACGGCAGTCTGCCAGTCTCGGTGATCGAATGGATTTTACTCGATGATCCGACCTCGCTGCAGCAGGCGATCAAGTAATAGCTGTAGCCGCTTCGCTGTGCGACGCGCGCACGTCGCCTACAGGGCGACGGTTACAAGCTGCGGGAATTCTTCTGGTTACCGGAAGCGCTTGATGATTTCGCGCAACCGATCATGCGGCAAGGCTTCGACGCGATGATTGTCGCGACCGGTCATGGAGTGATTATCGATCAGCGCATTTACGACCGCTTCTTCCGTAGCCTGGACAACGCCGGCGAAAAGCGGGTCCATTAGATCATTGGGAATCGTTTGGACATCATGCGTGATCTGATCGGGATTCGCGGCGTTTGGATTTGCAGTTGAAAATGCGATGAACAAATCGCCCGAGCTGTTCCCGGAAATTGTTCCCGTCCGCGCGAGGCCGAGCGATATGCGACGGGCGAGTCGCTTCAACTGATTCGGCAACAGCGGCGCATCTGTAGCGACTACGGCGATACACGAGCCGTTTTCTTTTTTGTAAACTTCGCCGGGAAT
>QHRD01000229.1 GCA_003220005.1 Verrucomicrobiota bacterium | reverse complement strand
CAATAGGTCTAACCATTAGTCCCGCCAACGCGGCGACGCTGGATTTGTTGGATTACGCCGCAAGCGTCTATCCGGCGGTTGCCAGCAGTCAGGCAAGCGGCGATCACAATCTGCTCGGAGCCCAAGGCGTGCCGCTCTGGCTGAATTATTTCGACAACAATAATTTGACCTATGCGGTGAATAATTGGGTGGGTGCAGTATCAGTCGCCGATCATCTTTCCACGCGGCACGGGCTCCGGATTCTGGAAGTTGGTGCCGGCGCCGGCAGCGCCAGCGAAATTTTGCTGCAGTTACTGGCCGAACGCAGTCTTTTATCACGAATTGAGCGCTACCTCATTACAGAACCGAATGCGTACTTCCGCCGCTGCAGTCAACGCAAACTGGCAGGCCAATATCCAAATCTGGCACTGGAATGGGCCCCGCTAGACCTCGACCTGCCATGGAACACTCAAGGCATCACGCCGGGAGAATTCGATCTCGTCTATGGCGTCAACGTGATGCACATCTCCAAGAATCTTTTGTTTAGTTTGAATGAGGCCCGATCGGCTCTGGCAGGCGATGGCTGGCTTGTGATCGGCGAATGCGTGCGACCTTACGATAATCAACCAATCTATCCGGAGTTGATGTTTCAGATTTTGGACAGTTTTACAAACGTCCAGACAGATCCGGAAATCCGCCCGAATCCGGGCTTTTTGACTGCAGAACAGTGGCGCCGCGCTTTTTCGCGGGCAGGTTTCAACCGCGCCAGAGTAGCACCGGACATTGATCGCATTCGCGAGATTTTTCCACATTTTTTCACCGCCGCCATTTATGGGCAGAACAGCGCAACGGCAAATGATTCCGCGGGTTCTCGGGACTAGAGCGTCCGAAGCGGATCGCTGGACCAGTTTGCCGGAACGCGGCACGCCCGCTTCGCTGCGCGTGATTGCCTGGATCGCCGAGCACATCGGACGGACGACAGCGAGGCTGCTGCTGTACCCGATTACATTTTATTTTGTGCTCACTGCGCGTTCTGCACGCCGGACGTCCGACGAATACTTGAAGCGTTTGCGCGGGAAGTCGCCTTACTGGTGGGACGTCTTCAGGCATTTTCATTGCTTCGCCGCGACCATTCTGGATCGCGTTTATTTGCTGCGCGGTGAGTTCGAGCGCTTTCGTGTGACGGTGCATGGGAAGGAAATTTTGCATCGCCAAATCGAAAGCCGCAGAGGCAGCATCCTGTTGGGCTCGCACCTGGGTAGCTTCGAAATGTTACGCACCTTGGGAGTGATGCAGCGAAACGTCCCGCTGAAGGTGTTGATGGACCCGTTTCACAACCAAAACATCACGCGCTTCTTTGACGCGCTGAATCCTACGGTTGCTGGAACAGTAATTGCGCCCGATCGACCGGATACATTACTAAGAGTCAAGGAGAGTTTGGATGCCGGCTCTTTCATTGGGATGTTAGGCGACCGCGTCTCGGGCGGCGACAAAACAACGCAGTGTCAGTTCCTTGGTGCGCCGGCTACATTCCCTGCCGGCCCTGTGCTGCTGGCTGCCACCATGCGTTGCCCTGTGATTTTGTTTTTCGGTTTGTACCGCGGCGGAACCAGCTATGAAATTTACTTCGAACATTTTGCCGACGAAATCGATTTGGATCGCGATCGTCGCGCCGCAGATGTTCAGCTCTGGATGCAACGTTACGCCGAGCGTCTGGAGCACTATGCGCGCCTTGCGCCTTTCAACTGGTTCAACTTCTATTCGTTTTGGGATTAGTCATTCGCCGCCGATAGTGGTGCTTGATGGCTGATCATCTGCCGATCCACAAAGCGGAAATTCGCACGCTGATCCCCCACTCGGATCTGATGTGCTTGTTGGACGCCGTGATGCACTGGGACGATCGATCCATTGTGTGCATCACAAATACCCATCGTGATCCGGCCAATCCATTGCGACGCGGCGGGCGTTTATCAGTTGTGCACGCCTTCGAGTACGGCGCGCAAGCCGCTGCAGTGCACGGCGGATTGCGAGCGCGCTCGGTAGGAACGACAGCGGCTCCGGGTTATCTGGCCGCACTGCGCAACGGACGATTACACGCAGCGCGATTGGATCCTATCCATTTGCCGCTTCGAATCTGCGCGACGCGTCTGTTCGGTGAGCAGGCCAACACGGTGTACGAATTCATTATCTCGGCCGCCAACGCTCTTGTAGCTGAGGGACGAATTACAATCGTCCAGCGTGATCTGCCAGGTTCCGGGTAGCGGACCCGTCCCGCGTGCTGGCGAGCGCGTCCTCCCGATCGCACACTTTCTTTGGACCTCGATCCGTACCACGTTACCAATGTTCAGGAAAAGTCTGTTTCGGCGCGACGCCCGATACCAAAACGCGAGACGCGTGTGCTACCCGAAATGCGCGTCGCGCGACTCACATCACGATTCCGCCATCGACGCATAGCACCTGGCCTGTGATGTAACCTGCTTCCGCCGATGCAAGGAACATTACCGCGTCAGCGATTTCTTCCGCCGTTGCGGTCCTACCGAGCGGGATTTTAGCATGAATCGTTTTTTTGATATCCTCGGAGAGTCCGGCGGTCATGTCCGTCGTCACAAAGCCCGGCGCCACTGCATTTACAGTGATGTTGCGGCTCGCCAGCTCGCGAGCGAGCGATTTAGTGAACCCGATCAGGCCTGCTTTGCTCGCGGCGTAATTTGTCTGACCGGCATTACCGATCAGGCCGATTACCGAGCTGATGTTAATGATGCGGCCGCTGCGTTGCTTCGTCATGGTGCGAACAATCGCTTGAGTAAAACTAAACGCACCGCGCAAGTTCGTGTTGATAACCGCATCCCAATCTTCCACGGACATACGCATGGCAAGTGCGTCTGGCCACTGATTTCTTGGACAGCTGCATGGTCCGCGACATCGACCGCGTAAGCTTTGGCCGCATCCGCGCGAAGGGTATTAATTTCATCTGCGACCTTCTGCGCGTTTTGCTCCGTTCGGCTCACGCAAGCCACCCGCGCGCCTTCATTAGCGAATTGCAAAGCAATAGCGCGCCCGATCCCCCGCCCCGCTCCGGTGACGATCGCGACTTGATTTTCAAATCTCATATCGATTTCCATTTCTAACCACTAATGGACACGAATAAACACGAATTTGATAGAGCGATCGCGCCCAATGGGGCCACGAACCGCGCGCAGAAAACTGCGGTCGTGGGCTACGGCGTTGTAGCGGTGCTTGTGTCAAGCACTAAAACTAGTGTCACAGGCATTCGCCGCGGCCAACGCCTGTACAATTATTGCACTGCTCCGTACCGGCGCTGGCGGCGACCGAATTCCTCCACGGCGGCAAAGAGATCTTTCCTGGTAAAATCGGGCCACAGCTTTGGCGTGACGTACAGCTCAGTATAGGAAGTTTGCCAGAGCAGAAAATTGGAGAGACGCATTTCTCCGGACGTGCGAATCAGCAAGTCTGGGTCGGGATAGTAGCGAGTGTAAAGATGTTTGCTGAACATCTCCACCTCGATCATCCCCTTGTCGATGTGACCCAGCTCAATCGCGCGGAGCAAACTTTTGATCCCGTCGATGATTTCCAGCCGGCCGCCGTAACTCAACGCAAAGATAAGCGTGAGACCGGTATTGCCGGCAGTTTGCTCGATCGTTTTGTGCAGTTGTTCCTGCGCGCCTTGAGGCAAATCAGTCAACCGGCCAATCGCCTGAAGACGCACATTTTTCTCAATCAATTCCGGTGTCTTCTCTTTCAAAAATTTTTCCAGCAAACGCATCAGCGCGATGACTTCAGTTTTCGGGCGCTGCCAGTTTTCAGCCGAGAACGCGTAAAGTGTGAGGTATTCCACCTTTAATTCGCCGCAGCCTTCGACGCATTCACGAACGGCCTGCGCGCCGGTCTCGTGACCCTTGATGCGCGGCAGTCCGCGCGCCTTCGCCCACCGGCCATTGCCATCCATGATGATCGCGATGTGTCGGGGAACAGTTTTGATGCTCGGAGACATCACTCTAACTTCTGGAATTTCGGGCCGAGAGGCAAATCTCACTCGGCCCAAACCCGAAATCCGAATGTCGAAGCTCGAAGAAATGACGAATGATCAAATGACGAACTATTGTTCATGTCGCTTCTTCGCCATGCCGGCTTCGTGCTTTTTTCGTCGTTCGACATTCGTGCTTCGTCATTTTCTCCAAGTAGTCGACGTTATTTGATGCTCGGAGTTTCAATTTTGCCCGGCGAGTGAGCGCATGCTTACAGCATGATCGTCTCCCCGCGTGCGGGACCGACACTAACCATGGATAACTTTCCTCCGGTTAATTCGGAGATGTATCTAACGTATTTCCTTGCTGCCGAAGGAAGCTGCGAAAATTTTCGGGCGCCATTAGTAGAAGCGTTCCAGCCGGGGATCTCTTCATAGACCGGCTCGCAATTGTCCAGTTGACCCGCGTCGCACGGCGGAACATCCAGGCGTTTCTCGTTTAGCCGATACGCAACACAAACTCGAATCGGATCGACGTGATCGAGTCCATCCAGGTTGGTAATGGCGATCTCGTCGATTCCATTGATCATCCCTGCGTAGCGAGTAGCCACCGCATCAAACCAGCCGCAGCGCCTTTTGCGCCCCGTTGTGGCGCCAAATTCGCGTCCGAGGTTATGAAGCCTTTGCGCCAATTGTTCATCCTCGGTGGGCAACGCTCCCTCCCCTACGCGCGTGGAGTACGCCTTCATAACACCTACCACGCGATCCATCCGATGCGGCGGCACTCCCGTGCCTGTGCACGCGCCGCCCGCCGTCGTATTGGAGGAGGTCACATAAGGATAGGTGCCGTGGTCGATATCAAGGAATGTTCCCTGCGCGCCTT
>QHRD01000066.1 GCA_003220005.1 Verrucomicrobiota bacterium | reverse complement strand
GCTGCGCTGATCGGTTTCGGTCTGGCCGCGAATCTTGGCGCTCCCTATTACTGGTCGATGCCGTTAATTGCGGCAGCGCTGTTTTACGAGCACAACACCCACAAACTCGATCTGGCTGGGATTAATCGCGCTTTTTTTCAAAGCAACGCATTCGTCAGTGCAGTGTTCTTGATTGCAGTTTGCGTAGATAGATTGGCTAATTGGTAGGGACGCCGCGCTGCGGCGTCCGGTCGGCGCAGCGCGCCGACCCGACCATCGCTTCGGATTTTCGAGATTCGAATTTCGGATTTTCCCATCTGGGGTCACATTGTGTTTAACATTGCCACGCGTCTCTCGTGCCGGCCACCGTCGAAAGGAGTTTCGAGCCAGATTCGCACGATGCTGAGCGCGAGGTCTTCAGGGATCATGCGCTCGCCGATGGAAAGCACATTGGCATCGTTGTGTTCTCGCGAGAGGCGGGCCGATTCTTCACTCCAGCAGAGCGCGCAGCGCACACCGTGCACCTTGTTGGCGACCATCGCTTCACCGTTGCCCGAGCCGCCGAAAACGATAGCGCGTTCGCACTCACCGCGAGCCACTGCTTCCGCCGCTGGCCGGATGAACAGCGGATAGTCCACTGGTTCCTCACTGAATGTGCCGAAGTCTTTTACTTCGTGCCCCAGCGAAGTGAGCAATTCTTTCACCTTTTCCTTGTAACGAAATCCAGCGTGATCCGTGCCGAGAGAGATTTTCATGTGTTTGTCATTCCCACGGAAGTCGACGAATTTGTAATTCTTGATCCGAGCGCGCCCGCTACAAAAGACAATAATTAGAGATGTCTCGACTTCCGCTCGACATGACAATCATTGTTATCTTCCATGCAATTTTGCCAGTTCACTCCAAATTTCCCGCTCTCGCTCACTCAGTTTCTTCGGCACATTGATCTGAACAACGACGTAGAGATCACCGCGCTTCCAGGAGACGCCCGGCAGACCGTGCTCGCGCAGGCGAAATCGCTGGCCGCCCTGGGTGCCCGGCGGAATTTTCAGGCGCACGTTGCCTTCAAGGGTCGGCACGACCAATTCGCTGCCCAACACAGCGCGCCACGGCTCGATCTTTACCTCGTGAATCAAATCACTGCCTTCGACTGAAAAATCGGGATGTCGCGCCAGACGCACACGCAGAAAAAGATCGCCGCTTTTTCCTCCGCGCACGCCTGCTTCGCCCTGGCCGCGCAAACGGATCCGCTCGCAAAGAGACAGGTCGGGTTGAACCGTGCAACGCTTCTTCAAGCGTGACCATGATATCTGCTTCGACATCGGCTCCGCGCTCCGCTGTCGCCTGACGTCCGCCGAATCCGCCAAAGGCAGATCGGCCACGGCCGCCACCAAAAAATGCTTCGAAGAAATCGCTGAATCCAGTTCCGCCGAATTCGAATTGGACCCCGCCGCCATCGCCGCCCGATTGATAGAACCCACCACCGGGTTGCTGCCCTTCCCACTGCCAGCCGGGTGGCGGTTGGAACCCGCCCGGTCGATTCCAATCGACGCCGAGCTGGTCGTATTTCTTGCGTTTTTCCGCGTCGCCCAGCACCTCGTAGGCTTCGTTGATTTCTTTAAATTTTTCTTCGGCAGCCTTTTTGTCCTTGGCCACGTCGGGATGATATTTGCGCGCCAGCTTGCGAAAGGCGCTGCGAATTTCCTCCTCGCTGGCCGTTTTAGATACGCCGAGTGTCTCGTAATAATCTCGAAACTGTACGGGCATTTGCCATGAACATTGCGCCACGCGAGAACTCAGGCAACCGCGCAACCGCAGCGCCGGCGCCATCGCCGCCGTCCCTTGCGCCGGTTCGCGAAGAGCGTCGCGGGAACTTCCGGCGATGAGGCATCGCCGCTACCTTGAGTATCCGCTCAATTCGCGCAACTTTTTGAAACGATGCGTAACTTGGGAAAACTGATCGTAATCATCGGCGCACTCACGACACTCGTGGGACTGGTGATGTGGGGCGGATTTGTTCCGAAATGGCTCGGCCGCTTGCCCGGTGACATTCGGATCGAGCGCGAAAATTCCGCGTTTTATTTTCCAATCGTGACCTGCATCATCCTCAGCATTGTGCTGAGCCTGCTTTTCTCGCTCTTCTCAATCTTCCGGCGCTAAATGGCGTCAATCGGCGCGTATGTCAGGCGCTGTAGCCACGGGCCTGTGGCCCGTGCAATCTTGCGGGTTGCACAACGATGTGCGAACGGCCCACAGGGCCGTGGCTACAACGTCTATACAAATTCAGCTCGATAAACACGTGACGCAATTACTGCGATGCCGGCGCTGCCCACGCATGAAATCGACGCCGGTCTCCGGTGGCGCAACCGTCAGCGACGTCATGATCATTGGTCAAGCGCCCGGTCCGCGGGAACCAGTTTTACAACGACCCTTTGCGCACACCGCCGGCAAAACACTCTTTCGGTGGTTCGAAGGATTCTGCGGCATGAACGAGGCGGCTGTTCGATCCAAAATTTACTTCGCGGCGGTCTGCCGGTGTTTTCCCGGGAAAAATTCCAGCGGCACTGATCGTGTTCCCGCTCCGGACGAGATCCGTAACTGCTCGTTGTGGATGGACAATGAGATTCAAATCTTGCAGCCGCGTCTCATCATTCCCGTGGGTCGGCTGGCTATCATGCAGTTCATCGACTGCGCAAGAGTTGTAGGGGAAGCTGTCAGCTTCCCCTACAGGTTAGAAGAAGTAATTGGCCGCAAATTCCGGGTCGCGCGCGGGGGGCATCGCTTCGACGTAATTCCTTTGCCGCATCCGTCCGGTGCATCACCCTGGCACAAGATCCCGCCTGGTCGCGCACTGACCGAACGTGCGCTCAAATTAATCGCGCGCCATCCTGCTGTAGCGACACTCTGCCAGGGCCGACGGCGGTGATCGGCCTTCGCCGAGCTGCGGCGAGGCAAGTAGACCGCCGCTACAGTAGCCTGTTCTGAATTCGGCATTGGACGTTGGGGGTTGGGCGTTGAACGTTTCGCAATGTCTTCCGCGATTCCAACTCGGACTGAAGTCCCCGATTCCGACAAGTGGGACCTGAAGCTGCTTTTTGCTGACGTGAGCAAATGGCAGGAGGATTTCGCGTGGCTTCAGCGCATTTATCCGAATCTTGAGCAGTGGAAAGGCAGGGTGGGGGAATCAGCGGCAAGGCTCGCCGAGGTGCTCGAATTTGAGAAGGCGCTCGAGCTGAAGATGGAACGCGTCCATCACTACGTATCGCTGCAACTGGCGGAGGATGCCACGAACAACGAATACCTCGCGAGGATCGGGCAGGTGCAGAATCTGTTTACGAAGATCGGCGAAGCTGCGGCGTTTGTTGTTCCAGAAATTCTGGGGATCAATGACGAAAGGCTCGCGGAGTTCCTTGCTGATCCGGTGCTAAAGGAGTGGCGAATCAAGTTGCACAAGATTCGGCGAATGAAACCGCATGTACTTTCCTTCCCTGAGGAACGTCTCCTCGCGCTGGGCAGCGTCGCGCTCAGCGGTTACGACGACACCTTCTCGCAGTTGACCGACGTGGACATGAAGTTCGGCGTTCTGATCGATGACACGGGATACGAAAAACCGCTCACGCAAAGTTCGTTCAGCTCATTCCTGGTCAAACGCAATCCCGAACTGCGCAGACGCGCTTTTCACCAGTTCTACGCCGAATTCCAAGATCATCAGTACACGCTGGCGGCGTCGCTTGCGTACTCGGTCAAGGCGGATGTGTTTCGCGCAAGGGCACGGCATTATTCATCTGCGCTCGAAGCTGCACTGTTTCCAGATGACGTTTCAGTGTCTGTTTACGACGGGTTGATCCAATCGGTCCGCGCGAATTTGGAACCGCTCTTTCGGTATTTTGATTTGCGTCGCCGCGCTCTTGGCTTGCGCGAACTGCATCTTTACGACACGTACGTGCCGCTGGTACCGGAAATCGAGACGCAGTTCACATTCGATCAAGCGGCGGAAACGGTTCTGAGCGCGCTGGCTCCACTCGGAAAGGATTACGTCGATCTGCTGGCGGAAGGCTTGGGCTCGAGACGCTGGTGCGATCGTTACGAAAACAAAGGCAAACGCAGCGGGGCGTTTTCATCCAGCAGCTACGGCTCGCCTCCCTACATCCTGATGAATTACAAGGAGGACGTCTTTTCCGATATTTACACGCTCGCGCATGAGACTGGCCATTCCATGCACAGTTGGTTCTCGCAAAATTCGCAGCTGTTTCAGGATTACGAGTATCCGATTTTTCTGGCTGAAGTGGCCTCTACGTTCAACGAAGAACTGCTGACGCATCATCTGCTGCAAACAACCCGCGATCCGAAGATGCGCGCTTACATCGTTAACCGGCAGATTGACGAACTGCGTGGCACCCTGTTCCGGCAAACGATGTTTACTGAATTCGAAAAAATTGTCCACGTCATCGAGGAGAACGGCGATGCGCTGACGCTCGACGTTTTCAAATCGGAATATCACAAGCTGCTCGAAAGCTATTTCTCCGAAAATTTTGTGCTCGATCCGGAGTTGGATCTGGAATGCTTGCGCATTCCGCATTTCTACCACGCGTTTTATGTCTATAAATATGCGACCGGAATCTCCGCCGCGGTGGCGCTTTCGCAGCGCGTGCTTTCCGGCGAGTCAGGAAACGTGGAGGCTTATCTCAATTTCCTGCGGTCGGGCGGTTCGAAATTCCCGCTGGAGACTTTGAAAGCGGCAGGCGTAGACATGGCCACGTCTGCACCTATCGAGAGCACGTTACGTTTGTTCGAACAGCGCATCGCAGACCTCGAAGAACTGTTATTGTAGCGGTCTGTGTCAGTCCCGAAAGCGTTCCGGATTCACAGAAGCGCCCTGCAAATTTGCCTATTCGATCAATGCAACTGCAAAGCGACCAACTTCTTCAGCGATTGAAACCGCTCTTCCAAGAGAATTTCGAAAAGTTCGGCGAGCTAGGCGCGGCGGTGTCGGTTTGGGAGAACGGCAAACCGATCATCGATCTTTACGGCGGGTTCCGCGATGTGCATCGTGAAAAACGGTGGACCGCTGACACACACGTTCTGGTTTGGTCAGCGACGAAGGGAATCGGCAGCGCCTGTGTTTTGCATGCGTTGCAAGAACATAAGATCGACATCACCCAGTGCGCCGCGGAGTTCTGGCCTGACTTTGCACAAGCTGGCAAAGAAAAAATCACCCTCGCGCAGTTGCTCTCGCATCAAGCCGGCCTTTGCGCTTTGGATCGGCGAGTCGATGTGCTCGACTACGATGCAGTGATTCGCGCACTGGAGGCGCAAAAGCCGCTGTGGCCACCTGGAACGGCGCACGGTTACCACGCGCGCACATTTGGATTTCTTCTCGACGAACTCGTACGCCGAATCGCGCGAAAGGCGCTGTCAGATTATTGGCAGGAAAACTTTGCGGAACCGCTCAATCTCGATTTCTGGATCGGCCTCCCGGAAAGGGAAAATGTTCGCGTGGCAACGATGTACGCTGCGAAGAGCGGCAAGTTCGGCACGGCGAATCCGTCCTGTGGCGAACCTTCAGAGCCGAAACAGTTTTATACTGATCTTGTCACGCCCGGCACTTTGGCACGCAAAACATTTACGTCACCGTACGGCCTGCATGTAATCAGCAAGATGAATGAAGCCGCCATTCGCGTGCATCCGATCGTCTCCTTTGGCGGGATCGGGAGCGCCTCGGGGCTGGCGAAATTTTATTCCATGCTCGCCAATGACGGAAAATTTGATGGCCAGACTTTCTTTTCAGAAAAGGCGATCGCATGGATGACCACGACGCTTGCAGATGGCATGGACCGTGTTTTTCAGATACCGACAGCGTTTTCAGCCGGATTCATGAAAGATCCGCGAGATGCAACGCGAAGAATGTTCGGCCCGTCGTTCGAGGCCTTTGGACATCCGGGCGCGGGCGGCAGCCACGCCTTTGCCGATCCGGAAAACAAGATCGCATTCGCTTACGCCATGAACCAAATGGAGCAATCGCTCTTGCCTACCAACAAATCCTTGCGCTTGGTGGACGCCATAAGAAAACCCTTCGGCGATGCGCAGCGCGCCGATGTTCGAAGAGGAAAATGCCTTGCCACGTTCCAAGCTGCATTTTTCCGTCAACAATCGGCACGGTCTCGCTGGTGCGTGTCAACACCATCCGGATGTGCGATGGCATGTCGTCGCTGCCTTCGGAACCGTGCGTGAAGTAATCTGCGTCTTCCGGCACGAGGCGGTCGAAGAACTGTTCCAGATCGCGGCGCGCGGTCGGATCCGCATTCTCCATGATAACAATACTGCAACTGGTGTGTTGTACAAACACCGTTACGATCCCGTTTCGGACGACGCACCTGTCGACCTTCGACTGCAGTTCGTCCGTGATTTCGTACAGTCCCTTTCCCTTGGTTCGGACTTCGAGTTGACCGTGATGGACGTGCATAGGTGGACGCTACCAGATGTTATTTTGTCGTTCCGACCGAAATGTCCCGCCATCGCGGGATTATTTCATTGATCGTCGCTTGATCAATCAGAGATGTCTCGACTCCGCTCGACATGACAAGAATAAGTTACGTGTGAAAATAACATCGCACGCAAATACCCGCGCGTTGATCTTCACGTCCGCTGGTGGCCTAATAAGTCGGTGCCAAGCGATCTCGAACGTGTCTTATTTGACGAGCCGGCAATTCAGAAGCGGCTCGATGAACTGGCTGTTCAGATTTTGAATGATTATCGCCATCGGGAATTGACCGTGACCGCAGTGTTGACCGGAAGCCTGATGTTCGTCACTGACCTGCTTCGGCGCATTCCGCTTCCATTGAAATTGGATTGGCTGAGTGTGGTTAGTTATCACGGAAAAGCGGAGACTAGCGGGGAGGTGATTTTCAAGTTCGCCACGGCTAATCCATCCGGTGGCGGACAGGTCGCGCTGCCTGATATAGCCGGACGCGATGTTTTAATTTTGGACGATATTCTTGATAGCGGTCATACGTTGGCAGCCATCCGCGAGAAGGTGCAAGCGGCGAACCCGCGCAGTATGTGTGTTTGCGTGCTGTTGAGCAAAAAGAAACAGCGCGCCCGTCATATCGATGCAGATTATGTTGGGTTTGAAATCGAAGATGAATTTGTCGTCGGTTACGGGCTCGATTTCATGGGACGCTATCGCAACCTGCCCTGCGTCGGCGTGCTAAGGAAAGAATTGCTGGAGCAATCAAGCAAATGACCTCATTCGTGATCACAGCCAGAGTTTTTGAACCTCTTCGTGATGAAAATCTGATACGATGAAAATTCGGGTGCAATTTTATGCGCAATTGCGCGATCTGATTGGAACTCGTGAGTTGGAGGTCGATCTCTCCGAAGGGGCGAATGTGGGCGATTTGCTCGAGACAGTTTATGCGAAACAACCTGCGCTTCGCGTCCACGACAAAAGTATCTTGACTGGCTCAGGCGTGGAATTTGTTGATCGGAGTTACAAACTGGAACCGGGCGAGGAGATTGCTATCATGCCGCCGGTGCAAGGCGGATGAGAAATTCCATATTCCAAGCTCCAAGGAACTTTAAATCTCAAGTGGCAAAAATGAGACCCCGTCGCAGCGTGTTTGTTGGAATTTGAACCTTGGAGCTTCTCTGGATGTTGGAGGTTGGTAATTGGAATTTTGACTGCTTAATCTCTGAAGTTTTTGAAACTCGTGGCCACGCCGAAGTCACGGCTGCGCACGAATTGAATCACGGTTTGTAGTTCGTCTTTCTTTTTGCCCGTGACCCGAATCTGCCGGTCCTGCAACTGGCTTTGTACCTTGAAGCCTTGGGACTTAATCGCCTGAATAATTTCTTTGGCTTTATTTCCTTCCAAGCCCTGCCGAATTTTCAATTCCTGCCGGGCGTGACCGACGGATGAAATGGCGGGATCGTCCTGTTCGATGTTGCGCAAATCGACGCCGCGTTTGGAGAGTTTGCTAATGAGAATCTCGCGTAACCCACGGAGATGACCGGCGTCGTCGGCGGTCAGCGTGATCTTGTCCTGCTCCGAAAGAATTTCGGCGGCTACCCCTTTGAAATCGAAACGCGTGGCCAGTTCCTTGCGCGCCTGATTGATCGCGTTATCGAGCTCCTGCTTGTCTACTTCTGAGACGATGTCGAAGGAAGGCATTTTAGATTGCGGATTGCGGATTAATCAAATCCCGAGTCATTGCGGGTTACGGACTAGCCTCCACGATTTTGATGTTGCCTTCCTTCACCCGCATTGTAACTGCGCCCGCGCCTCCGCCGTGAATTGACATGTCGATTTTTGTGATTTTTTTGGTCCCGCGCTCGGCTGGTTCTTCGAAATCATTTCCAATTTTTCCGAGCCTGGTTTCTGCAACCAGATGACAAACAACATCAATTGGAAGGAAAGCCCAGGCATTTCCCTGTCCGATATTTGCCTGGATTGAAAAATCTCCCGGCTCCCACCAATCGTAGGCGATGGTGAGCGTGCCGCGACCCAATGTAAGCGCGACGTTGCCAAAGCAGTTGCGAGCAAACATTCGCCCCCTTCCCAGTCGCGCGTGCGTCGTCCAGCCATGCATTCCGTCCACTAGAACTTCGCCATTGCCCAATTCCAAGCGAGCCACGTTGGCCGTCGCCGGGATAACGATGGTGTAATCAACGGTGCCCGAGCGATCGGACAAGGCCCAATGCGGTTTGGGCGGGAATTTGGTGTTGATTGAGATGGAGTCTGGCTGGATTGAGACATCGACCGCGATCTGTTTCAGTCGCTCGCGAGTATATGCTCGCTTAATGGCTTGCATCCGCATCTCGTTGGTGTTCGAACCGTAAACGAAGACTGCGCCGTGGCCATTGCTGACTGTGATGTTCGCGGTCGGTTCAATCGTGTAGGTTTGCTCGAACCTTTCCTCCAGTGGGCGATGCGCCGCGGACCCGCAGCCCGCAAAGGCCGACAATGATGCAGCTAATAACAGTCGGAACCCTCGTTGATTAATGGCTGCTAATCGCACGCACAAATTCCATCACTGCATGTGCGTTACTGATCAAGGGGAGAAATGCCGTCACTGCAAGGACGACCCAAAGCGAGGCTTCACCCCAAAAATCCTGACGTGCTTCGCTTTTGTAATAATCGCCTGTGATATTCCAAAACGACCGTGCACCGGCGCGTGCATAACGTGCGCTCGATCCCTCGAAGGCGACAGAATAATAATTGTAATCTGTGACCGGCAAGCGGCGACTTCTGCATTCGCCACCATCGAATGACTCGTGGTAGCGAGAACGAATGATTGTTGGGAATGTTGGTTTCATAATTCTTTGTTTCCAATGAGAGCGCCGTGCATGTCAGTTGGATTCAAGAATTTTTCCGGCCATGAAAGATATCAATCTGCTTCGCCTAAAGCAGGGTTTCCGGAAATTGTGCGGAAGCTGTCTCGATCCTGGTGGCAGGGGCTGTTCATTGTCGCAGCGGTTACAGCCGCAGGCGTTCTCACACTGGTTTCACTTCGCAATTTCCAGCGCGAAGCTGTACCGCCGGAGAATCGTCCCATCCAATCGCAGATCGCCGGTTATGTGAGTTCGAACGCCTGCCGTGCGTGCCATCCGGGAAATTATGCGAGCTGGCACGCATCTTTTCATCGCACTATGACGCAGGTGGCAAAGCCACAAAGTTTGCCGCCTGACATGGACGGGCTCGAGCTTACAAATAACGGCCGCGAATACAAAGCAGAGCGTAGCGGCGACAGGTTTTTTGTCCGCACGCGAGCCGCAGGTGGCAGCTACGGTGAACCGCAGCAGGTCGTACTTGTAACCGGTTCGCACAATCTGCAGATCCTTTGGCTGGAGACCGGCCAGGGGCGGACACTGCAACAATTTCCATTCGGCTACATCGTCGCTGAAAAAATGTGGGCACCGGTGAATGCGACGTTCCTGCTTCCGGCGAATATGAAGGAATATTATTCGACCGGTGCATGGAATGGCGCGTGCATGGATTGCCACGTGACGCAGGGGCAATCGCGTTTTGTCTCAGGATTCAAATGGGATTCGCAAGTGGCCGAGTTCGGGATCGCCTGCGAAGCCTGCCATAGTGAGGGGCGCGAGCACATCGAGCGCAACCGTAACCCCCTTCGCCGTTTCAAAATTCACCTCACAACGAGGTCGGACCCTACGGTAACCAATCCTGCCAATTTGAAGGGGCCGGAATCCGGGCTCGCCTGTGGGCAATGCCACAGTGTTTGGGCTTTTAATGGCATGGAGGACAAAATCGATTTCAATCGGCACGGAGCTGCTTTTCGTCCCGGTACTCACGATCTCTCGCAACGCTTCGTCGTCCAACCCAACGCGCCAGATCACCCCGAACAAAAGGATTTCATTCGCCGAACCGAGCCGGATTTTTTTCACAATCGATTCTGGGGCGATGGGATGATTCGCGTGACCGGGCGCGAATTCAATGGCGTGCAGGCTTCGCCGTGTTTTCGCGGCGGCGAATTCTCCTGCATTTCATGCCACGAGATGCACCTCGACTCGCCAGGCCAAGCCGACGCGAAAACGTGGGCGCGCACCGATCAGTTAAAACCGAAAATGGATTCGGACGCGGCCTGTTTACAATGTCATAAGGACATGAGCGCCAGACTCGTCGCACACACGCATCATCCCGCGGCGTCATCCGGAAGCCGCTGTTACAACTGCCATATGCCGCGCACCACGTTCGGATTGCTGCACGCGATGCGCAGCCATCAGGTTTCCTCCCCGACCGTGCAGGAGAGCATCGCCTACGGGCGGCCCAACGCGTGCAACCTTTGCCATCTCGATCAAACGCTCGGATGGGCTGCGCAGCATTTGCACGCGTGGTATAACCAACCTGTGCCGGAACTTTCCGAGGACGATCGGACCATCGCTGCGGCGGTGCAGTGGATCCTGAAAGGCGATGCTGGCCAGCGCGTGCTGATTGCGTGGGGCATGGGCTGGGAGAGTGCCCAAAGTGTTTCGGGAGGCGACTGGCTTTATCCCTACTTGATCTACACGTTGACCGATTCTTATGCCGCGGTGCGTTTTGATGCCTGGAAATCGCTCCGAACTCTGCCCTGGTTCTCTGATTTTGCGTTTACCTACACCGCGTCCGATCAAACGCTGACCGAAGCGGCAACGCGCGCTTACGAAAGATGGTCGAGCGAAGTGCGCAACCGGAATGCAGTCTATCGCCGAGAGACCGCAGTCGATTCCGACGGCCGCATTCGGCAAGACGTTTTCCAACGATTGCGGAGTGCACGCGACGAGAAACCAATTTTTCTCGCAGAATGAGTCGTCCTTCAAAACATTCGTCCGCGGGCCCGCAATTGGCTGAGCGCAATTTGCACTTCGGTTGGTGGTCGCTTCTGATCTTTTTGTCGCTCGGGGCGGTGCTCGAAACGCTGCAAGGTTTTAAGATCGGATGGTATGTCGATGTTGGAAACGAAACGCGCCGGCTCATGTTCACGCTCGCCCATGCGCACGGAACGTTGCTCGCCGTTGTGAACATCGCCGCCGGCCTGACCGTGCGAATAGTGGACCGCTTCACGCTTCGACCGTCGGTGTCCGTCGCATTAATTTGGGCAGCGATCCTGCTGCCGGCGGGATTTTTCCTTGGCGGCATTGTATCGGGGCGGCATTATTGTTCTACAGCATTGCGCGTATCGCGCTGGATTTATCCAACCGTAAATAAATCACCGCTATACCCAGCGCGTGCGATCGAAGGTGCGATATTGAATTGGTTCGCTGACCTTGCTGTATCGTCCGCTCGCTTGCTTCCGTAGGATGCAGCCGGTCTCAAACTCGGATTCAACGTTCCCACAACTCGGATTCCGCAAAACCCGAACAATAAACTCGGCGAGAGCGCTAGCTTATCGGGGCGAAGTTTCGGGAGAGGACTCCGGCTCGGGTGAAGACTCGGTCGCGGGCACGGATTCGGCTTCTGGCGGGGGTTCAAGTCCGATCTCTTTGTGAAAAGCCTGATAAGCCTGCTGCTCCGCTTTGCTCCAAGCACCTTCTTGATCGAAGAACCAATGCTTCGCTCTATCCGCCTGGCCAATCTTCGTTTCCGCGCAACGGTGATCGATCACTTGATAATAGCGGTTGCCAACTTTCTCGTCTCGATCTTTCACCCACATGCCGGCTTGATTGACGACGTCCGCGAGCTCTTCCGAGTTGTCGGATAACAAGGCCGCAGCTTTCATCGCCAACGCGCCAGCGATGAGTCGATAGTGAAAACGAATATCGGGAGTGATCTTGTTCGTGTTCAATCGCTGAATCTCTTTGGCTGAAGCTTTCAGGACTGCCGGCACGCTTTTCATCTTTGGATTTCCGTTCTCGTCGGACAACGCGTGCCCTTCTTTGTCGTAGGCAATAGTCTGGTAGGCGCCGCTACGCCGCTCCTTCGCGAGATCCGGCATTTCGAACTCACCACTTTCCGCGAATGCGTCCGGCGCGCCTTCGGTCCCCATTAGTTCCATTCCATCGTAGCGCGCAATCCATGCCGCGGTGAACCATGCGTGCGCGCGCTGCGTCTTCGAAAGCTTTTCGTTCGCTCCGTCCTTCAATGCTTTCACATACTTTTCCAGGACCTTGTCGTACGGCGGCGGCAAATATTGTTTGGCCTCGGCATACGAGACGTCGTCCGAGCAGATATCGCAGCTTCTTATCATAATCTTCGCCTTCCTTCGGTGGCTCGGTTTTCGGCAATGCATCGACGTATTGTTTCAATCTATTCGTCGTCAGGACGCGCTCTGCAACAAAAGCAGCGTCCTCCCAAAGCTGGCCCCTGAACAAAACATCAAGTGCTTGAACAAAGTCTGCGCGTGTAAGGCGAAGTCCGCCGAGATCGCCGCTCGCGCGTGACGCGAAGCCCCAATATTCGCCTTTGGCGAACAAATCCTCGGTCGCCCATTCCTCGCCTTCACGAGAGGTGTAGGCCGGTGATGTTTTCATTGTCTCAACGGCTCGAGCCATCGTGTTCGTAGCGTCGGCGAATTTTCCAGCGCGGAGTTGCAGCTTGGCCTTCAACCAAAGCGCAGCTGCGCTGTCACCTTTGCTTAGCTCCAGCCAATGCGCCGCGCCTTTGTAATCTCCCTGGTTGTAAGAAATCCAACCGAGATACTCCGCGTCTTCGATGCGGCTCAAATTCGCTTGCTGAATGATGTTGAACCAGCGTGCAGAACGGTTTACCTCCGGCTTCTTCAAACCTTCGGTGTAATAATAATCCGGCGACACCGCTGTCGCCAAAATGTGCACCGTCACCAGTCGCCTAAGCAACGGGTCCTGCGCGGCCACTTTCAATTTAGCCGTCTCCTTCTGCTCTTCCTCGCGCTTTTGCTCGTCAGTCCACTTTTCTCTCTCTTCCGGCTCCGGCCCGTAATTCAATAACCCGCTGGCCGGTTCGCGATCGGGGATGAGCGCCTTGAGCGAGACGACCGCACTCGCGTCGCCCAGCGCAAGTTGATTCATAAAGAGCGGCGCCGCTCTCTCAGGATGATCTTGTTTCCACTCGGCTCGTCCCTCCCAACCGTAACTCTCCGCCGCCAGGCCTAACGAATCGGCAAATCCGGCTTTGGCGAGCTCGCGCGTGCGCTGAAACCATTGCGCCGCCGCCGGGTAATCCTTTGTCTTGAGAGCGACCTTTCCCAACATGAACGCCGCCCAAACCGTCCGATAATGTCGGGCTTGCTCCGGTCGCTTGAGCAAATTTTCCCACGCTGCTCGTGCTTCGTCCCATTGTTGGTTCAAATACGCGGCTGCGCCTTTGTGGTAGGCTGCAAATTCGGAATCAAACTCAGCGGGCAACGGCGTCGGGGTCCCGCTGGCAGCGGCATCGAGTGCAGCGCGAGCTTGTTTGTGCTGTTCTTTCGCTTTTGCCGCGTCTGCGGGCTTGATTCGTGCCTCCTGCACCGCCGAATCAAAATCTTTGAAATCCGTTTCTGTTGTGTTCTCGGAAGTTTTCTTAGTTCGCTCCTCCAGTTCTTCCTCCTCGTTTTTTTGGGCTGCTTCTTTTGAGACGACCAATTTTTCGGGAGGATGAAAATCGCGAGAAATCCGGCGCACTTCGAGGCCCCAGTAAAATTCCGGTGAGCCCGCTACATTCTTGCCGCCGTCGTCTAAATAAATGTATGGCCCAAAATACCCGGTCGCGTGCGATCCGCCCACGAGGCAGAGCGCCGTCCCAACCGTCGCCAACAGTTTAACGAAGCGACTCATTTGTTCGTCGAGAGTTCAGTTTCGAGAGTAGTGGTTCGATCGAAACGAAGCCAACCTATTCTCCGCGTCGCGCCCGGCGGCAATCGCAGTCCGCGCGATGCGGTCACCCGAAAAATCGCGCGACTATTCTCCAAGTTCATGTTCCAACCGGCCAACGCATCCGACGCGGTTAATCCTGCGCCATTCCAGGTTGCGCTTAGGTTCGCGTTGAGTTGCTCATCCGCCTCTCCCGCATTGAAGATCGACAAATCGATCGGGTTCTCGCCTTCCTGCCGGACGGTGAGTTGATGTTTTGGAGGACGACCCGCCATCACCGCTGCCAGCGTCGGCCAGCGCCAGTTACGCTTGTCGGTTGCGATCGGAACGCGATACCAAATTAATTCGCACAATTGCAGCGGCCGCGTTTTCTGCCAATCGCTGACCAGCGCGGCGATCTCATCGGCGTTCGCCCCGAATTCCAAGACGCGCGTCCCTGGCGGCCAGACTGGTTGGACGCTGTCCATCGCCACGCTCAGAAGTCTTCCATCGGGACCGTAACCGGCAGCGCAGCGATACGTTGGCAACGCCACCTCAAACGGTATTCCGAAACGCGCTGCTTTTCTTACCCATTCACGCGCCAGACGCGCGTCGGAAAGTTTGGCGTTTGTGCCGGCCGAAATTGGGACCGAGTGCACTTGCAGCACATATCCATCGACTTCGCGCACCAGCTTTCGAAATGCCGAATCATTCAGCCACGCTGGCAGCACCGTGATTACAAAACGAGTTGGCTGAACGATTGGTTTCAGAGCGAGCAGCCACGTTCGATAACTCCGGAGATTTTTCTGCGCGCAATCGAAATCGAATTGGAACTCCTCGAGAGTTACATCGTGAGCGCGAGCGTCGCTTAGAAGTTGCTTCGCAAGATCGACAATCACCTGCACAGGCGCATCGTCGGAACGAAATGGACCAGCAAATGGCGCAACCCGGAGCGCGAGCGCGAGATGTTCGCCTTCCCGTTTCGCTACGTCCCAGTCGATCGTCGCCTTGGCGATCTCCGGCTTCTTTCCGGCAAGATGGATTTCCGCGCCGAGAATCACCACGCCATCTAGTCGTCGATCTGCTTCGCCAAGCGCGTCGACAACGGCCGGAGTCCAATCCCGTTGCCAGAGATAACCTCGTTGTCTCAATGGGCCGGAAATTGTTTGCTCGCTTCGATGGCATCCCCCGAAAGCGAGTGCCGCGATGCAGGCAAGTTTAGTTAGAGGCGATGTTACAGATGTCACTCTGAGTGAGCGAAGAATCTCTGTTTTTTTGACCTCTCTAAAACCACAAGTCAGAAATGTTTCGCTTCGCTCCGCTCAATCTAACAATAACCCATCTAAATCCAGAGCGTGCGATCGAAGGTGCGGTATTGGATCGCTTCGCTGATGTGCTCGGGAGCGATGTCGCTCTTACTATCGAGATCGGCAATCGTACGCGAGACCTTGAGGATGCGATCGTAAGCGCGTGCGCTCAAATTGAGTTCGGTCATCGCAACGCGAATCAAATCCTGCGAATCGTCGCCGAGCTTGCAATGCTGTTTCAGCTGACGCGTGGCCATGCGCGCGTTGCAATTTACTTTTGGGTCATTGCGAAAACGATCTTGCTGACATTCGCGCGCGCGGATGACGCGCTCGCGAATCGCTGCCGAGGGTTCTTCAGCGCGCTGGCTGGCGACGTCGCGGTATTCGACAGCTGGCACTACGATGTGCAGATCGATGCGGTCGAGCAAGGGGCCGGAAATTCGCTGGCGATACCGTTGCACCTGCACCGGGCCGCAACGGCATTCGCGTTTGAGATCGCCAAAGTATCCGCACGGACAGGGATTCATGGCCGCGACCAGCATGAACTCGCAAGGAAAGGTGACGCTGCCCGCTGCGCGCGACACAGTAACTTTCCCGTCCTCTAGCGGCTGGCGCATGACCTCTAAGGCCGATCTTTTGAACTCGGGCAGTTCATCGAGAAAAAGAACGCCGTTATGCGCCAGACTCACTTCTCCCGGGTTTGGAAACGTCCCGCCGCCGAGCAGACCGATGTCGCTGATTGTGTGATGGGGTGGGCGGAACGGTCGCGTAGAAACGAAAGATTGTTCGGTATCAAGCAGGCCGGCGATGCTATGAATCTTTGTTGTCCCAATCGCTTCCTCGATTGAGAGCGGCGGAATGATGGTAGGGATGCGTTTTGCCAGCATCGATTTGCCCGAGCCAGGCGGACCGATCATCAGGACGTTGTGACCGCCGGCGACAGCCACTTCGATCGCGCGCTTTACATGGCTCTGCCCCTTTACGTCGCTGAAATCGACATCGTAAGTTTGGTGAGCAGCGAAAAATTTGCTTAGATCCGCGCGGGTGGGAAGCAGAGCAATTTCACCGCGCAAAAACGCAAATGTCTGTCGCAAATTTTGCACGCCGTAAATGTCGATCTTATCCACCATCGCGGCTTCGAGCGCATTCGCCTCCGGTACAAACAACGCCCGCTTGCCGCGTCGCCGCGCCTCCAGAGCGACTGGCAATACGCCTTTGACGGCGCGTACTGAACCGTCCAGGGCGAGCTCACCCACGAAGCTAAAATTCTCGAAAGGCGAACTGTCCAGGTTCTCCGTAACTGCAATCATTCCCAGAGCTATCGGCAAATCGAAGCTGGGGCCCTCTTTTTTAATGTCGGCTGGCGCGAGGTTGATCGTGGTGCGCCCTCTTGGCCAATAATAGCCGCTGTTTGCAATCGCAGTAGTGACGCGGTCACGGCTTTCCTTCACGGCGGCATCTGGCAATCCAACAATAACGATGTTCGGGTCTCCGCCCGCTCCGTTTACTTCAATTTCGATTTCGTACGCATCGACGCCATAAACCGCGGCAGAATAAATTTTTGCGAGCATCGCGATCGCGAGAGTCGCAGAAAATCGCATCACCGGAAAGCGTAAATAGCCCTCAGAGACCGGGCGCGACTGAGGCCTGCAAAGGGGGTTCAATATTATGGACATTCCGTAGAAAGGCTGGCTGAAATAGACCGGCAAAAAAAGATTGAACAATGGGCCTTAAAGGGATGTCACAGATTCGAATATTTAACCTTGTTAAATACTTTTCTGGATGCTACAACGCGTGATCGACAGTTGCCCGGCGAATAAAATGTACAGCAAGTTGTTGAACCAATTCCCCCAAATGGACCATGAAAAAGAGTTATATGGCTGCTGAAGATAGCGATACCGGAATTAAAATTTACCTGCGCGAGATCGGGCAGATCCCGCTTTTGACCCCGCAGCAGGAGATCGAGCTGGCAGCTAAAATTAAGAAGGGCGATCGCGAAGCGCGGGCCCTGATGATCCGGTCCAATCTGCGCTTGGTAGTCAAGATCGCGCATGACTACGCAAATCTTGGCCTGCCGCTGCTGGACCTGATTTCCGAGGGCAACATCGGACTAATGAAGGCGGTGGAACGCTTCGATCCTGCAAAGGGCGGAAAGCTCAGCACGTACG
The DNA here is from genome assembly GCA_003220005.1 of Verrucomicrobiota bacterium. Taxonomy (GTDB): domain Bacteria; phylum Verrucomicrobiota; class Verrucomicrobiia; order Chthoniobacterales; family UBA10450; genus Udaeobacter. The sequence goes on along the minus strand of QHRD01000066.1, from coordinate 2,489 downwards.
CGGCATGGTGGATCAAGCAGTCCATCAAAAGGGCGCTGGCAAACCAGAGCAAGACAATCCGTCTGCCTGTGCATCTCGTGGACAAGATCTCCAAGATGCGTCGCGTTTCGCTGCAAATGAGCGAAGAGCTCGGCCGTGAACCTACCGATGAAGAGCTGGGTGACGAGATTGGCATCGCGAGCGGAAAAGTTTCGCAACTCAAGACCGTCTCGATTCGTCCAGCGTCGCTCGATGCTCCGATCAGCGATGATGACTCGACGGAGTTCGGTGAAATTGTCGGTGACGAGGACGCTCAAACGCCGTTCGAATTGTTGCGCGACAAGAATCTACGCAACGAAGTCGGCGGTTTGCTTGACGTGCTCGATGATCGCGAGAAGAAGATCATCTTCCAACGGTTTGGTCTGGACGGTGGCAAGCCGAAAACGCTCGAGGAAGTGGGTAAGAAATTCGGCGTCACGCGAGAGCGCATCCGGCAATTGCAAAACATCGCGCTTTCCAAGCTTCGCCGCGCTCTAAGCAAGAAAGAGCGCCCGGTGGACGTCGAATTGCCGGTGGAAGCGTAGGCTGTAGCCGCTTCCCTGTGGGAAGCGCCGCGCTATTTACCATAGGGTGCCCGATGCGCCGCTCACAAGCGACCGCTACAACTATTTCATAATGCCCAGTCCCGAAGCAAGCTGCGGGCGGAAAAACAGAATTCAGTCGCTTATCGCACTTTTTTCTCCGCGGCCTGCACCATCGCCAAGTGTTGCTTTAGCGTCGGGAGGGTTTTCGAGGCCCAGGCTTTGATCTCGCTATCATCACTGCTCTTTGCCGCTCTTTCGAAGTCGGCGATAGTACTTCTATGGACCTCCTCCTGTAGCTTCAAATACGCTTTGTCAAAATCTCCGGCGCCGAGGTTTTGCGCTCTAACACCGCCAGTGTTGAATGTGACGCCTTTCTGCTTCGCGAGCGCGGTCAACTCGTTGTTGGCGCGCGTATGATCGGACACTAAGCGCGCGGCGATGCTTTTCACCTCCGCGCTTTTTGCCTGTTTCTCGGCCATCTTCCCATTCTCCACTTCCTGTGCACCGCCGCCTGCTGCTTTCTGGATGAAGTTCACGTCCTTCTGGCTCATTTTTTTCACCGTCGTGGTGCCGGGCGATGATGCCGCCTGCCCGGTGGATTGTGAGCGAAGATGGGGGTTGCTCCCGAGTGGCATACCCGGCTCTTGCTGAGCGCGGACGGTTTCGATAACGCAGATGCTGCTGGCCGCGATGGCAAACGCTGCGATTGCTGAGAGTGATATAAGTTTTGGTTTCATTAGGGGCTCCTTGTTAGGTGATCTTGCATAAGCACCGGCTGAGCCGGCATTTGAGAATCGCATCTTCGCATCGGCTTGGACGCGACTCCGCACAGAAAATTGATATAAAAATCCGCATGTGACAAGACTGGCGATTCTTGTCGCCCAAGCGCCTTGAGGCATGGAGAACTCCATCACGCGTGCGGGATATTCTGTTCGTACGAGCTTTCCACCCGTCGGGCGACGTCCCTGTAGCCGTAATCAACTTCGTAAATCTGCTTCATACAGGCGAGCGATTTTTCCGGTTCGCCCATTCGCTCGTAAACGAGACCCAGCTTATAGACAATCTCTTTCTTCATCGCGTCCATTGATACGATCTCCTTCGACGCTTCTTCGAGTTGCTTCATTGCAAGATCAAGCATCTCAAGTTCACTATAGCAGCAGCCGAGCAGGTTCATTGCTTTCAAGCGCGCATGCGGATTTTGCCGTGCGCGCTGCAACTCCGGCACAGCCTCGCGAAAACGCCCGGCATTAAAAAGGTTTTCGCCTAGCTCGAATCGAAGCTGGAGATCGGTCGGATTCCGCGCCAGGCGTTCTCGCGCATGGTCGATGAGGATTTCTGCGCGTTTGGCTTTGGCGGCCTTCAGTTCCTCAGACTTTTTCGCGCGCACTTCATCTGCATTGTGTCTCGAAAGAAATTCCTCGTGCACAGCGATTTCCCGTTCGAGGCATTTGATTTTCAAATCGGAAACCTTTCGAGCCAGTCCGGTGTCTGCGCCTTTGGTTAGATCGGCAGCGCTCTGATACCAGCGAATCGCCGCCTCAAAATCTTCCTTTTGCTCGGTTAACGCGCCCAAGCGTCGTACCAGATCGATATTTGCCGGTTCCGCTTTATGACGGTTGTAGGTTTCGGCAATTTGTTGATCGAGCGCTTCGCCGGTCAAGCGCATCCGGGCCTGTTGCTCAAGTGAAATTGCTTCCTCTTTGTCTTTGATCAGATCGCGATAACTTTCAGCCTGCGTCCATCCACCACGCTTCATGGATCCACGGGCTGACGCGTCTTTGCCCAGACGGAGCGCTTCGGCTTCGAGCGGATCTATCGCGGTGATTTGATTATAGATTTCCTCCTCCTGGTCGCTGTCTCCGAGTTGATGATACAAACGCCCAAGCGCGTGCAGCACCTTGACGTCGCGGGCATTCTCTTCGACCA
>QHRD01000227.1 GCA_003220005.1 Verrucomicrobiota bacterium | reverse complement strand
GCCGACCCCGAATCTCTTCGCAGAATTGCACATTCGCGCGCGCCATTTTCCACGTGGCTGGGCATTGTGCTTCTGTTTGCGTTGTTCGGCGTAATCGTGCTCGCGGTGGTCGGTCCATCTCCGCGCCGGAGTGATTACGAAGAGACGCGATCAAAAAAGCGCGTCGAAAATCTGAAGAAACTGCGGGAGGAAACCGAGAAGGACCTGACGACTTACGCGTGGGTCGACAAGAACAAAGGTGTTGCTCGCATCCCGATCACTCGAGCGATGGAACTCGCGGTGGCCGAGCTCGTGCAAAAGAAACCCGGGCCAGCAGGTCCAATCGCAACGCCGGCAACGCAGACATCACCAGCAAGTCCAGCTCCAGCGTCGCCGACGTCGGCGGGTTCTCAGCAACCGAGCGCTGCTCAATCGTCACAAGCTCCCGCGTCGCCTTCACCAGCGGCGCAGTCTTCGCCACCGGCACTTGCTTCACCCCCGCCAAACAAAACTCCATGAACGCCACTGGAATTCCACTGAAAGAACCGACCGTCTCCGCTGCCGCAGGGGACATGGAACAGTTGGAGCGCGCGTACATCGATGCGTCAACGCGCGTGCCGGTACTCATATTTTATACATCGGCAATGGCTTGGCTGGTCCTCGGCACGTTGCTGGCCGGTTTCGTTTCATGGAAGCTGGATTCTCCCGATCTGCTTTCGGACATCAGTTTCCTCACGTGGGGACGCGTGCGGCCGGCCCACATGAACGTGATGGTTTACGGCTGGGCATCGATGGCTGGGATCGGCACTGCTATCTGGTTAATGGCGCGATTGTGCCGAACACTGTTGCGATATCCGCTGCTGCTTGTCGCCGGCGCATGCTTTTGGAATTTGGGAGTCTTGCTCGGCGTCGGTGGAATCCTTCTTGGCGACAGCACCGGCTATCAATGGCTCGAGTTTCCGGGCTATGCAGCCGTTATTCTGTTTGTCGCCTACACGCTCGTTGTTTCCTGGGCGGTACTCATGTTTCGCTATCGCCGCGGCGAACAAATTTACATTACACAATGGTATTTACTCGGTGCGTTTCTCTGGTTCCCATGGCTCTACGCCGCCGGGCAATTGATGCTTTTTGTCGTGCCGGTGCAGGGAGTTTTGCAATCGGCGGTCGGCTGGTGGTACGCAAACAATCTGCTCTTTCTCTGGTTCGGCGCAATCGGGCTCGGCACGGCGTACTACATGATTCCGAAAGTGATCGGGCGTCCCGTTTACAGCTATCATCTGGCGACAATCGGTTTTTGGACATACGCGTTGTTTTCTAGCTGGACCGGAATGCAGCGGCTTGTCGATGGACCGTTTCCGGCATGGATGATCACGGCCAGCATCGCCGCTACGATTTTGACGATGATTCCCGTCGCGACTGTCGGCCTCAATCATCACATGACGATGCAAGGCTATTTTCCGTTGATGCGGTACAGCCCTACGCTGCGCTTCACGGTATTCGGGGCAATGTCTTACACGGTCTTTAGCGTGATTGGCGTTTTGATCTCGCTGCGGTCCGTGGCGCGCTACGTCAACTTCACACAGGCAAGCATCGCTTACTCGCATCTCGGTCTTTACGCATTTTTCACCATGGTGATTTTCGGTTCGATGTACTACATCGTCCCGCGCCTGGTTGGCCGAGAATGGCGTTACGCTTCGCTGATCAAACTCCATTTCTGGGCATCGGCTTACGGCATCGGGCTGATGACGCTCATGTTGCTCGCCGGCGGTTTTCTTCAAGGCGTGGACATGCAAAATCCTACTCTCGCGTTCAGCGAGAGCGTCGAAACAGCGCTGCCTTATCTGCGCGGTCGCAGTCTCTCCGGGATCTTGCTTGCCGCGGCGCATTTTATTTTCGCGTATCACTTTGGGTTGATGCTTTTGGGATTGGGACGCACATCGACTGTTCCCACATTCCTCAACCCGGTGGAAGCGGAGACTTCCGGAGGACACTGATGAAAGGGCTTGCGTCGCTTTTTCTCGGAATCTTCGGCACGTTTGCCTTCTCATGGGTGGGATTGACCGTTATTCCAAATTGGCAAATCGGACATCTCAATCCCCAGTCCGACGAGGAAGGCACCGATATTTATCCGCAGCCGCAATCAGGAATGGCCGAACGCGGGGCGCGCGTTTACGCTGCGAACGGTTGCATTTATTGTCACAGCCAGCAACTCCGCGCCGATTACGCAGCAAATGATATCGAGCGGAAATGGGGTGATCGCCGCAGCGCGCCGCGCGACTACATTTTCGACCGGCCGGTGTTTCTGGGGAAAATGCGCATGGGCCAAGACCTCGCGAACATCGGCGCACGGGCTCCAAAGGAACAGGAGAGCGCCCCTCCGGGTGGAGCGGCCGCTGTTGCAGCTTCGCCTTCGCCAGCAACTTCCCCTGTAAAAGCTCCCGCGGCGTCTTCCGCTTCGCCTGCACCAAAAGCGCCAACGAGCCCTGCTCCTGTTGGCGCGTCGGCTTCGCCACCTTCGGCCGCAGCGACTGCGGCCGCTGGAAGCCCGGCCGCATCACCAAGTCCAGCGGGAGCACCGTGGCCGGTTCAAACGGCTGGCGAGCCGCCGATTTACTCCACGGCCTGGCATCATGTGCATCTTTATTCCCCCCGCAGCATCAACGTCGATTCGAACATGCCGTCCTATCGTTTTCTTTATCAAAACCGCCGCATCAGCGACGCACGCTCGGCAGACGCTCTCCAGCTCACCGGTTCGGATGCGCCGCCCGAAGGTTGGGAAATCGTTCCCACTTTCGATGCCAAATGCCTGGTCGCCTATTTGATGTCGCTCAATCAGTCGCATCCGCTGAAAGACGTCCGATCTGCCGAAGGCGCGCCTGCAGCGCCAGCGCCCGCAGCTGGATCGCCACCGCCAGCTTCTCCAAAATGACAGTGCAATGAACGAAGAACCAAAATCGCCAGGACGCATCGGCCAGGGAATGGATTATGGCGAACAGGCTGACGTGCAACAGGTGCATGCCGCCGTTCAACGCGAAAAACGCGAACCGCGTACCGGCGCCGAGCCACTCTCGATTTGGTTGATTGCGATCTACGGGTTGGCGGTATTTTTCGGTGGCGCATATCTCGGACGTTACTCTGGAAATTTCATCACCGGCGGTCTCGACCCGATGGGCGCGCCGCCTCCGGCGAAAAAAGCGGCGGCGGGTCCGGGTGGCGGCGAGCAAGTCGCCGAATTATCGCCGCACGATCGCGGCAAAAAGATTTTCGCAGCGAACTGTCAGACTTGTCATCAAGCCAGCGGCCTCGGCGTGCCCGGTCAATATCCGCCGCTGGCCGGCTCGGAATTTACGAACGGCGGCTCGCGGCGCATGGGCATGATTGTGCTCAAAGGCTTGCAAGGGCCTGTCAAGGTTAAAGGGCAACAGTTCGGCAGCGCAGTGATGCAACCGTGGGACAAAACGTTGACCGACCAGAAGATTGCT
>QHRD01000226.1 GCA_003220005.1 Verrucomicrobiota bacterium | reverse complement strand
AGACGTATTCGAACATGCAGAAGGCCGGCTGCTGGGGTTGAAACGGAAACTCCGAGCGCAAGCCGTTTTCATCGATGATCAGCACTTCGCCCGGCGCGATCTCGCGAACGAACTGCGCGTGGATGAGATCGAACGCGCACGTTTCAGAAGCGATTATGTAAGCGTCGTCCAATTTGCCAAGGGCAAGCGGTCGCCAGCCAAACGGATCGCGCACCGCGATCAATTCGCGCTCGCTCATGATGAGCAGCGAGAACGCGCCTTCGATTCTCCGCAATGCCGACAACACGGTCGCGCCGTTATCGGCGGGGCGCGCCAGGAGGTGCAGAATGATTTCGCTATCGGCGGTCGTTTGGAAAATTGAGCCATTGCGCTCGAGTTCGTCCCTCAAAACATCGGCGTTAATTAAGTTGCCATTGTGCGCGATGGCCATCTGGCCGCGCACGCAGTCTACCACGAAGGGTTGCGCATTTTTGATCGTACTTGTCCCGGTCGTTGAATAGCGTGTGTGCCCGATCGCGCGTGTCCCTTTAAGCTTCGCCAATTCTTCCTGCCCGAACACCTGCGACACAAGGCCCATGTCTTTATGAAACAGAAAGGTCGTGCCCGGCCCGTTGCTCGTCACGATTCCAGCGCTCTCCTGGCCGCGGTGCTGTAGCGCAAACAATCCGTAGTAACTCAACACCGCCGCATTGGGATGACCGAACACACCGAAAAGACCGCACTCGTGCTGCGGCAGCGCGGTGGAATCCGGAGCCTCATCGATGTCGAATTTGTCCGGGGGCGCAATCACAATAGATAATCCATCAGATCGTGCCGCGATTCAATCTCATGTTCGGGGCCGCCTTCACAAGCTCCGAATTCTTTCCGTTTCATCCTCGGTTTTGCGATGTCGCCAGCCTCTTGTGCTGATGTTGAGCGTAGCGAAACATCTCTGCTTATCGCTGGATTCTGCCTAAACAAATGTTCCGAGATTCTTCGCTTCGCTCAGAATGACAAGCAAAGGAACGGCGCCAATTCACAAGCTCGGAATTCTTTCTGTGTCGCTTTCAACGGCACGACGAATTGCATTCCACCAATCGTTGTAAAGATCGCTAATCTGCCAGCGAAACGTTTCGTTGTTCACTCGGATACAGAGTTCTGCCGCGGCGACCTTTCCCAGCTGCTCAAACGGAACACCGCTCTCGCGCAAGATCGATGTCATTTTTTCCAAGTCAACAGGCGCAACGGAGACGATGATTCGCGACTGCGACTCGTTGAAGAACACTGTAGCTACGTCGCTGTGCGACATCCTCTGTGAACGGCCCACTGGGCCATGGCTACAATCGATCTCCGCGCCGAAGAGTTTTTCGGGATTGAAACAACATTCTGCCAGAGCCACAGCCAGTCCGCCTTCGGAGCAATCATGTGCGCTTTTCACCAAACCTTCGCGGATCAAATCGCGAACGGCGTTTTGGACTTTGATTTCCTGCGCAAGCTCGACACGCGGCGCCGTACCAATCTTCAAGCCGTGACAAACTTTCAGATAACGAGATCCGCCAAGCAGTTCAATCTCAGGTCGGCGGTCGTAGACCGCCGCTACAGTTCCGACGAGAATGATCGCGTCGCCGGCTTCTTTGAACCATTGCGTGGTGATGTGTTTTTCGTCATCAATTAATCCGACCATCCCGATGGTCGGCGTCGGATCGACCACGCCGGCGGGGCTTTCGTTGTACAAAGAAACGTTTCCGCCCGTGACCGGCGTGCCGAAGACGCGGCACGCTTCCGCGACGCCTTCAACGGCTTCGCGTAGTTGCCAGAAATTTTCTGGTTTGTAGGGGTTGCCGAAATTCAGGCAATCGGTCACGGCCAATGGCCTTGCGCCAGAGCAAGTGAGATTGCGCGCAGCTTCGGCGACAGCGATTTTGCCGCCCTCGTGCGGATCGAGTGCGCAATAGAGCGAATTGCAATCTGTGGTCGCGGCCAGAATTTTGTTTGCGTAACGAACAAAAAATACGACGGCGTCCGATCCCGGCTTGACGAGTGTGCCGGTGCGCACGGTGTGATCGTACTGGCGATAGACCCAGTTTTTGGATGCAATCGTCGGGTCACGCAGCAGTTGGCGCAGTGCTTCATGATCGTCGATCTTTCGCAGCTTTTTGTAGCCGGGGTCGTCGATCCCGGCCACAGTGAGCCGCTTAGTTGCTTCGCGAGAATACAGCGGCGCTTCTTCAGCCAGCGCCGTTGCTGGGATTTCTGCGGCAATCGCGCCGTCATTGCACACACGCATCATGCCATCATCAGTCACGCGTCCGATTTGTGCGCATGGCACATCCCATTTCTCGAAGATTTCGCGGACGAGATTTTCTTTTCCCCGCTTGGCGATGATCAACATGCGTTCCTGCGATTCGCTCAACATGATTTCATACGGCGTCATGCCGGGCTCACGCTTTGGAACTTTCGCCAAATCAATTTCGATGCCGCTTCCGGCGCGGCTGGCAGTTTCGCAAGTTGAACAGGTCAAACCAGCCGCGCCCATGTCTTGAATTCCGGCTACCGCATCACGGGCCAGCAGTTCCAGACATGCTTCAAGCAAAAGCTTTTCCTTAAACGGATCGCCCACTTGCACAGCGGGACGATCTTCGCGCGATTGCTCGGTTAACTCCCGCGATGCAAACGCCGCGCCTGCGAGACCGTCACGACCCGTTTCGGCGCCGACGTAAAAGACGGGATTGCCAGCGCCTTCTGCGGTGCCGCGGGCGAGCCGCTCGTGACGCAACACGCCGAGGCAAAAAACATTTATCAGGGGATTTCGCTCGAAACTCTCATCAAAATAAATCTCGCCGCCGATTGTTGGGATGCCGACGCAGTTTCCGTAATGCGCGATGCCCGAGACGACGCCAGTGAAAAGCCGCCGGTTGGCGGCTATATTTGGATTTTGGATTTTGGATTTCGAATTTCTTTCTGTGATTGGGCCGAAGCGGAGCGAGTTCAGGCAAAATTCCGGGCGCGCGCCCATGGTAAAAATATCGCGAATGATTCCGCCTACGCCGGTTGCAGCGCCTTGGAATGGTTCAATTGCGCTGGGATGATTGTGGCTCTCCATCTTGAACGCGACCGCCCAGCCGTCGCCGATATCCACCACACCCGCATTTTCTTCACCGGCCCTGACCAGAATGTTTGGACCCGCCGTAGGAAACTTCTTCAGTTCTTTCCTCGAATTTTTGTACGAGCAATGTTCGCTCCACATGACCGAGAAAATTCCCAGCTCGGTAAAGTTCGGCTCGCGACCTAGGATTTCTTTGATGCGCTTGAACTCTTCCCCAGTGAGGCCGTGTCGCTTCACGAGTTCGGATGTAACAACTGGATCGGCGGGCGGCGTTTTGCGAGACATTGACATGTGACATTAATGAATTGGCCGGGCTCGCTCAATCACGCAACTGGCAAAATACTTCGAATAATGCCGGTTTGAGAACGGTCAAAATATCAGATGGACGGGGAGCGTCCGTTCACTCCATGAGTCACGAACTTGGGGTAAAACTAACCATCAACAGGGAG